>NZ_BJZO01000050.1 GCF_007992075.1 Pararhodospirillum oryzae
TTTGAGGGCAGGGTAAACACTCCAGGGCGATCGGTTCACCTGATTGCCCTGGTCAGGGCGTTGACTCAAGGTTCGGGGAGGGCAACAAAGGAGTCTTGAGACAGGCGCCGGTCCGGGAGGCTCCGGGGGGCGCCTGTCTGCCGCTCCCCCGCCTTCGGGGGGAGCGGGTGGGTCCCGCTCCGCCATGCCGGTGGAGCCCGCGACAGGGATGACGGCATGACGCCACCTCGCTGGACCGCCTGGCGGTCCGTGGTGGCCCCGCGCGCCGTGGTGGCGCTGGCGGCGGCTTTGATGATTGTCCTGGCCCTTGCGCGCCTGATGGCGCCGCTGGCCGATCTGGAGATTCGACATACCTTCGTTGACGAAACACCGGTGACGGTGTTCCAGCCGGCCAAGGGTCCCCTGGGGCCGGCGGTGGTCATCGCCCATGGCTTCGCCGGCTCGCAGCAGCTGATGCAGAATTTCGCCATCGCCCTGGCCGAGGCCGGCTACGTGGCGGTAACCTTCGATGCCCTGGGCCACGGCCGCCATCCCGAACCCCTGGGCGGCGATCTGGCCAACGTGGACGGGGCGACGGTGTATCTGCTCAACCAGATTCACCAGGTGGCCCAGTTCGCCCGCGATCTGGTGCCCGATCAGCCGCGCTTCGCGGTGCTGGGCCATTCCATGGCTTCCGACATCGTGGTGCGCTACGCGGCCGCCGAGCCGGCGGTGGCGGCGACCGTCGCCGTTTCCATGTTCTCGCCGGCCGTGACCCCGACCGAGCCCCGCGACCTGCTGGTGATCGTGGGTGCCTTGGAACAAAACGCCCTGAAGGCCGAGGCCCTGCGCGCCGTGGCCATGGTCGCCGGCACCTCGGCGCCCCAGGCCGAGGCGACCTACGGGTCGATCGACCAGGGCACGGCCCGGCGCTATGTGCTGGCTCCGGGGGTGGAGCACATTGGCGTGCTGTTCAGCCGCGTGGCCGCCACTGAAACGGTGGCGTGGCTCGATGCCGTGTTCCACCGCCACGGCGCCGGCCCGGTGCCGGCGCGCATGCCGTGGATCGGCGTGCTGCTGGCCGGGGTCGTCGGGCTGGCGTGGCCGCTGTCCACCCTTTTGCCAAGGATCGCGCCGCCGCCCAAGAGCGCGGCCCGTCTGACCGGGCGGCCGTTCTTCTGGCTTGCCGTGGGCCCGGCGCTGGCCACGCCCGTGCTCTTGCGCCCGCTGCCCACCGACTTCCTGCCCACGCTGGTTGGCGACTACCTGGTGGCCCATGCCGCCGTCTATGGCCTGCTGACGGCGGCCGGGCTCGCGTGGTGGTGCCGGCACGAACGCCGGGCCGGGCGCGCGTGTCCGGTCGTGGCCTTCCCCCGCCTGGAACGAAGCGAATGGGGGCGGCTGGGGCTGGCCGGGGGGCTGGCGGCGGCCTATGGGCTGGTGGCCTTTGGCCTGCCGGTGGATCGCTTCGTGACCGCCGTGGCGCCGGGGCCGGCGCGCTGGTTCCTGGTGCCGGTGATGGCGCTTGGCACCGTGCCCTACATCCTGGCCGACGAGGCCTTGATCCGCCGCGCCGGGAATTCCTTCCTGCGCGGCGTGGCGACCCGGACCTTGTTCCTGGCCTCGCTGGGGCTGGCCATCGCCTTGGATTTTGAATCCCTGTTCTTCCTCATCATCCTGATGCCGGCGCTGGTGGTGTTCATGGGGGTGTTCGGGCTGTTCGCGCGCTGGACCTGGGCGCGGACCCATCACGGCGCCGTGGGCGGCCTCGCCACGGCGCTCGCGCTCGCCATCGCCATCGCCGCCATTTTCCCCGTGGTTTCGGGGTAGGGGGGCAAAGGCCCCCGCGTTGCCTTACCGCCCGACGGAGCGGGGAGGCGGCGCGGGGATGCCCTCGAACAGGGGGCGCAGTTCGGCCAGGGCCTCGCCGGCGACGAAGGGCACGGCTTGGGCAAAGGTATCCAGGATGATGATCGCGTTCACGGCGGCGTCGCGGGAAAAGGCGGCGCGCAGGCGGTTGGCCATGCCCCGGTTGACCTCGCTCACCGCCGCGTAGCGGGCTTCCAGAGCCTCGACCGACACCGGCCGGGCCCCGCTGCCGCCGGCCTTCAGGTATTCCCCCAGCAGGTGCAGCGAAAAGGCCCGGACCAGGGTTTCCTGTTCGCTGGCGAAGGGCAGGTGAAAGCGGGCCATGGGGCGGAAAAACGCCAGCAGCGGACAGCCCGAGGTCGCGCCGATCAGGCCGGCGATCGAGGCCAGGGCCTCTTGCAGCGAACACGGTGCCACCATGGTACGCTGGGCGGTGATCACCTCGACCACCGCGCGTTCGTAGGAATAGAACGCATCGAACCGGTGCACGAACCCGCCCAAGGCCCGGGCAAACGGGCACAAGGCGCCCGGCGTGGGGGCAAGCGGGCAAGGCGCGCAGGGGTGAAAAGCCAGATGCGTCCACGCCGGCGGGGCGTCGCCGTCCTCGGGCAGCAGCAGATGGGTTTCGGGCGCGAACCGCAAGGTAATGCGCTCGTCGCGACCGGCCGCCAGGTGGAAAAGGTAGGTAACCGTCGCGGGCTCTGGCGCCATCCAGGGGTCTCCCGGGGGGCGGGCATTCGCCGACTGAAAACCGACAGCCCACCGGCCCGTGTGCGCATTCGTCGTGGATCGGAAGGGATCCGAGGGTATGGTGAAAGGTAGGGGGGGGAGGGAGGTTCGGCAAGAGGTGTTTGGGCTGTTCCGGGAAAGGCCGGCGGCGACTCCCGGGTGCCCTGAATGAGGCGCTTTCGCACGCGTCCTGCCCTCTCTGATAGCTTCGCCTTGGTGGCCCCAGGGGGGGCTTTTTCCGGCAGTCCCCCCCGGTTCCCCTCAGGCTTTGCACGGCACCCGCTCGCCTCGCGCCAGGGCGCGCAGGGCATCGAGGTCCACGGGGTCGCGTTGCTCGGCGGTTAAGTACATTTCGGCGTACACGCGATAAACGCCGCTGGTCAACAAAAGGTCGAACAGGTCGGGGTCCAGGTGGCGCCGCGAGACCATGCCGGCCATGATGGCGAGCGCCTCCGACAGCGGCTTGGCTTTCTTGTAGGGGCGATCGCCGGCGGTCAGGGCCTCGAAGACATCGGCCACCGCCAGGATGCGCGCCGGCACCGACATCTCGTCGGCCATGAGCCGGCGCGGGTAGCCGGTGCCGATCAGGGTTTCGTGGTGGGCGCCCGCGTACTCCGGAACCCGGCGCAGGCTCTTGGGAAACGACAGGCGGCGCAACATGGCGATGGTCTGCACCACGTGGTCGTTGATCTTGAAGCGCTCTTCCTCGGTGAGGGTGCCGCGCCGGATGGTCAGGTTGTAGAGTTCGCCAAAATTGAACAGCAGCGGCGGAATGCTGAGGCGCAGGTCGGGAATGGTGGTCTCGCCGGCGGGGCGGGGCACCCGGTGCTCGGGGCGATCGGCCAGAAGGCGTTCCTCGGCCGGCGGGGCCGGGTGATCGGCGGGCAGGCGGCGGCGCTCGTCGGCGGAAAGCCCCAAGGTGTCGTCGAAATGGCGGATCCACGGCCGGTTGGCCAGGACCTTGAGGCGCTCCAGGTCGGCCTCGGCCAGGGCTTCGCCCCCGATGTTGCACGCGGCAACGAAGGCGAAGTCGTCTTGAAGCGCCTGCCGGGCGTCGTGGCGGCGGCGGTCCAGCTCGGGTTCGGGGGCTTCGTTTCGGGCAAGGCCCCGCCAGTAGGCAATCTCGGCGTCGCGCCACAGCACTTCGAAGCGGGTGCGGATTTCGTGCAGCCGGTTGTACAGCGTTTCCAGCTTGGTGGCCTTGTCGACCACGTATTCCGGGGTGGTGACCTTGCCGCAATCATGCAGCCAGGCCGCGATCCGGAATTCGCGCCATTCGTCCTCGGTGGTCAGGGCGAACCCGGCGAACGGGCCCCTGGTTTCGGCGCAGGCGGCGCGGGCGATCAGGTGGGCGATTTCAGGCACGCGCGCGCAATGGCCGCCGGTGTGCGGTGACTTGGCGTCGATGGCGCCCGCGATCAGTTCAATGAACGATTCCAGCAAGATCGCCTGGATCTTGAGCAGATTCTGGTTGTCGAGCGCGGCGGCGCCCTGGGCGACCAGGGCCTCGACCAGGGGGCGGGTTTCATCGGCGAACGGCGGGGCGTCCGGTTGCGTTTCCAGCAGCAGGGCGCCAATGGTTTCCTGACCGCGGGGGATCAGGGGGACGGCCACGCCGGTGCAGATCCGGGTCCGGTTGGGGCCGGGCGAGGTGACGCGGATCAACACGCGATTGCGCAGAGCCTCGGTGACGGGGGCGGGAGGGGGGTCATCGGGGGGAAGAGGCGGGCCGCCGCGTCGGCTGGCCACGCTCAGTCGTTCCTCGTCCAGGGTGTAGAGCGTGCCCATCGTGGCCCCGGACAGTTCCAGGGCTCCGTCCACCAGAAGATCGGGCAGGCGCTTGGGATCCCTTTCCCGGCCCAGGGTGATGCCCAGGCGCACCAGTCGTTCCAGCCGTTCGCGCTCCTGGGCCAGTTCCCGGGTGCGCTCGCGCACGCGCTGTTCCAGGTCGTCGGCGTAGCGCGAGATGGCCGCGTTGGCGCGCTCCAGCTCGGCCTTTTGCTGTTCGATCAGGGTATAGGCGTCCTTGAGCCGCTCCTCGCTGCGATCGCTGATCTGAACCAGGCGGCGCATCTGGCGCACCAGGCGGCCGTATTCATCGGCCAGGACCTCGAACGCCGGGTTGGGGGTGGCCTGCAAGGCGGCACGCGCCTGATCGAGCACCGTTTGTTCGCGGGCAAACAGTTCCACGATGTGGCCTCCCCTCGGTTCACGTCAGCAAAAAAGGCTTCTTGGAAAGAGGACGTGCCGTTTAAAAATCAGGATTGTTTTTAATTAAGGGTCCGTCCTGGGGTGATTAAAGGGTGATTTCTTGCATGGAAAAACGGGCATGCTGGAGATCGGCTCCGAATTCCTGGCCGAGTTCCTTCAGGTTGTCGTCGTCCACTTCGTAGGTCCAGGTGATGTCAACCCGGTTGCCCCGGTGCGCGGCCTCGTCCAGCATGTCGAAGAGTTCAAGCAGGATTTTCGCCGTGGAACTGTTAAAGTATATGAGTTCAAAACAGAACTCAATATCCGCGTTAACAACAGAAGAAAGATAAGCCTCCATTTCCTTGATGAGGGGGCTGTAGAACTCTGAAACATTTTCCGGATAAGATTCGCCAGATATATTGAATTTATTGTGAGTAAAATCAAAACTAATTTTCGGAGACCGCAAGGTCGCGGCAATGGAAATATTGTCCATGAAAATTATCCTTGCACTACATCAGGGCGTTCATGGCAAAGAAACTATAGCCTTCGCGGACCTGGGTGAAATCGAATTCCACGCCACCGCCGGCAAGGCGCGCGATATCGAGGAAACCCACGTTCGCGCCCTTGCATCCCGGCGGGGGAGGGCGACGCAGGGCCTGCTTGTACTGGATCATCAATTCCTCGCGGCTGAGGGTTTCAATGATGGCCAGCTCCCCGCGCAACCGTTCCACATCCTCGTCGCGCACCAGATTACCACATGACACGAAATAACCTCCCGCCCGTCGCCCGACCAGCAAGATACCATACCGCAAGACGGTTTCGCCGCCTTGCTCCGAGTCTCCTTCATCCTTTTCCGCCGAGTAGCGCACCACGTTTTGGACCTGCTCGACAAAAACCGAAAACAGGTTCTTGGCGACCCGGCGCTCGGTCTGTTCGACGGCGAGCTTGGCGCGCAGGGCGACGCCAATGCCTTCCAGAACTTCCTGGGTGAAAAAACCGCTGTAACAAAAAAGGAGGTTGTCCCGGTCGAACTGGCTTTTCAGCTGGTATAGGTCGTCGGCAAGTGATGCCATTTTTCATGCTCCCTGCTTGGCTTTTATTATTCTCTATATATTTTTCAAGACACTGCCTTTTGTCCTGGGGGCGATATCGGGCCTGCGGGCGTTCCGAGAACAGGAGAGGGCATGGGGGTGGCCTTCTGCGCCGTCAAAAGGAAATTCCCGAACTCCTTGTCCATGACCTTGATGTGAATGCGCAGCCAGTCGCCCAGGAAGGTCATCAGGCCATCGCACACCGCGAGGTCGCCGGCCTCCAGGCGGTCCAGAAGATGGCTGGCCTGATCCACCAGGATTTCGTGTTCGCGTTTGTGCTGGGTCCGGCCGGGAAAATCCGTTTCCAGCATCAACCGCTCTTCGTGGCGAAAATGCCAATGGGTGTAGGAAACCAGATCCTCCAGCGCCCGCACCAGACGAGGCGAGCCGCGATCGGCGCTGATCAGGCCGCCAATGCGGTTGACGAGATCGAAGAGTTTCAGGTGATCCTGATCGATTTCGCCCACCCCGGTCAGCAAGGAATCCTCCATGCGCAGGGCGTCGGCTTCGTCCAGGCTGGCCCCGGGTCCAAATCCGCCAAATCCCACCAGGCAAACATCGTCGCGGCGGGGCTCGCGGCCCTGGAACCGCGCGAGGGCGGCCTGGATGGTGGCCTTGCGCCGGGGCGTGGACAAGGGGTGAACCTCGGTGAGCAAGGCGCGCAGCCGGGCCTTGCCGAAGGCGCGGCGCTTGGGGCCGCCGATCTGGTCGATCAGCCCGTCGGTGGTCAGGTAATACCACATTCCGGCGCTCAGGCGCACGCGGGTGTTTTCCAGGGCCAGGGTGTCGGGCAGGCTGCGATAGCCCAGCCCCATGCGTTTGCCGCCGATTTCCTGGACCGTGACGCCGTCGGCCACGAACAGCGAAAAATGCGCGCCCGCGAAAATCAGCGCACCCGTATCGGGGTTGAGGAAACACGCCCCCGCGTCCAGCCCGCCGTCGGTGGGCGTGGCCGGGTCGTCGGAAGGGCGCGCCCGTCCTGACCCCATGGCGTGCTGGATCAACTGATGCATGCGTTGCAGCAAGGCGGCGGGATCGCCGGGCGGCACTTCCAGGATGGCGCCGTTGAACGCGCCGTTGGCGATCAGGGTCATGAAGGCGCCAGGCACGCCGTGGCCGGTGCAATCGCCCACCACCAGCAAGAGGCCATCGCCCCAGCGCCGGCACCAATACACATCGCCCGCGACCACGTCGCGCGGTTCCCACACCACGAAGGCATCGGGAAACAGGGCGCCCAGGTCGGTTTCGTCGGGCAAGGTGGCGCGTTGAATGGTGCTGGCGTAGCGGATGGAATCGGAAATCACCTGGTAGGCGTCGGCAAGGGCGGCGTTGGCCTGGTCCAGGTCCCGGGCCTGCGCTTCCAGGCGGGCTTCCCGGGCGTGGACTTCCTCCACGAAGTGCAGGAAGCTGCCGGCCATGGCGGCGATTTCGTCCGACCCCTGGGTTTCGATTGCAAGCGGCTGGCCGGCGACGTGCGACTGCATGCCTTGTTGCAGGTGCACCATCCGCCCCGCCACCCGCCGCGACACAAACACCATGAGCGACACCGCCGCCGCCAGCGCCAGCGCGGCGATGCCCAGCATGATCCGGGCCAGGCGTGTCAGCTCGTGTTCCAGCGCCTGGGTCTTTTCCAGGGAGGCGGTGCCCAGGGACTGGGTCAGCGCGCCCACGCCATGAACAAGGCGATCAAGCACCACCAGCCGGCGCAACGAGCCTTGCACCAGGCTATCCTGGCGCAAGACGGCAAGCCGGAGCGCGAACACGTCGCGCAGCGCCTCCAGGCGGCCGCGATAGCGATCGCGGATCAGGTCCAGGGTTGCCCGGTCCTGGCTGGCCAGCGGCTCGTGACCCGTGAACTGGCCCATGAGCTGGTCGAACCGCGCCTGAAAGGCCAGGACCTGCCGGGGATCGGGAGAGGAAACGGCCGCGAGCAGCAGGCCGCTTGCCTCCATCGCCGTCCAGGCCGCCGGGGTGGTGGCCGGTCTGGGCAAGGGGCGGCTGGCCGGAGCATCGGCCCCCAGTGCCGTGATCTGGGCGCGCAGATCCACAAGGTCCTGGATCCGGCGGGCGAGGGAGGCTTGCTGTTGCGTGCGTTCGCGGATCAACGCGGCAAGACGGCTGAGGGCTGAATCCAGAATGTCAATGGATTGGGTCAACTCAGCGCGAGCGGCCTCGGGCAAAACCGAAACCGGCAGCGCGGCGACCACGGTCCGCAGGTCGGTCAGGCTCGCGTTCAGATGGGCCCCGATGGTCTCGACCGCGAACGAGCCTTCCAAGGTGGGCAGCTTGCGGGCGTCGGCATCGATCGACTTGACCAGGGCCATCATGGCGTTGGCCTGCTCCAGCGAGGGCAGGGCCTCGGTCACAACCGGATGCAGGCCCCGGGTCAGGTGCCAGAATCCGGCCAGCGCCCCCGCCGTGGCAACCAGGGTCAAAAGGGTGAGGCCGGCCAGACCCGCGCGCAAAACCAGGGCGATGCGCTGGCGCACCGGCGCGGGGACGGGGGCGGGCGACGGCGGCATCAAGGGGCTGGTGCTGGCCTCCATGCGCGGGTTTCCTATTCGGTGGCGGGGGGCAAGGGGCCGAAGTCCGCGAACGCGCACCGCCCTTCCTGCTCGTAATTGGCAACCCGAACCTGGCCGGCCAGGATGGCAAAGCGCAGCCGGTCCAGGGTGTCTTGCCAGTCCTCGGGGATCAGGGGAATGTTGTTCTCGTCAAGCGCCCAATCGACCGCGCCTTCGCGCAGGCCCAGCCGGCGCACGCCCGGCGTCCAGTGCCCTTCCGACAGATCCTTGAGAGCCAGGAACACGGCGATGTCGGTGCGCTTGAGCATCGAGGTCAGCACCCGCCCCGGGGCCTGGCCGTTCTGGTTCACGTCCACCCCGATCGCCAGCCGGCCGGCCCCGGTGGTGGCCTGGATCACGCCGTCGCCGGTCTGGCCGGCGGCGTGGAAAATCACGTCGGCGCCCCCGGCCACCAGTTCGCGCGCGAGCCGGGCCCCCCGCGTGGGATCGAACCAGGCAAGGCTGGTGGTTCCGGTCATGCGCCACGCCACCGACACATCGGGGCGCTGGTCGCGCGCGCCTTGCATGAAGGCGCAGCCAAACTTGCGGATCAACGCAATGTCGCGCCCGCCCACGAACCCCAGCCGGCCGCTGCGGGTGGCCAGCGCCGCCAGGGCGCCCACCAGGTAGGCCCCTTCCTCCTCGCGAAAAAGAAGGGATTCGACATTGGGCTGCTGCACCGCGTCATCGAGCATGATGAACCGGACATTGGGGTACAGCGGCGCCAGGCTGTCGAAAATCGCGCTGAAGGCATACCCCACGCCCACCACCACCGGGTGCCCGGCCTGCACGGCGGCCTGCGCGACCGCACGGAAGCGTTCGTTGTCGTCGGCGCCCTGGGCGCGCTGGGCGACCCCGCCCGGGGTGTAGGGCGTGACCGGAACCCCGTTCAGGGCCGAGAACGACCGCGCCCCGTCCAGGGCCGCCTTTTCAAAGGCGCTGGAGTCGATGTCGTCGACTTCAAACAACAGCGCCGGCCCAAACACGAAGGGGGTGTTGCGCGTCTTGGCGCGCATGCCCGGATCGGCCCACCCAAGGGCGGGCACGGCCGCCGTCAGGGCCACGGCCAGGAGCGCGCGCGTGACCCAGCCTTGCTTGCCACGGCGAACGTTTCTCGCGGGCGAGGAAGCGAAGCGCGGGATGCCTTGCATGGTGGACCTCATGCCCTGTCTCCCGTCCCTTGCCTTTCCAGGGGAGCGCCGGGGGTGCGTGCCGGGAAGCAAACGCGCCCGCGCGGGGGGGCGCATGGGGTCTTTATCCCATGGGGTAGGGTTTACTCCCTGTTCGGATCCGTAACAAGAATAAGTGTAAAACAAGGCGCGCGGTCGGGGGCGGGCCGCGAGAAGGGCAGGGGGGACGGGCGGCGCGCCGTTCGGATCCGCCGCGAAAGGGGGCGACAGGGCGGTGCGGGGAAGCGTATGTGAAGGGAGCCGAAACCCGTGGCCCGTGCGCGCGTTCGGGCCTTCGGTGTTTTGCCCGCCGGGTTCCGGCGAGGCGATTCCCCTTGTGCCTTTTTCCTGCCCGGAGTGTGCGTTCCGATGCCTGCTTGTGCCGCGCTTCCCCTTGCCGGTTTGAGGATCCTTGATCTGTCGCGGGTGCTGGCCGGCCCCTGGGCCACCCAGGCCCTGGCCGACCTGGGCGCCGAGGTCATCAAGATCGAACGGCCCGGCCGGGGCGACGACACCCGAAGCTGGGGCCCCCCCTTCCTGAAGGATGCCCAGGGCCGCGACACCACCGAGGCGGCCTATTACCTGTCGGCCAACCGGGGCAAGCACTCGGTGGCCATCGACCTGGCCCACCCCGAGGGCCAGGCCCTGGTGCGCGCCCTGGTCCCCCACTGCCATGCCATGATCGAGAATTTCAAGGTGGGGGGGCTGGCCCGCTACGGGCTGGATGGGGCCTCGTTGCAGGCTCTCCATCCTCCCCTGGTCACGTGTTCGATCACCGGATTCGGGCAGGATGGGCCGGCGGCGGGGCGGGCTGGTTATGATGCCATGATTCAGGCCATGAGCGGCCTCATGAGCCTGACCGGCGAGCCCGACGCCCAGCCAGGCGGCGGGCCCATGAAAATCGGGGTGGCGCTGATCGACGTGCTGACCGGCCTTTACGCCGCCCTGGGGCTGGTGGCGGCGGTGCGCGAGGCCGAACGGACCGGGGTGGGGCGGCGCATTGATCTTGCCTTGATGGACACGGCCGTGGCCTGCCTTGCCAATCAGGCGTCGAATTATCTGGTGGGCGGCGTGGTGCCGGAGCGGCTGGGCACGGCGCATCCCAACATCGTGCCCTACCAGGCCTTCCCCACCCTTGATGGGCATCTGATGCTGGCGGTGGGCAACGACGGCCAGTTTCAGCGCTTTTGCGCCGTGGCCGGCTGTCCGGAACTGGCCATCGATCCGCGCTTCGCCGCCAACCGCGACCGGGTGTTGCACCGCGAGGCGTTGCTGACCTTGCTGCGCCCGCGCCTGGCCGCCCGCCCGACCGGGTGGTGGCTGACCCATCTGGAGGCGGTGGGGGTTCCGTGCGGACCGATCAACACCCTTGATCAGGTCTTCGCCGATCCCCAGGTCATCGCCCGAGGTCTGCGGATGGAAGTGGATCACCCCCTGGCCGGCACGGTGCCCCTGGTGCGCTCCCCGCTGCGCCTGTCGGGCAACGGGGATCAGGCTGCGCCGGGCGCGCCGCCCTCGCCGGGTGTGCCGCCCTCGCCGGGCGCGCCGCCCCTTTTGGGGCAGCATACCGGGGCCGTTCTGGGGGGGCTTCTGGGCCTGGACGAGGCCCGGCTCGCGACGCTGGCCGCCGAGGGGGTGATCGGTCTGGCGCCGGAGTCCCTTTCGTCGGCTGCCGAGGTGGTGTAAGAGGGGCCCCGCTCCCAAAATCGCACAAAACGGAACCCGCCCATGATCGCCTACACCCGCGATGCCGCGGAGATTTACCGCCAGTCCTTTGCCCTGATCCGGGCCGAGGCCAATCTGGCGCGCATTCCCGCCGACCTGGAAAAGCTGGCCGTGCGCGTGGCCCATGCCTGCGGCATGCCCGACATCGTGGACGCCTTGATGTTCTCGCAAGGCGCCGGGGCCGCCGGGCGGGCCGCCTTGCAAGCCGGGGCGCCGATCCTGTGCGATTGCCGCATGGTGGCCGATGGCATCACCCGCGCCCGCCTGCCCGCCGACAACCGGGTGGTTTGCACCTTGAACGATCCCGGCGTCCCCGATCTGGCCAAGGCGCACGACACCACGCGCTCGGCGGCGGCCCTGGAGCTGTGGCGCCCCGACCTGGAAGGCGCGGTGGTGGCGATCGGCAACGCGCCGACCGCGTTGTTCCGTCTTCTGGAGATGCTCGACCAGGGTGGGCCCCGTCCGGCCCTGATCCTGGGCTTTCCCGTGGGCTACGTGGGCGCGGCGGAATCCAAGGACGAACTGGCGGCCAACAGCCGGGGCGTGCCCTTCGTGGCGGTGCAAGGACGGCGCGGGGGCAGCGCCATGGTGTCGGCGGCGGTCAACGCCCTGGCGACGGAGCAGGAATAAATGACGGGACGTCTGTTCGGCCTGGGCGTGGGCCCGGGGGATCCGGAACTGTTGACCTTGAAGGCGCTGCGGCTGCTGCGCGAGGCGGCGGTGGTGGCCTATCCGGCGGCCAGGGGGCGCAAGGGTCGTGCCCTGACCATCGTGGAAGAGCACCTGCGCGCGGACCAGGAGCGGGTGCCGATGGTCTATCCCGTGACCACCGAGGCCCTGCCGGCCCCGCTGGATTACGAAACGGTGATGTCCGCCTTCTACGATGAAAGCGCCGCCGTTCTGGCCCATCACCTGGACGCCGGGCGCGACGTGGCCGTGCTGTGCGAGGGCGACCCGCTGTTTTATGGCTCGTTCATGTACCTGCACGACCGGCTGGCCGAGCGTTACCCCACCACGGTGGTGCCCGGGGTGTGCTCGGTGGTGGCCTGCGCCTCGGCGCTGGCGGTGCCGCTGGTTTATCGCAATCAGACGTTAAGCGTGATTTCGGGCGTCCTGCCCGAGGATGCGTTGCGCGCGCGCCTGGCGGCGGCCGACGCGGCGGCGGTGATGAAGCTGGGGACCCAGTTCCCCAAGGTGCGCCGGGTGATCGAGGACCTGGGCCTGACCGACCGCGCCTTGTACGCCGAGCGCGCCACCATGGCCGACCAGCGCCTGATGCCCCTGCGCGCGGTGGAAGGCGATAGCGTGCCCTATTTCGCGATGATCCTGATCCCCGGCGACCGATGGACGGGCGTGTGAGCCCCGCCGGCGACCCCAAGGCGGCCCCGCTGCCCGTTTTCGTGGCCGTGGACGAGGCCGGCGCCCCGTGGGCCCGGGCCGTGCATCCCCTCTGGCCGGAGGCGACGCTGGTTGTCCCGGAGTCTGAAACCGACGAGGGCCGTCCGGCCGCGCTGCGCGACGCGCTGACCCGGGCGGGCGAGGCCGGGCGGCCGGTGATCGGCGTGGGATCCCTGGACGGGCTGGTGCGGGCGCTGGCGCCCCTGGTGGGCACCTTGGCCGAGCCCCTGGCGCTGGCCCTGGCGCCCGAGGCCCGGCAGGTGCTGCCGGTTCTGGGCGACGGCGCCGCGCTGGCTGCCGTGGCCGAGGCGCTGAATGCCCGCCTCTCCACGCTCGACCAGGCCCTGGCCGCGTCCGCCGGCGGGGCGGGAGCCGGGCGCTTGTGGGTGGTGGGCCTGGGGCCGGGCAAGGCCGCGTGGCGCACGCCCGAGGCAACGGCGGCCCTGGCCCGGGCGCGCCATATCATTGGCTATGAAACCTACGTGCGTCAGGCCGGCCCGTTCCGCGAGGATCAGGTGCTGCACACCTCCGACAACCGGGTGGAACTGGACCGCGCCCGCCATGCCCTGACCCTGGCGGCGGCGGGGGAAACGGTGGCGGTGGTGTCGTCGGGCGACCCCGGCGTGTTCGCCATGGCCTCGGCGGTGCTGGAGGCGCTGGAAGCCAGCCCGGATCCCGCCTGGCACGCCGTGGACCTGGAAATCGTGCCCGGCCTGACGGCGGCGCAAGCCGCGGCGGCGCGGGTGGGGGCCCCCCTGGGCCACGATTTTTGCATTGTGTCGCTGTCGGATAACCTGAAGCCCTGGGAGGTCATCGAAGCCCGCCTGGCCCACGCGGCGGCGGCGGATTTCGTGATGGCGTTCTACAATCCGATTTCAAAGGCACGCCCCTGGCAGCTGGGGCGGGCATTTGACGTGGTGCGCGAAGGGCGTGGGCCGGAAACGGTGGTGGTGCTGGGCCGCGACATTGGCCGTCCCGACGAACGCCTGCGCCTGACCACGTTGGGCGAGGTGCGTCCCGAGGACGTGGACATGCGCACCGTGGTGTTGATCGGCTCCTCGACCACGCGGCGTTTGCCCCGGCCGCATGGTCCGGACTGGGTGTATACCCCGCGCTGGTACGGTTCCGCTCACGCAACCAGTTGACCCGCCTCCCTCGGGAACCGTAGGATCGCCCCCCGCGCCCCCGACGAGAGACGCGAGGGGCGGTTATCGGAACCCCGATGACGGCAACGCCCGGGCAGACAATGGAAGAGTGGCCGAGTGGTTGATGGCACCGGTCTTGAAAACCGGCAACCCGCAAGGGTTCGTGGGTTCGAATCCCACCTCTTCCGCCAGTTTCGCTTTGGGGAAAAGCGATGGCGTTTATTGATTCCGTCTTTCGAGCGCCGGAAACGCCGAGACAGATCGGGTGCGCAAAAATGGCCGATCGATGGAAGGCGAAGCCCGACATAGCCTTGGAGGCCGAACTAAAGGCACCGGACAGGGGAATGCGATCCATGTCGTTTTTTGAGTTTCTTGGGCAGTATGAACCTTGATTTGTGTCCATGCATGAATTATCGCTTTAGGCAAACGGAAGGTTAACGCTCGGGCACCCAACCGCACGGAAAGAGCCAAGAGGTATTAAGCTAAGGCCAAATAATTCAGTGGCTCACTCGTCTTGAGGCGGATTGCGGGTATTCTCCAGGGCTATGTCCAAAACGCTGTGGCATCCGAGTTCAACCATTTTTCGAGTGAAAGCTGCCATGATTGGTGCAGCATTTTCAATCTTGTAGATCCACTCAGCGAAACTGCTTTCGGCTGCCATCATGTCATAGGCGGCCCCTCTGCTCACGAGAGCCCGGATGAGTCGCTCGAGAGAACGGCGCACCGTGACAACGTCGTCAGCGATTTCACCCGACGGGTTTTTCAAACGAATGACGAGGCACCGTCCGCCATTGGCAGGATCGTAGAGAAGGACCGCCGGATCGGGATAAATGCGACGGATGTCCCACCCACGCGTGGCAAAGGTATCGCTAAGGCCGTCAAGAAGTTTGAGGTACTCTTCAATGTCATCGACCCCCGGATATACAATCAGAATATCGGAGGCCGTCATGAACGAAAGGTCTCGCCTTGCCTCGGCCGAACGAAGCCAATACCCCCCAGGGGTCTCGGGTTTAATCAATGGCAGCAGAACGGGCCCATGCCAGTCAGCGAGCACTTCCTGGGCACGTGTAGTGTTGTCAAAAGGTTCCACCCGAAAAAAGCCCATCACCATGGCTACACCTGCATGTAAGTGATCCCAAACGCCTTGCCGAAATCGGCTCCCGCGCCCAGTTCCTCGTATTTGCGCAATGCTGGTTCCGCCCGCCTATGGAACAGGTCTAGTCCCGCTGCGGCCAAGTAGGAAATTTTTGCCAGGGATTGCGGGTTATTCCTCAACCCCGTGCTCAACCGATCAATCACCGCCAAATCTATGTCATATGCGGTATCACGCACGGCCTGGCTCGGGACAAAGCCCCGTCCGAAAAAGTCCCATTGGGCTGAAAACTGCCGTTCGATCAACGGTATTGTCATGCCTGCCCGCATCATCACGGCCGTTTCGGCGCAACGGGTCAAAACATGCCACAACAGGTTGGACCGCCGCAACACATCTTCAGATTGGCTCGGTTGCTCCAGTGATCCCCATTGCCCCCGGTTAACAATAAATCCGACGGGGTCAATATGCCCTTGTGGACTGAGAATCGCAGGAGTGCTGAGGCTGTGCAGTCCTTCAACCACCTGATCATTGCGCCCTTCGTGCAGCAGCGTAAGCAGGGGGCGCCCCATCTGGCGCAACAACTGTGCGAATCGTAGAAGAACAAGTCCCAGTGCCCCTGGCGAAGTCAGTGTGGGGCGGTATACAGCGAGGGTCAATGCAGAGTGGAGAAAGCTGTCAGCTTTGGCATCAATATAAAACGGTCCAATACCAAGAAATCGCCGATGTTTCCACATCCTCCAGAAACAGTTATCTACTGTAGCAGCCAGTTCACTGTGATCAGGTATTTTGCGGCCATCGAGATATGCACAGGCAACGCGCATATCCGGCGCGTGTAGCTCGCTGTGTCCGGAGCCTTGCCCACTCCGCCGGTCGTAGGATTCTTCAAGCAACGGCGATGCGGCGAGGAAAAAAATTGTAAATGCCTGGGCGTAACGAACCACCTCGCGATGGATGGGTAAGGTTTTATTGCCAAAAAGGCGTAATGGGGCATGGTAGTGAGCGGAATACGCCATTCGGCACACAACATTCCACATAAATAATGCCTGAGCAACTCTGGATTTTTCGATAATATAAAAATGATCAAGTTCTTCGCTAAACTCATTGTTATTACGGAGTTTGCTTGCTGCTATAGCATAGGATTGGTTAGGTGAATTATGAAAATATTCTGGTTTTTTATTCCAAAATATGCGAAAAGCATCAGCTGTCTCGCTTTCAGGAAAAAGGAAGCCTTTTACTCCTGTTGCTGCCTTGATGGTTCCGGCGCGAGAGTCGCTTGAATAAAAATAAATCGCCAATAGTGCCTCCTCCTCACATGTCATCTCTCGGTCCGAAGCCGCGAAGCTCTTTTGTATCGGTTTTTCATCAGCCTGAAGCAGGAGGAGAGGCCGAGTCGCCTGGAGAATGTCCGAAGCTTATGGGGAGTACAGATAGAGCCGTTGTCCGGCCCCCAGGTTTTCACGCCGGTCACGGCGCGCCAGAGTATGTCTTTGTGGAAAAAACAGCGGCGCCTTTTTCCTGGCAAAATCTAACGTAGAACGCGAAATCCCGCGAGTTCTTCGTCGGGAGTGAATTTTCCCAGGATATGAAGGACCAGCTCGACGTCCTTCATGAAGGCGTCCACGCAGGCGGGATCGAAATGGGTGCCGCTGTTTTCAATGAGAAAAGCCAGGGCATCGTCCACCGGCCACGGCTCCTTGTAGGGGCGGCGGCTGATCAGTGCGTCGAACACGTCCGCGACGGCGCAAATCCGGGCGGGTAATGGGATATCGGTTCCAGCCAGGCCATTGGGATAACCGGTTCCATCCCAGCGTTCATGATGGCACAAGGCAATATCCGCTCCCATCTGCATCAAACGTGATTTGCCCTTGCTCAGGATTTCCCAGCCGATCTGGGCGTGGGTCATCATGATTTCCCGCTCTTCCTCGGTTAATTTTCCCGGCTTGAGGAGAACATGATCCGGAATGCCGATCTTGCCCACGTCGTGCATGGGGGCGGCCCCGAACAAAAGCTCGATGTCGTCCTCGCCAAGGCCCAGGTTCAGCCCGATGATCCGGCACGAGGTGGCCATGCGCACCAGATGCGAGCCGGTTTCGTTGTCGCGGAACTCCGCCGCGCAGGACAAGGCCAGGATGGCCTCCCGCTCCCGCTCAAGAATGCTTCTGGTCGCCTTGCGAACCTCGTCCGCCAGATGGGCGGCGTGCTCCCGGGCTTCGCGGATATGACGGCCCAGTTGCAAAAGATTGTTCAGCCGGGTCATGAACTCGATCCGGTCCACCGGCTTTTGCAGAAAATCGGTGGCGCCGACTTGCAAGGCCGTGTAGCGGACATCCTTGGTGTCGCACGTCGTGACCATCACGATCGGGACTTCCGTGTTGCATCCTTGCTGGCGCAGTTTTTCGATCATCTGGAGGCCGCTGAGCCCCGGCATGACGTTATCCACGACAATCAGGTCAACCTCATTGACCAGGCACCAGGGCAAGGCCGCCAGGGGATCGGAAAAGGCAATGGCCGCGCCTTCGCCAAAAAATTTCGTGACCAAATGGGTTAAATAACGAAGAACGCTGTCACTGTCGTCGACAATGACGATGCGCGCGAGCGGGGTGTGCATCTTGCGTGCCTCAAAATATTAAAGCAGGGGCGTAGTGCAGGATTTCGAGGGAAGACCCTCAGGCAACATCAGAACGGCGCAAAATCTCGGACGGCGCGGTTTCCCACGTCGCCACGAGGAGAAGGGTCCACGCTCGGTCTCACCTATGCCCAAGTCAAGGTGTTTCTTCCTTCCCCTTTCCATCCGCGTCCCCGCGTGGGGGGCGACGAGCTACCTGCTGTGACGGCCGGCGCGGAGGAGCGGTTTCTATCCACGCCCCCGCGTGGGGGGCGACGGGGTTGGGGTTGGGTCCCTCGCTCTCGATGACGGTTTCTATCCACGCCCCCGCGTGGGGGGCGACCCAGGATGTCGATCCTGGCGACCAGGTGTGCCGCGTTTCTATCCACGCCCCCGCGTGGGGGGCGACCACCTGGACGCCGGTCCCCCTGACCACCGGCCTGGTTTCTATCCACGCCCCCGCGTGGGGGGCGACCGCCCGGCGCACCGTGCGCTCCTCGTGCGGCCTAAGTTTCTATCCACGCCCCCGCGTGGGGGGCGACGCAGAACGAGGCCAACAAGGTTGGCGTGGGGGTGGTTTCTATCCACGCCCCCGCGTGGGGGGCGACCATCACACGCCAGCCCCGAGGTTGTCGTGCCGGCATAGTTTCTATCCACGCCCCCGCGTGGGGGGCGACTTGTTGGCGGCAGCCACGTGGCCGAAATTGATAATGTTTCTATCCACGCCCCCGCGTGGGGGGCGACCTCATGGCCGCGCCATAGTGCGCAAGGTACCGACCGTTTCTATCCACGCCCCCGCGTGGGGGGCGACGCGCGATGCCCGCGTCGCGCATGTCGTTATCGAGGTTTCTATCCACGCCCCCGCGTGGGGGGCGACCCTGGTCCAACCGGGCGGCACGGCCCAATTCGGCGTTTCTATCCACGCCCCCGCGTGGGGGGCGACCCGCCGCGCGCCCGGTCAGCTCGGCCATCACCCCGGCCGCGTTTCTATCCACGCCCCCGCGTGGGGGGCGACGCCAGCGCCCGACGGAAGCAACACCCCATGGATCGTTTCTATCCACGCCCCCGCGTGGGGGGCGACCCGGCGGCTTGCCGGTTGCGGGCTACGCGGGCAGCGTTTCTATCCACGCCCCCGCGTGGGGGGCGACGGCGGGCGCACCCGGCCCCCGGCGCGGGTGATCCGTTTCTATCCACGCCCCCGCGTGGGGGGCGACGAGCGCGGGTTTGCACAACTCCAACCAGCGACCGGTTTCTATCCACGCCCCCGCGTGGGGGGCGACGGTGCAAAAGGCAGTCCCGCGCGCTGGGCACCACCGTTTCTATCCACGCCCCCGCGTGGGGGGCGACCGCGATGAAAACGGCCCTATCTCAACTCGGAAAACAGTTTCTATCCACGCCCCCGCGTGGGGGGCGACACGCTGCTGGTGCGCTATTGGCTAACACCTGACGGCGTTTCTATCCACGCCCCCGCGTGGGGGGCGACGCGTGGGCTGGGTCATGGTTGGAAGTCTCCTGGAGGTTTCTATCCACGCCCCCGCGTGGGGGGCGACCTCTTGGGGATGATCTTCCCGGCCTGGGCCGCCGGGTTTCTATCCACGCCCCCGCGTGGGGGGCGACGGGCGTCCAGGAGGCGCTCGTAGTCCACCCGTTTCGTTTCTATCCACGCCCCCGCGTGGGGGGCGACGGCGCTTGGCCTGAGCTACCTGCTCCGCGTGCGAGTTTCTATCCACGCCCCCGCGTGGGGGGCGACTCGGCGCGCCCTCGGATGTAGGTCCCGTCGATCGGAGTTTCTATCCACGCCCCCGCGTGGGGGGCGACCCCGGCCCACGCTGCCCAGGCGTGGCAGGCAACGTTTCTATCCACGCCCCCGCGTGGGGGGCGACCAAGTGAGCCGTGGTGATGTCTTCCGCCGCCCTGTTTCTATCCACGCCCCCGCGTGGGGGGCGACGGGCAGGAGGGGACTTATGCCGCCAAGGCGGCCGTTTCTATCCACGCCCCCGCGTGGGGGGCGACCTCTTCCGCGTGATAGGTGAGACGTCCGAGATATGTTTCTATCCACGCCCCCGCGTGGGGGGCGACGAGCCGCGAGAAAGGCGGCAGGCGTCAGCCAGGACGTTTCTATCCACGCCCCCGCGTGGGGGGCGACAACGCTCCCTCACGTCGGAGTGCCCGGACAAGAGGTTTCTATCCACGCCCCCGCGTGGGGGGCGACCCAGCACGTCGATCCGAGAGACCAGGTGAGACACGTTTCTATCCACGCCCCCGCGTGGGGGGCGACGTTCGTCGGTCGGGATGGTAAGCGTCGGACCGCTAGGTTTCTATCCACGCCCCCGCGTGGGGGGCGACTCTTCCCAAGGCAACCCCAGCCAAAGGTTGTAGTTTCTATCCACGCCCCCGCGTGGGGGGCGACAGTAGATACCGCGATAATCGATCGCGCCCGAGGCGTTTCTATCCACGCCCCCGCGTGGGGGGCGACCATCAGGCCGCAGGTCAGACGACCATCCCGCGCAGTTTCTATCCACGCCCCCGCGTGGGGGGCGACGCGCCAAATGATGGGACAGGTGATGGGCTGGCCCGGTTTCTATCCACGCCCCCGCGTGGGGGGCGACCCCGCTTGCGCGCGGAGGAGGCGTCGGCCGGCAGGTTTCTATCCACGCCCCCGCGTGGGGGGCGACGGGGGTACTCCGTGAATTCCGCCGCCCAGGTCCGGTTTCTATCCACGCCCCCGCGTGGGGGGCGACCGTTTCGTCAGGAGAGCCCCATCCGCCCCCGTCAGTTTCTATCCACGCCCCCGCGTGGGGGGCGACCGATCGCAGCAATAACGTCCGCCGCCACGATTGGCGTTTCTATCCACGCCCCCGCGTGGGGGGCGACAGCGGCAGGGGTGATTTTCGAGGGTGAGGGCGAGACGTTTCTATCCACGCCCCCGCGTGGGGGGCGACTCGTCAGCGGTGTGCTCGATGTCGAGCTCGGCGAGTTTCTATCCACGCCCCCGCGTGGGGGGCGACCCGAAACTCGTTGGCCCGAGCCAGCCAGCCGCGCAGGTTTCTATCCACGCCCCCGCGTGGGGGGCGACGCGCGCGACGCTGCCCAGGCCGCCCAGGTGGCTGCCGTTTCTATCCACGCCCCCGCGTGGGGGGCGACGTACCGATCGAGCAATATCGAGCAATACATCCCTGTTTCTATCCACGCCCCCGCGTGGGGGGCGACCTCATGCCAGCATTGTATCGCGCGAGGTATCGACCGTTTCTATCCACGCCCCCGCGTGGGGGGCGACAAGATCTTGGCCGCCTGCGGGCCGCGCGGATACGTTTCTATCCACGCCCCCGCGTGGGGGGCGACGATCCCAGCAACCGTTTCCAATCGCCGGTTGCAGTGTTTCTATCCACGCCCCCGCGTGGGGGGCGACGCCAGGATGTCGATCCTGGCGACCAAGATCGCCGCGTTTCTATCCACGCCCCCGCGTGGGGGGCGACCACAGGTCTGGAGTGTATAGTAGGTATTACGCACAAGTTTCTATCCACGCCCCCGCGTGGGGGGCGACACAGAGACACCCATCCTCCGGCGATAAACGCCTCGTTTCTATCCACGCCCCCGCGTGGGGGGCGACGGCGCGGCGAAAAGACCGGACAGCACGGTCCCCAGGTTTCTATCCACGCCCCCGCGTGGGGGGCGACATGACCGCCCGCCGGCGGGCGTAGGGCACGAGCAAGTTTCTATCCACGCCCCCGCGTGGGGGGCGACCAGTGACTCTAAGCGTGACTCAACGTGTGCCGCCGTTTCTATCCACGCCCCCGCGTGGGGGGCGACCGCCATCTGGGCGTACAGATCAACAACGCCTTGCGTGTTTCTATCCACGCCCCCGCGTGGGGGGCGACCTGCGGCATGGCCGGAGTCGGAATCGCCAGAAAGTTTCTATCCACGCCCCCGCGTGGGGGGCGACCACCGGCGCCAATTCATCGGCGGATCTGCGATCGTTTCTATCCACGCCCCCGCGTGGGGGGCGACTTTCGCGTCGGCGGCGGCGTCGTACAGCACGGGCGTTTCTATCCACGCCCCCGCGTGGGGGGCGACCAACACCCTTGGCCCGCAACTGGCCGAGATCCACGTTTCTATCCACGCCCCCGCGTGGGGGGCGACGAGACCAGGCTGTGGCCGTCGGTGGCCACGCCACGTTTCTATCCACGCCCCCGCGTGGGGGGCGACGTGTCCCTAGTGTCCCCGGCCAATCTACCGATGAAGTTTCTATCCACGCCCCCGCGTGGGGGGCGACTGCAACGCCTGGCCAACGTCGTCGGGCGAAATCGCTGGTTTCTATCCACGCCCCCGCGTGGGGGGCGACGCGTCGTCTGAATATTCTGCAGGGTACGCGGCGTGGTTTCTATCCACGCCCCCGCGTGGGGGGCGACCGATCTTGACGACTACTTACAGTCGTTGCTTATGTTTCTATCCACGCCCCCGCGTGGGGGGCGACCTCGCCAAACCCGCCCGGGCGTCCCGCTCCCACGTTTCTATCCACGCCCCCGCGTGGGGGGCGACCATGTCGGGCGACGATCCTGTCAAAGTCGGCTCGCGTTTCTATCCACGCCCCCGCGTGGGGGGCGACTATGAGTTTTTGGGGCAGGAAGGACCCGCGAACGGGTTTCTATCCACGCCCCCGCGTGGGGGGCGACACAGCAACCCGACGGGGCGCCCTTGCGTGGCCTCGTTTCTATCCACGCCCCCGCGTGGGGGGCGACCCCGCAGCGGATCGGCCGACGCCGACCTATCGGGCGTTTCTATCCACGCCCCCGCGTGGGGGGCGACCACGTCTGCCCGAGCGCGGATTCAAGGCCGCGCTGTTTCTATCCACGCCCCCGCGTGGGGGGCGACGGCCGGTTTATAGCATGTTGGGGGTGTTGAGAAAAGTTGAACGGGAGTGCGAACCGGGAGGAGAAAGGGGCGCCGGGGAGGCTCCTCGACGAAAGCGTGTGTTTATTTCCCATGAAAACAAGGCGATAGACTTGGTGCGAACCTCCCCGGGAATTCGGGGCCACTTCCGGTTCGCACCAGGGGTCGAGGGGGTCATAAGATCAGTGGGCCGTTGAGGTCGACGGCCGGCTTCGCGCCGACGTGCTCAACCCGGCGTTCCCAGTTTGCCCCCAAATGGTAGTACCGCAGGCTGTCGCTCTTGGGGTCGAGGATCGATTCCAGGCGGGCCTTCAGGGCCACCCATTGGGCCGGATCCACCTCGATCTCAAACACGGAAAGCTGCACCCGCTGGCCGAAGTCCTGGCAGGCTTTCGACACCTGGCGCAGGCGGCGCCGGCCGGCCGTGTCCACCGTGCTCACGTCGTAGGTGACCAAAATCATCATGACGGCGCCTCCTATTTCCAAAGCCAGGGCGGATAGGCATCGAGGTCGCCGCGCAGGTGGCGGGCCAGCAGCAGGGCTTGCAGGAAGGGCACCAGACCATGGGGCGCGGTTTCCTCCAGGAACGGGTGGCGGCGCTCCTCCTTTTTGCGTTCCTGCCACGCGGTCAGCACGGTGCGCCGGCCGTCGTCGCCCAGGAATACCGCGCCCCCGTCCTGGGTCACGAAATCCCGGGCGGTCAACTGACGCCGGTTGATCAGGCTGAGCGCCAGGCGGTCGGCCAGGATCGGGCGCAGTTCCTCCATCAGGTCCAGGGCCAAGCTGGGGCGGCCCGGGCGCTCGCGGTGCAGGAAACCCACCATGGGGTCCAGCCCCACGCTTTCCGCCGCCGCCCGGCAGTCGTGGGTGAGCAAGGTGTAGAGGAACGACAGCACGGCGTTGACCGGATCGGGGGGCGGGCGGCGCTTGCGGCCCGTGAAGGCAAAGGCCGGATCATCCCCCCGGATCAGCAGCCCGAACACGCCGAAGTACGTGGCCGCCGCCTCGCCCTCCAGGCCGCGCAGCACGTCGAGCCCGCCGTTTTCATGCTCCACGCGGCGCGCCAGGTGGGCGAGGCGTTCGATCGCCGCCCCCAGGGCCGTTCGCGCGTCGGGCGCCAGGGTGTCGCCGTGGTCGCGCCCGGCCCGGTGAAGCACCGCGCGTTGGTTGATGATCTTGCCCAGCAGGATCGACCGCGCGATCTCGTCGGGCTGCTCCGAGCGCGCGTACTGGGCCCGGCGCAATAGCACGTTGCCGGTCACCGGGCCTTCGATGCGGGCCTGGAACCGCCCCACCCGGTCCAGCAACACCATGGTGATGCCGTGGCTCGCGCACGCTTCCATCAGGGCCGGCGACAGGAAGATGCCGCCAAACACCACCAGGGCGCCCAGCTTGTGCAGGGGCACCCGGCCCTTCAGCGTGCCCTCCACCTCGACGACCAGGTTTTCGCCGTCCTTGCGCAGGCCGGCGCCTTCGGTGGTCACGTACACGGTGTTCAGAAGCTGTTTCATGGGGGCGTCTCGTCGTCACCGTCGGGAGAATCCAGCCGGGCGGCCAGGGTGCGCGCCCGCCACGCCAGGGCCGAGGTCGCCCCGGCCTTGGGCCGGCACAGCTCGATCAGCGAGCACGCCCGGCAGCGCCCGGTGCGGGAAGGGGCGGGCGGCGTTGCCTGGGTTTCGAACAGGCGGCGCAGGGCCCGGAGGGTATCCAGGGTCAAGGCGCGCAGTTCGGGGGTGAAGGCCACCGGGAGGCGGTGGCGGGTTTCGCCGTAATACACCGCCCCCTCGGGCACCGGCAGGCCGGTCATCTCCTCCAGGCACAGGGCCTGTGCGCACAGCTGCACGGTATCGGCGGCGTGGGGCTTGGGCTTGCCCCGTTTGATCTCGACCGGATAGGGGGTCTCGGACCCCGCCGGGGCGGACCCTGCGGGGGTAGACCCCGCCGGGGCGCGGTGGAACTCGACCACGTCGGCCACCCCCTCCAGCCCCAGGCGCATCGACACCAAAGGCAGCGCCGTGACCCGGCGCACCCCCCGGCGCGCCCGCGCGTCGGGGATGTCCACGGTGATGTGAAGCTGATGGCCCTCGGCCGTGAAGCGGTTTTCCGCCCAGGCCTGTTCCAGGTGAATCAGGGCCGCCTGACGCAGGCAATACACGGCGTGTTGCAGGGCCGCGATCGGAACCATCCACCGCCCGGCCGCGTCCCCGGGGGCGGAGCCTTCCGGGGGAGAGGGATTCTCCCCCGAGGGTCGGGGACCCTTCGCGAAGGGCGGGGGCGGGGTCACAGCCGCTCGATCATCTCGACCCCCTCGGGCAGGGCGTCGCGATCGAGGGTGATGGCGTAGTCGGTGAACGAGCGGGCCGGGGGCAGGGTCTCCAGACCGGGATCGCCCAGGGCGCGCCACGCGCCCGCCACCTGCCGGCCGACCCGCACCCGTTCAAACAAGGTGTGGGCAGGGGCGTTGCCCAGGGCGCAGGCGTGCTTGAAC
The DNA here is from genome assembly GCF_007992075.1 of Pararhodospirillum oryzae. Lineage (GTDB taxonomy): Bacteria > Pseudomonadota > Alphaproteobacteria > Rhodospirillales > Rhodospirillaceae > Pararhodospirillum > Pararhodospirillum oryzae. The sequence continues at coordinate 24,936 of NZ_BJZO01000050.1, forward strand.
ACGATCAGCTTGCGCACCGTCATTTCGCCCCGGGCAGCCGAGCGGTCGTGTTCAAACATGTTCTCCACCGCCGTCAGCAACAGGTCCAGGTCGGCGTCGGAAAACCCGGTGCGTTCCGCCAGCTTGGCCGAGACGAAGCCGTGGGCCCGGTACAGGGCATAGGGCACGATGTACTTGCGCCCCATGGTGCGGTGATCGGTGCGTTCGTCGCCCTTGTCGGGATCGGCTTCCGAGCGCTGGGATTTCTGCCAGTCGCTTTTCTCCTTTTCGGTGGTCGCGGCCATGCGGGTGATGCTGATTTCCTGGGGCACGATCGGCTCTTGCGAGGTGGCGAACGACAATTGCACCGGCCCGCGCACCTGTCCGCAGTTGATGCCCGTGCTCATCACCGCGCCGAAGGTGCGCACGTCATAAAAGTTCTGGCACATGAAGGCGCGCAATTGGGCCGCCTCGGCATCGTCCTTGGGCTGAAGGGATTTATTGGTCGCGTTCTTGGGGTCGCCGGGGCGCAGGGCCTCGTAGGCGGTGCGGTGCACGTCGTTGAGCAGCGCCCCTTCCTGCACATAGATATGGAACCCATCCGTCCCTTCCCGGGCCAGATCCACGTAGTTGCGGATCTTGCGTTTCAGGCACACGTCGGTGACCAGGCCGCGATTGGTTTCCGGGTCGAGGCGGGGCAGGTTGCCGGCGTCGGGATCGCCGTTCGGGTTGCCGTTCAACACATCGAACAAAACCACGAAGTCATGGCGCTGGGTTAACGCGGTCATGGGGTGGGCTCCTTTTCGTCGGCGGCAGCGGGGGCGGAATCGTCGGAGGGGTCGGCGGCGGCCGTTTCCTTGGGCGGACGCAAGACCGCGCGCTGGTGGTAGTAGCCCAGCGCGAACAGCGCCTGCTGCTCGGCGGACAGCGAGGCCGGGAAGGGATCGTTGTTGGGGCTCATGGGATTCAGGATGGCGGCGATCGCCTTTTCCAGGTTGACCCGCCGGCCGGGCGAGCGCTTGCCGATCTTGGACAGGTGCGCGACCGATCCCCGGTCGAGCAGGCTGAACACCTTGCGCGGCTGGGCGGACGCGCTGGCATAGAACTTGTCCTTGATGGTTGCGTTCAGCGACCAGCCGAGGGCATCGCCTTGAATGACCTCGTAAACGGCGAACAGCCGCCCTAGCAGGTAGCCTTTGTTGGTGTTGTCCGGGTCCAGTGCCACGGGAGCCTCCGTGCAGCCAAGGTTGCGGATGACCAGCGCCTTCAACAGTCCCACCCGCACCGCGTTGATCGTGCCATCGGCGCGGATCCGCAGGAGCAGGGTGGTCAGCAGGGGGTGGGGGTAGGCCCCCCCGGTCAGCAGGGCGCGCAGGAAGGCGCCGGCCAGGGTGTTGGGGATGTTGTCGCGCTTGCCCTGAACGGCGGTTTCCTGCAACACCCGCCACAAGGGCGGATGAGCGGGGCGGGGCGGTGGCTCCAGCGCGGTTTCCTGGTGGTAGCGCTGGAAGTGGGCCGCGAGGTGGCCGAAGTCGTCTTCCAGCCAGAAGCGCACCACCACCCGCGCCGCGTTGGGGGCGAGGCCCAGCACGAAAAAGCGCACGCCTTCACTCAGCGCGGGCGCGACCTCGGCCAGGGGGCGGCCCTCGCGCATCCGCTCCAGGATTTCGCCGACCTTGGTTTCCTCGTGGGGGAGGTTCACGGGGTCGATCATGGCGAAAAACACGCCCTCGGCCTGTTCGGCGTCGGCCGGGTCGGCGGCGTCGGCCCAGAACACGGTCGAGGCATCGCCCAGTTGCACCCGGTTGCGGCTGTCGGGGGCCAGGAAGGCGTTGAGCATTCCCGTGTAGGCAAAGGCGGCCTGCTCCGAGATCTGGGCGTTGTCGCCCTGGGCATGGCCGTAGGATTCAAAGGCTTCCTTGTTGTAGGACACCAGCGACACGCCCGAGGTCTGGCCGCCCCACACGCCCTTGATCGCGGGATGCAGGCGGGCGACGCGCTCGCGCGTGCCGCTGATCGGGCACACCGCCACCTCGGCCTGGGCGTCGGCTTGCAGGCGGGCCCACACGGCCCGGGCGGCCTCGCGGTCGTGCACGCACACGTCGTTCAGACGCTCGTGTTCCAGGGCGAAAACAATGTTCTGGTCCTTCATCGCCTCGGGCCAGCCCAGGCGGGTGAAATCGTCGGGGCTCCAGGCGCGCAGGAAGGCAACCAGGGCCTGCAAGCCCTCGTCCGGGATGTCGGCCAGCCCTTCCAGATGGCGGGTGACGAAGGCTTTGTGCTCGTCGGGGAGGCGCTTCACCCGCTTGGCCTCGGTGGCAGCCGTCACCCCCAGCACATAGGCGCTTTTGTCCCACAGGAAGTTGGGGGCGATGCCCGAGGTTCGCTTGAGGGCTTGCGGCACCACAAAAGGTCGGCCGGCCAGGGTGCGCCCCTGGGGCTGGCGCAGGTCGTGGGGCAGGCCGGCCACGCTGCCATCGGGATTGAGCGCGATCAGGAAGCCGATCTTTTCGGTGGAATAGCCGAACGGCGGCATGCGGCGTCGGCCGTGGGCCTGCGCCAGGGCGGCGAGCGGGGTCATTGGCGGATCTCCCGCGAGCCCGGCGGCGGCACCCGCACCACGCCGTTTTCAAGCTGAGCGCGAAAGAACATCGAGCTGCGATCGCCCGCGTGATGGATGTCCCACAGCATGAAGCCGAGGTCGCGGCTTTCGGGATGGGCGGAGGGCAGGGGGGCGCCGGGCTCGATCAGCTCGAAGCGGGCCGGAAACTCGCGCACTCCCAGGCAAGGCTGGTGAAAGCACTGCCCGCGTCGCGCGCGACGCTGGAAGATGTCCAGGTGCTTGCCCGCGTTGTCGTCGGCGCCGGCCCGGGGGGTCAGGTCAAAGTGCGCCTCGATCACATAGGCGACGTCCAGCAGGATGGTGGAGGTGCGTTGCTGGCGGTCTTCGTCCACCTTCAGCCCCAGGCCCTCCAGCGTGCCCCGGCGCAGCGCCGTGCGTGCCTTGGCCACCGGGATTTTCGATCCCACCTCGTTGCAGCGCACGGTCATGTGGCGGATGGGCTTCAACACGTGGATGGCGTCGATCACCCAGGCAATCGCCGGTTTCCAGTGAATGGCCTCGATGATGCCCCGCGCCGCCGAGGGCGTGGGCACGTCATACGTCATCCGTTCGGATTTAAGCTCCGGGCGTGTGAAACAGGCGTGATCGCCCCACACCCGCAATCGAATGCCTTGTGTCATGGCCGGCGTTCTCCTTTGCCGGGAAAAATCCGTAGTCCATTTGCAATGTCATACTGTTTCGATCCTCCCTTTCCCGGGACTGCCCTGGGAAAGGGACCCGCGAAGACGCGCCGCGTGGCGTCAGCATCCCGGAAGGGCGTCTTTTTGCGCCAATCTTGAATGCGATTAAAATGCACTTCAAAAACGAGGATGTGACGATGATCCATTTCTGTCAAGATCTTTTAGTATAACATTTCTAATAAAGATATTTTCGGCCCAACTGAGCAACCGGACGCCCCCTTGTGAGGGCGGGGTCCGGGGAAGCCCCGCTTCCCCGGTCGGGGGTGTGGGGGCGGAAAGCCCCCACCGTGACCTTGGACCCCGTTTCTAGAAGATCGTCTCTTCCATCCCCAGGGTGCCGGCTTCTTCCCACAGCAACCCAAGATCGGGGGAATAGAGCGCATCGGTGCGCAGGACCGGGAACTGGTCGGCGAACCGCTTTTCGTGCTCGAAGGTCACGTCACCACTGGTGCGCAGGCGGCCGGCATCGGCGGGGGGAACCTGAACGATGAAGGGTTGCAACAGGCGCTGGGCGAGGCCGGGGCGGGGAACCGGGCCTTCCAGGCATTCGCGCAGAATGCGGGCCACCTGGGGGTCGCGGGCGATGATCACCGGCTGCAACCGTTTTTCGATCATCTGGAACTTCTCGGCCGCCTTTCGATAGCTGCACAGGGGCCCCGAGGCATTGGCCTGGAAACAGCCCAGGATTTCGTGTTTGTCCAGGGCGTCCGGACCCCGGTTCCAATACACCTCACGGAAATACTCGTTGAGGGCCTCGGGGCTGAAGGGATCCTTGTGCTTGTCCAGGATCCGCTGACAGATTTCGGCGAGACGCTCGATCTCGCGGGGCGGGGCGTGATCGGGGGTGCTGAACACCGTGACCACGCTGTCGTCCACCGGCCGCTTGCCCTCGCGGTTGCAGCGGCCCGCCGCCTGAGCCAGTTGGTCCAGCCCGGCCAAGGCGCGCCACACCCGGGGGAAATCCAGATCCACCCCGGCTTCCACCAACGACGTGGCGATCAGCCGGCAGGGACGGCCTTCCTTCAGGGCCTCGCGCACGGTGGCCAGCACGGCGCGGCGATCGGCCGCGCACTGACGGGTGCTGAGATGGACCACGCCCTCCAGGCCGGCGCCCCGGGCGGCCCGGGTCAGGGAAAGGGCGTGCTGGCGGGAATTGACAATCACCAGGGCCTGGGGCGCCGTTTCCAGGGCCCGGACCAGGGCGTCGTCGTTCAGGGGGCCCCCCTGCTCAAGGTGGACCCGCCCCAGTTTCCGGGCCAGGGCGGCCGGGTCGGGGGCCAGCTCGCGCCCCTCCAGATCCAGGGCCCAGATACCCCCGGCCCGGAAGCTCGCACGGTCCAGGGCCGGCTGGGTCGCCGTGCACAACACCACCGAAACCTTGTAGGAATGGGCCAGCTCATCCATCGCGGCAACGCACGGGCGCAGCAGGTCAAGGGGCAGGGTTTGCGCCTCGTCGATCACAATCACGCTGTGCGCCAGGTTGTGGAGTTTGCGACACCGCGAGGGGCGGTTCGCGAACAGGCTTTCAAACAACTGCACCGTGGTGGTGACAATCACCGGATACGCCCAATCCTCCATGGCCAGGCGCAGCTTGTCGCGCTGCTCGTGCCGGGCGAAAGCCTCGGTATCCAGCGCGCTGTGATGCTCCAGCACCTTGTCCGCCCCCAGAACCTCGCGAAAAATCGCCGCCGTCTGGTCGATGATCGAGGTGAAGGGCAGGGCGTAAATCACGCGCCGGTGGCCGTGGCGCCGCGCGTGATCCAACGCGAACCCCAGCGACGCCAGGGTCTTGCCGCCGCCGGTGGGCACGCTGAGCGTGAACAGGCCCGGATCCAGGGCGGCTTGCGCCCGTGCATGGGTCAGAATCGCGGCGCGTGCCTCGTTGACCGGGCCGGGCGCGGCCGCGTCTTGCAGCTTTTTCAAGTGGGCATCGAAGCGCGCGATCAGGGCATCCAGAACCGGCGCCAGTGCCCCGTCCTCGCGCGCGATCGGGGTGCCGGCGGCTTTGGCATAGAACGCCTCGGTATCGCGATAATCCGCGTCAACCACGCACGAAAACAGCATCCGCCCCAGGAACCCCAGTTGAAACGGGAGGTGTCCCTTGTCCGACCGAAGAGGAAGGGAGGGCGCGAGAGAGCTGGTCTCCGGGGTGATCTCGGCTTGCCAGACCGGATCCAGAGCCTCGGCGGACCAGTCCTTCAAGCGCTCGCTCAAGGCGTTGATGTCGGGCAGGCCCCCGTGGTGCCCGGCAATGACATACGCCAGCAAGGCCGCGATCATCGGATCCCAGCCACTGAGCGGGCTTCCCGGCACCAGGGCCCGCACCAGCGCCGCCCCGGCCCGGGCATGATCGAACGAAACCGTCGATCCCCGCAGCCGCGCCCCGAAACGCGGATCGTACTTGCCCAGATCATGCAACAAAGCCCCCAGGGCGGCGGCGCGCTGCCCCCCGAACGGCTCGGCGAAACCCGCCGCCAACCGGGCGGCCTTGCTCAAATGCTCGGCCAGCGGTTGCCAGTCCGTGGTGTCGATGGTGTCTGGAAGGCTGTGGGCGTAGTGCATGGAAAACCTCCCGAAAATGGAAGCTAGGGGGCGCAAGGGTACATGGGGACGCGTTTGGGGTGCAAAATAAAATTATTATAAAAAGCGAGGGAGCAAAGGGGCGGAAAGTGGAACGTGAAGGGCTGCGCCCTTTGGGGGCGGCCGCCCCCAAACCCCCGCCTGGGGAAGCAGGCTTCCCCAGACCCCGGACAATAAAATCTCCATCCCTTCCTCGTTTTGAGGGAAGCGGGATGTGTGACGTGTCTCGTTGTTCAAGATTATTCATTTTGCGTGCCCGTGACTCGCCAAGGGAATGGGGTCCGGGGTGCGCCAGGGTAAGGCGCGTGTTTTGAGCGGGTGAGAATCCCGTCCGTGCGCTGGTAGCGACAGGGTGCGGAACCGAGTCCTTGGGCCGTCTTCGGCGACGGAGCCGGTTAAGCGTAGGACAGGGGTGTGCAGGCCGTAACGCCAGTGAACCGATGGAGCCTCGAAAATTCGCGCGGGAGCCGACCACGTCCTGACGATGGGAAGGCCCGGGCTGAACCGGCGATAGGCTGCAAATGCCATGCGAGCCGGGGAGTGTCCCGCCGGGGTCCAAGAGGACGGCATGTACGCAAAGGGAGACACGACGCAACCTGGGAGACCTCGTCGTCTCCGCCGGGAAGTGGCCCGGCGGTAACCGGAAGCAAGGGCAACCGAAGCGACGGTGACGGACGGCGAGGAGTCGGAGGCGGTCATAGTACCGAGGAAGCCGGGTAATGCCGGTGGAGGGAAGGGCCGCCGGGTTTTGTGACCTGCTGGAAGGAAACACATGACTGGGCTCAGAACCGGAACGGATGTGTCCCCGGAACTCCAGCGGGTGGCGTTCAAAGCGAAGCAGGACAAACGGGTACGATTGACGTCGCTGGCCCATTTGCTGACGCCCGATTTTCTGAAGACCACCTTCAGGAAGCTGAACCGGCACGCGGCGCCTGGCCTGGATGGCGTGACGATGGAAGCGTTCGGGGCGACCCTGGACGACGAGATCGAACGCCTCTGTCGGGAGCTACGCGCCGGGTGCTATCGGGCATCACTGGTCCATCGGGTTTACATTCCCAAAGCGAACGGCAAGCTCCGCCCGCTGGGTCGGGCACGTCCGGTTCTGCGAGGGGGGGCGGCCAGTAATGGCCGTCCCTCCCTCACCGGGCCGCGGCCCCAAGGGACGAAGTCCCCCGAACCCCAGCCCCCTACGCCTTCCCCTCCACCGGCCGGCGGGAGAGCCAGCGGCGGGCCCGGCCCCAGGGGGAGGGGGCGGGCGTGGGGGG
>NZ_BJZO01000051.1 GCF_007992075.1 Pararhodospirillum oryzae
TTACTCCCTAAAATCGTGATTCGCTTCATGGTGCCGTTCCTTCCCGGGAGAACGCGGGCCCGCGAAGCGGTTTCGTGGCGACGCAGGCCCGATGTCACGGCTTATATTCGATACCGCTTATATTCAGTATCGCCCCGATCATGAGGACAATAAGGCAGCCTTTTGTCTGGGCGTGGGAGCGCCGTTCGGTCCTTCAGGCGATCAGCCCGCCTTGCGGGGTTTCGGGGGAAGACGGCGGGGCCGGGGTGGCCGGGGGGCCCTGGAAGGGGCGGCCGGCCTCGAAGCGCAGGCTGCCCGCCAGGCCCAGCGCGGCCAGCGAGGCGTTGAACAACACGCCGATGTCCTGACGGATCGGGCCCGGCAGGCGCGCGCGGGTGCGAACCACCAGGTCAAGCTGACGGCTTTTACGCTGAAAGAAGCCGTCGAACTGAAATGGACCCAGGCGCGACAAGGTGATGTCGATCAAGAAGCGTTCGCCCCCGCCTTTTTTCTGGCGGGTGCTGGCTTCCTCGTCCTCGATTCCGGGCGGGCGGCGGGTAATCACCCGGATCGGCTCGATCGTGGCGCCGTTCAAGAAGGGAACCACATGGGTGCGCCATTCGCTGCCCGGGGTTTCGACCGGGCGGCTCGCGATGTCGCGTAAATCGCCGCTCAGGCGATTGGCAAGCTCGGCGCCGCGCCGGCCGCCCCGTTCCAGGGCCCGCATGGGCTCCTCGCCCGGCCAGCGCCCCAGGTCGCCGCCGGCCCGGGTGGCGGCCAGGAAACCGACCGCCGCCGCCGTCATCTGTGGCCCCGGCGAGGGCACGATGTCGCGCAGGGCTCCGGCGGCGGCGGGGTTGGTTTGGGAAAGAAACGACAAGGTTTCTCCAAGGGCCGGCCAGCCCGCCCCCGGAGTCAGGGGCAGGGCAGGGGAGGCCACGGGCGCGGTCGGAGGAGTCGGAGGAACCGGGGGGGCGACGATCTGTATCCCCACCGCAGTTCCGGCGGGAGCCGGGGCGGGACCGCGCAGGGCCAGGACGCCGATCGGGGTTTCGATCAGGGGGCGGGCGCCGGCACCCGCCGCCAGGACCCGGCCCGTCATCTGCTGCCCGCTCAGGGAGGAAAGGCGGGCGGCGGGATCGCCCTCGGATGGAGCGGCGGCGTTGCCCTGGCCCGGGGCCAGGGAGGCGGTCGCGCCAGGACCGGCGGGCGCGGCGACGGCGCGGGGCGCGATGCCCAAGGCGGCTTCCCCCGAAGGCGGAGGGGACGCGCCAGGGGAAACGCCGGGCGCGGCGGAGGCGGCGCCGGGAGAGGCGCCGGGGGGGGCGCCGGTCCCGGCAGGCACGGTTCCAGCCGCGGGGGAAGGCGTCGGGGCGGCCGCCGAGGGCGTCCCCGTCGGTCCGGCCCCCACCGCCAGGCGGACGATCAGGCGCGTGCCCACGGGGACGGCTCCCTCGACCGGGGGAGTCCCCGCGCCGGCTCCGGTCCGTACCACGGTCGCGGCGATCCCCGCCGGGGCGCCGGTGGCCGGGCCGGCCTTGCCCGTGGCCACTCCCGCGAGGGGGGCGCCGCTTCCCGGTGTTCCGGAAGGGGCCCCGTCCACGCGCGGGGTCGGCCCGGCCAGCCCGGCCGGCGTCGGCGCGGCTCCTCCGGCCGGGGAGGACACCATCCCCGGGGTGGGTGCCGCCGGTCCCTGGGGGGACCCCGGGGCGTTTCCGGTTCCCGCCGCCAGCCCGGCGCCACCGGCCAGTCCGCCGGCGAGCGAGCGGCCGTTGAGGGCGGCGATTTTCAAGACCGCCTGTCCGCGCACCGTGCCCAGCAAGGTCAGGGCCAGGGTGCTGCCCTCGGACAGGGCCAGCGGGGTCTTGAGGATCAGGGGGCCGAAGGCCGTGTCGATCTGAACGTCGCCCCGCGTCCCGCCAGCCAGCACGGTGGCCTCGACCAGGCTGCCCGGGGGCAGCGCCGCCAGGGCGGCGGGCGGCGCGCTCACCGTGGCGGTGGGCAGCGAAACCGGCGCATTCACGCCGGGGCCGGAAGGGAGGGGAGGAGGAACAGCGGTGCTCATGCCAGGCGCGACTCCGTGTCGGGACATCGGGGAAGCGGGCAGCCCCCGATGGCGTTTTTGACGCGAGACCCGGCCCCGGGAAGCCCTGTTATCCCTGTAGCAGACGCTCGGCGATGGCCTCGACATCCATGGCCGCCTCGGCGTTGGGATAGCGGGTCAGGATGGGGGTCTGGTTGCGAATCGATTCCCGCACCCGGGTATCCCGGCGCACGATGCCCAGCAGGGGCGGGCTGATCTTCAAGAAGCCCTGGCACGCCTTGAACAGGGTCTGGTACGTCCGCTCCCCTTCACGGGTTGAATTGCAGGCGTTGACCACGATGCGGATATCGACGTCGCGGCGCTCCATGGCCGTGATCTTGATGAAGGCATAGGCGTCGGCCAGCGAGGTCGGTTCGTCGCTGGTCACCACCAGCACCGCGCCGGCGGCCCGCGAAAGCAGGCGGATGGATTTGCCCACCCCGGCCCCGAGGTCGAGAATCACCCGGTCGTAGCTCTGGCTCATCAACAGCAGGTCCTCGGTCAGGATCTGCAACCGGCCGGGCGGGATGTTGGCGAGGCTGCCCGAGCCCGACCGTCCGGCGATGACATCGAAGCCACCGGCGGGATAGGGCGTCGTCGCCTGGTTCAGGGTCTTCTTGCCGGCGATGACGCTGCCCAGGTCATGGGGGGGCATCAGGCCCAGCTGAATGTCGACGTTGGCCAACCCCAGGTCGCCGTCGAACAACAAGGTGCGGCATCCGCGCTTGGATAAGGCATGGGACAAGGTGATGGCAAACCAGGTCTTGCCCACGCCGCCCTTTCCCGAGGCAATGGCGACGATGTTGCGCATGCGGACCTTGGCGCCGGTCGAGCGAGGCGCCATGGTGGGGAACGGCGCACCGGTGGTGGGTGCTTCGCTGCTCATGCCGGTCACAGGGCCTCCGAATAGGGCGAGACACCGTTATGCTCGCTGTAGGCACTTGCCGGCTCCGGGGAATAATCCCCCTCTCCCTCTTCAAGGGGCAAGATGAGACGGGCAAGGGAAACCGGGTTGATCGGGCACAGCCCATTCGCGACCCGAGGGTTGATGGAGACATCCCCGAACGCCAGGGAGCCGGCTTCCGCCGCCGCCAGTATACCGCCAAGGCGGCGGGCCATGTCCAGGCGGGTTGCAAGAATGCGCGAGGCGCCGGCCTCGGAGAAGGCCTCGGCGATCTCGATCGCTTCCATGGGGTCGGTGCCGGCGTTCAGGACCAAGGTCACGTCCATCGGGGTCGCGGCCACCAGCGAGCGCAGGTATCCCATGTCGTCCTGGGAAAAGGGGTTGAGGCCGGGCGTATCCACGAAAATAACCCCGTACTGCTGCTGCATGTTGGGAACCAGGGTCGCGAGGCCCTCCGGGCCACGGGCTTTTTTCAGGTCAACCTCCAGAATGCGGGTAAAGGCGGCCAGCTGCTCCTGGGCTCCGGCGCGCACCGTGTCGGCGGTGATCACGCCCACCGCGCCGCCGGTCAGACGCGCGCGCGCCGCCAGCTTGGCCACCGCGATGGTTTTTCCCGTGCCCGGCGGCCCCACCAGCAAGACCGGGCGCGACGCCGCGCCCTGGGGCATGGGAATGAAATGAAAAACCTGATCCAGGGCGCCGGCGCAACTGCCGATGGCGTCGTGGGCGGGGGTGGCCGAGGCCAGATTGACCAGCAGTTCCGTCAGGCGGGGCGGGGCGCCGTGGAATTCCAGGGCTTCGCGCACCGCGTCGCCATGGGGAGCGCGGCGCGCGCCGGTGAGGGCCTGGTAGATGTCGTCCTCGACCGGGTCGTGCTCCAGGGCGGCGGTGATGCGCACCCCGTTGCCATCCGACGCGCGCTGAGTCGAGACGATGATGGCATCGTCCCCCAGCTCCGCCCGGATGGCGGCCATGGCTTCGGCCATGCTGTCGGCGGTGTAGCACTTGAGGCGCATGGGCGCTGTCGTGGTTCCAGGGCAGGAAAAACGGGGCGGCCGGCGTGGCTCGCCGTGACGCTCATCCTAGCAAACGGCATCTTAACCCCGTCTTACCGCGCGCTTCAGTGGACGCAACGGAAAAAATGGAAAAGGGGGGCGGGCGCGGCCTGCCCGCCGTGTCGTGCCGGATAGTTCAAGGTCCCTGTTTCTTGCCCGGCTTTTTGGTTTTTTGGGGGCGCTCGCTCAGGCGCGGGCCTCGATCGTGGCCATCTCCTCGTCGGAGAAACCGAAGTGGTGGCCGATTTCATGGATCAGGACATGGCGGAGCAGCCGGCCCAGGTCCTCGCCGGTTTCAATCCAGTAGTCAAGCAGGGGAGAGCGGTACAAAAAAACCATGTCGGGTCCCAGGGGAAGGTCGCCCAGGCTCTTCTGATCAAGCGAAACCCCATGGTAAAGTCCCAACAGATCAAAGGGGCTTTCCAGGCCCATGGCCTCCTGCACCTCGGGATCGGGGAATTCCTCGATTTGCACGACCAGATCGGTGCAATGGGTGGCCAGCTCGGCCGGGAGGGAGGCCAGGGCGGCGCGGGCCATCTCGTCGAGATCGGCCAGCGAGGGGGGCACCGAGAAACGAGGCGATCGGGTCATGGGGGCGTCTTTCCGAGCAGAACCGGGGCTTGCGAAAAAAAACGGGTCCCGCCTTTCATCGCCCAGGCGCCTTGACCGCGCTGGCGAAGGTGGCACTGTCAGGGGACCCGCCGCCCAGGATTCCCTGGCGCCGTCCCGACCGCAAGGGAGATTGCATGATGCCCCCCGATCGTCTGCAAGAGCCGGCCCGCGCCGCCGCGCTGGCCTGTGTGCCCGACTGGACACCGGTGCTTGAACGCGACGCGCTGACCCGCGCCTTTACGTTCGCCGATTTCAACGAAGCCTTCGGTTTCATGGCCCGCGTGGCCCTGGTGGCCGAGAAACAGGATCATCACCCGGAATGGACCAACTGCTATCGCACCGTCAGCGTGACCTTGACCACGCACGACGCCGGCGGCCTGACGCAAAAGGATATCGATCTGGCGCGGGCCATCGACAAGATTGCCGCCTCCTGCCCCTGATCCCGGAACGGGAGGCGTGCCCATGAACGCGCGCACCGCCGCCCACCGGCAACGGGCCACCCTGATCGGGTTCACGGCCATCTTGATGTGGGGCACCCTGGCCCTGTTCAGTACCTGGTCGGCCCCGGTGCCGCCTTTTCAGCTTACCGCCATGGCGTTCACCATCGCATTCTTGCTGATGGCGGGGAAATGGCTGGCCACGGGCACCCCGGCCCGGATGCACCTGCGCCAGCCTCCGGCCGCCTGGGCCCTGGGGGTGGCGGGGCTGTTTGGCTTCCACTTTTTTTATTTCATGGCCATCCGTCTCGCCCCGCCGGTCGAGGCCAGCCTGATCGCCTACCTGTGGCCGCTTCTGATCGTGGTTTTCTCGGCCTTGCTGCCGGGCGAGCGGCTGCGCTGGTTCCACGGCCTGGGCGCCGTGCTGGGCCTGGGGGGCACGGCTCTTCTGGTCACGCGGGGCGGCGGCGGGCTGGCCTTCGATCCCGCCCATCTGTCCGGCCATGGCGCCGCGCTGGCCTCGGCCCTGATCTGGTCGAGCTATTCGGTCTTGTCGCGACGCTTTGGCCAGGTGCCCACCGACGCCGTGGGCTGGTTTTGCGCCGTGACCGCCCTGCTCGCGCTGGTGTGTCATTTCATTTTTGAAGCCACGGTCTGGCCCGCCTCGGCGCTGGGATGGGTGGCGGTGGCCGGACTGGGCCTGGGGCCGGTGGGCGCCGCGTTCTTCGTGTGGGACCACGGAGTGAAGCATGGCGACATTCAGGTGCTGGGCGCGTTGAGCTACACCGCCCCTTTGATCTCCACCGCGCTGCTGATTGTTTTCGGCCTGGCCCAGCCGACCGCGACCGTGGCGCTCGCCTGCCTGCTGATCGTCGGCGGGGCCGTGCTGGCCAGCAAGGACTTCCTGCTGCGCCGGGCCGGGCGCAAGCACCAGGGGTGATCCGTTCCGCTTCGCACGGCGGTCCGGGCCTCCTGCGCCAAGGATGAAAAAAGCGGCCCGCCGTCTCCTTGGGGACGGCGGGCCGCGTTCCCGGTCGCCCCCGGGGGAAAACAGGGGGCGACGTTGCTTAAACCAGGTCGAACGAACGCCGGCGCACGGGGCGGGCGCCGGCGGCCGCGGCGGCCGGGGCGAGGGCATGTTGCGCGTCGTCGGGAAGGCGCAGGGCCTGCCAGGCGGCTTCGCCCAGCGCGGCGATGGCCTCTTCCGGCAGCGAGGCCGCCCGGCCGTGGGCGCGTTCGCGCAAGTAGGCCTCGGCCGGGCCCAGAACCAGGGCCCGGATCAGGTCGGGAGCCAGCGGGCGGACCTGGCTGGACAGGGCCAGGCTTCGCAAGATGCGTTCTTGCGACAGGCGTGCTTCCATCATGACGTCGATCAGGTCCGAGCGCTGGGCGGCGGTCGGGGCCAGGAATTCGCTTTGCATCATGAAGCGGTGCAGCGGTTCGTTGGCCAGGGCCCAGGTGATGGTGCCGGTGACCATGGCGCGCACGATCTGTTCGGGGGTGCCATTGGCGGGGACCACGCAGGCGGCTTGGGCCCACGAGCGCAGGCCCTCGGCGCACAGGGCCAGGGCCAGATCCTCCTTGCCGTCGAAGAAGTGATAGATGCTGCCCGTGCTGGCGCCCGACCGAACCCGGATGTCCGCGATCGAGGTGCCGGTGAACCCCTGCGCAAGGAAACATTCCAAGGCTGCGTCCAGGATGATCTGGCGGGTATTGGGGCGGGCCATCGGGGTCATGCTCCTTCGCTGTCTTTCCGGTCTGGTCCCGGCGCACCCGTGCGTGCAACCGGATCCGGGCACGGTGCGCCACTTCCTTGTTTCGACGCTCGACTTTTCCGAAAAGTGGTTCCCCCTTCTCGGGTCTTGCTCCAGACCTGTCCCCGTGGCGCGCGAGACCGGGAAAGGACGCGTCAAATTATGGCTTCAGGCAGTGCCATGCAAGAAGAGTATATTCCGATCAAGGAAGAATCTGAATTCATCCTTGTCTCTTGGATTGGTCGCATTTTTAGCCAAAATAGGATTCATTCCGGCTGAAGATGTTCCGGGCGCCGTTGGATCAACAGAGGGCGGCGCATCCGTTCTCGTCGTTGGATTAATCGCATTCTCGTATTCCAGCCGACAAAACACGAATTCTTCCGGCGGCCCCCTCCCCAGGGAGACCCGGATTCACCTCACGCACGGGGCGCGTTGCACCGGCCCGGCTCCCTTGCTTGATGACGACCCCAGACCTCTGGCGCAACCGCCAGGGAACGCGCTCCGGGGTTGCTCCTCCGTTGTTTCACGGAAGCCCCCGGGCACGGCTGGCGATTCCACACCCAATGACAGTATTATGGAAACGCCCCCAATCCTCCAGGATTTTGTTGCCTTTTGGTTGGGAAAAGGGGGCTGAGGTGCGCGTATTTAGTGATGCTTAGCGATATTTGGCGATATTCAGCGAATCAAGGTGGTCATAATCTCCTTGAAGGCGGGGTTTTCCTTGTTCGTCAACCATTCGAACAGCACCATCTCGACGCTGAGCAGCGGGACTCCCTGGGTGGTCAGGCGCTCGCGCGCGATTTTGATGCTGTCGGGGTGACGCGAGGAGCAGGCCTCCTCGACAACGAACACGTCCCACCCCATGTCCTTGAGGCCCAGGGCGGTCTGGGTCACGCACACGTGCATTTCAATGCCGCACAGCACGGCCCGACGCCGGCCCAGGGCGTCCAGGCGGGCCTGGACCACCGGCTCGCGCGCGGCGGAGAAGTGGGTTTTTTCAAGGATCGCGTCCTCGGGCAGGTCAACGCGCAGGTCGTGCATGGTTGGCCCCAGGCCCTTGCTGTACTGCTCGGTGACCACGATGGGCACGTTCATGGCACGGGCCGCGCGCACGAGGCGCGATCCGTTGTAGAGCACCCGGCGCGGGTCATCCATGACCGGGCACAGGCGTTCTTGCACGTCGATGACCAGGAGCACGTCGTGCTCGGCCGACAGGAGGGAAGGAAACGACGACGACATGGGGCGTTCCTCGCGATCCCAGGGGGGGGAGACGACAGGCTGTGAAGGGCCCATGGTGGCGTGATCTGGCCTGTTGTGCAAGGCGCGTCGTTGACAGGGACCGTGCCAGGGATATAGTGCGTTCTCTCGCACGCAAAAGCCGTGCGCCGGGTGTCCGTCTTGCTTGTCCCACCCGGCTCCCTCCGAGACGAGGCCCCGCACCACGGCGTCCGGCCGGTCTTCGCGTCGGCACCCCGGAGGTGGGTCGGGGTCACTCCAGCCCGTGGACCCATTGTTGATGCGCTTCGCCGATCTCGGCCTTAATCCCGAAACCCTCAAGGCCATTGAGGAAGTGGGGTACACTGTTCCCACTCCCATCCAGGCCCAGGCCATTCCCTATGTCCAGCGGGGCCGCGACGTCCTGGGGATCGCCCAGACTGGCACGGGCAAGACCGCCTCGTTCACGCTGCCGATGATCGATATCCTGGCCAACGGCCGGGCCAAGGCGCGCATGCCGCGCTCGCTCATCTTGGCGCCCACGCGCGAGCTGGCCACCCAGGTGGCGGACAATTTCACCCAGTACGGCAAGTACCATAAGCTCTCCATGGCCCTTTTGATCGGGGGCGAATCCATGGGTGAGCAGCAAAAAGCCCTGGATCGCGGGGTGGACGTGCTGATCGCGACTCCGGGACGCCTGATTGATCTGTTCGATCGCGGCTCGATCTTGCTGCGCGATGTCAAGGTGCTGGTGATCGACGAGGCCGACCGCATGCTGGACATGGGGTTCATTCCCGATGTCGAGCGCATTGTCAGCCTGTTGCCGCGCATCCGCCAGACGCTGTTTTTCTCGGCGACCATGGACAAGGAAATCCGCCGGCTCGCCGACGCTTTCTTGCAAAACCCCAAGGAAGTCCGCATCGAGCCCACCCGCAAGGCGGCCGACACGGTCGAGCAGGGGCTGGCCGTCGTGTCGATTCACGATAAGCGCGAGGCCCTGCGTCATTTGCTGCGCCGCGAGGAAGTCGCCAACGCCTTCATTTTCTGCAATCGCAAACGCGACGTGGATATCTTGCACCGCTCGCTGAGCAAGCATGGCTTCGACGCGGTGGCGCTGCACGGCGACATGCCCCAGTACGTGCGTACCGAGCGTTTGGAGAAGTTTAAAAAAGGCGAGGCGAAACTGCTGGTTTGTTCCGACGTGGCGGCACGCGGGATCGACATCAGCGATGTGAGCCATGTCTTTAACTTCGATGTCCCCACCCATCCCGAGGATTACGTGCACCGGATCGGGCGCACGGGCCGGGCCGGGCGGAGCGGAGCGGCCTTTACCATCGCCACGTCCGGCGACGCCAAGTATGTTCGGGCGATCGAGACGCTGCTGGGCAAGCCGATTCCCCGCACGTCCATGGAGGATCTCGCCCTGGTCGATCTGGATGACGAAAACGCAAGCACCGAGGAGCGCGGCGAACGGAGCGAACGGAGCGAACGCGGCGAACGGCGCGAGCGTCCCTCGAAGCGCGGACGCGATCGCGCCCCCGCTGCCGCCCCCGCCCCCGCCGCCGAGGAAGCCCGGGTGGCGTCGGCCGACCGTCCTTCCCGCGCGGAGTCGCGCGATACCCGGGAAACCCGCGATACCCGGGAGACCCGGGGCGCGCGCGCGGGGCGCAAGGGACGCTGGCGGGACGATCCGCAAGCCGACGTCATGGAACTGGATATCGAGGACGGGGTGCTGGGTTTTGGCGGCTACACGCCAGCCTTCATCCTGGCGCCGTGCGTCGTGCCCTTGCTGGATGCCGGGGGCGAGGACGAGGACGACGGCGAGGACGACGGCCCGACCCCCGTCGCCACCATCATCGAGGTGAACGAAACCGGTCTTGACGACGACGACACGGCCCTTGATCTGGCTGGCGAGGAGCCTGCCCGGGTCCGGGTGAGGGATCGGGGCAAGGTGTCCCCCGTGGCGAAGGCGGCCAGTAGGGAAGAGGAGCCGGCGACTCCCGACGCGCGAAGCGAGGCGGACCAGGCCACGCGGGAAGCCGGGGAAGAGGAAACGGCCGGAGCGGCCATGCCTTCGGCCGGGCCGGAGGATGCGCAGGCCCCGGAACCGGCCAGCACCGCCGCGACGGTGGAAGCCGCGCCGGTGGAGCCGGAGGCGGAAGAGGCGCCCAAACCCAAACGGCGGCGGGCGCCGCGCAAGGCCACGACCGGGGATGCGACGGCGGAAGGCGCGGAGGCTCCGCGCAAGACCCGCGCGCGTCGCAAGACCCCCGCGAAGACCGAGGCGCCGGCCGAGGGCGAGAACGAGGGGACGGCGGAAGCGGAACCCAAGCCACGCCGCCGGCGCACCACCACGCGGCGCAAGACAGCGGAAACGGCGGCTGAGGGGACTCCCGAGCCGGTGACGGAAGTGCCCGCTGAGGCGACCCCCGAGCCGGTGACGGAAGTGCCAGTCGAGGGGACTCCCGAGCCGGTGACGGACGTACCCGCTGAGGGGACCCCCGAGCCGGTGACGGAAGTGCCCGCTGAGGGGACCCCCGAGCCGGTGACGGAAGTACCCGTTGAGGGGACTCCCAAGCCGGTGACGGAAGTACCCGCTGAGGGGACTCCCCCGCAGGTGACGGAAGTGCCGGCCGAGCCCTCCTCGCCGGAGCAATCCCCGGAGAATTCGGATCCGGTTCCGCCCTCGTCCTGAGGTCGGTTCCGACATCCCAAAAAATAATAAAGGGCGGAGCCTTCGCGGCGCTCCGCCCTTTGGTGCTTTTACCCGCCTGAACCCGTCGCGAGCCCAAGCCCGGGATCAGCGAGCACGGCGGGAATCAAGCGGGGCAGGTCCTCGGCGATCAGGCCGGGACCGTGGCGGGCGGCGGCGGCGCCGTGCAGCCAGACAGCGGCGCTCGCGGCCTCGAAGGGCCCCAGGCCCTGGGCCATCAGGCCGGCGACCAGCCCGGCCAGCACATCGCCCGAGCCGGCGGTGGCCAGGGTGGGGGGGGCGTTGGCGGTGAGGGCCGCCCGGCCATCGGGCGCGGCGATCACCGTGTCGGGCCCCTTCAGCACGACCACGGCGCCCACCGCCCTCGCGGCCTTGCGCGCCCGGTCCAGGCGGTCGGGCCCGGTGTCCAGGTCTCCAAACAGGGCCGCGTATTCCCCATCGTGCGGAGTGAGCACGCAAGGACCGGCCAGGGCCCGGGCCAGGCGAGGACGAAACCCCGCGAGGCTGGTCAGGGCGTCGGCGTCCAGCACCACGGCCCGGCCACTGGCGGCCAGGGTCAGGGCCGCCTCGGCGGTGGCGGGCGAACGCCCGCGCCCCGGCCCCAGGATGAACGTGGTCCGGCGCCGGTCGGCGAGCAGGGTTTCCAGCGGGCCGTCCTGGTCCAGGTCCCACAGCAAGGCACCCGGCTGGTCAACGCCCAGGGCCGGCAGGGCGGAACCGGGGCCGGCCAGGGTGACCAAGCCCGCGCCCACCCGGCGCGCGCCCAGGCCCGCCAGTCGGGCGGCCCCGGTCAGACGCGTTCCGGCCATTACCGTGACGTGGCCGCGATGGTACTTGTGGCCGGACCGGGCCGGGGCGGGCAGGGCCCACAGGCCGGGTGCGTTCACATGCGTGGTCGGCGCCTGGGCCGCGACGACGGCGGGGGGAATGCCAATGTCGGCCACGACCAGGGTCCCACTGTACTCGCGCCCGGGCATCAGCAGGTGGCCGGGCTTGGGATGGCAGAAGGTCACGCTGAGCGTGGCCCGGGGCGCGGCGCCCAGGATCTGGCCGGTATCGCCGTCGATGCCGCTGGGAATGTCCACGGCCACGCAGTCCAGCCCCAGGGCGCTGATCCGCTCCACGACGGCCCGGGCCAGGCCCGCGAGCGGACGGCTGAGGCCGGCACCGAACAAGGCATCCACCACCAGTTCGCCGGGCCCGAGGGTCTGGGACTCAAGGCCCTCGGGCCCGAGGGCCTCGGGCGTCAGGGGAAGGGTGGGGCCCCGCCAGCGGCGGGCCATGACGGCGGCATCCCCGTGCAGGGGGGCGTCGGGGGCCAGGTCAAGGACGCGGACCCGCCAGCCGTGGCGGGCCAGGATCCGGGCCACCACCGAGCCGTCGCCTCCGTTGTTGCCAGGGCCCCGCAGCACGACCACGGGGCGGCGGCTCCACCGCGCGCGAATGGCGCGGGCCACCGCCTGTCCGGCGGCTTCCATCAAGACCAGCCCGGGAATGCCCCGGGCCATGGCCTCCCGGTCGGCGGCGCCCATCCGCGCGACATCCAGAACCGGGCGGGAGCGGGCCAGGGGATCGGGGATTTCCAGGGCCTCGGGGGCCGGCCGGTGGAGGCGAGGGGCGCGGTGGGGGAACGCCATGGCGATGGGCTCCAAAGTCCGCTAGAGTGAGATCCGGAAAGCGGGAACCGCTTTTCGGATAAGTCGAAGGCAAAAACAAAAAGTTAGAGCATCGTTCCTGGATCCGGTTCGACACACGATACTCCAAGTGTGGAAGCATGGGATCTCGTTAAAAATCCCGATATAAAAAAAGATCGCAGGCGTGATGGCCGCAAGGCAAGCAAGAGAGTGGCAACGGTGAGTGTGATTGTGTTGGGCGCCGGGGTTGTCGGCGTGACGACGGCGTGGACCCTGGCCCGGGCGGGCCACGCGGTCACGGTCCTGGACCGCCGGCCGGGGGCCGGCCTGGAAACCAGCTTCGCCAATGGTGGACAGATTTCGGTGTGCCATACCCAGCCCTGGGCTGGTCCCGAGGCCCCGCGCCAGATCCTGGGCTGGCTGGGACGGGCGGACGCGCCCTTGGTGGTTCATCCCTGGCGCTGGGATCCGCCGTTGTGGGCCTGGGGGGTGCGTTTCCTGGCCAACTGCCGGTCGACGGCCTTTGAACGCAACATGGAGCGCGCCATTCGCCTCGCGTTGTACAGCCGGTCGTGCCTCAAGGCCCTGCGCGCGGAAACCGGGATCGAGTACGACCAGAAAACCCAGGGGATCTTGAAGATCTACCGGAGCGCCGAGGCCTTCGCGGCCGGCAAGGCGGCGCGCGAGGCGGCGCTGGCCTGGGGGCTGGAACAGCGGGTGCTGGACGCGGACGCCTGCGTGGCCCTGGAACCAGCCCTGGTTCCGGCGCGCGGGGATCTGGCCGGGGGCATCCTGGCCCCCGAGGACGAAAGCGGCGACGCCCACCGGTTTACCGTGGCCCTGGCCGAACGGGCCCAGGCCCTGGGCGCGCGGTTTTGCTTCGGGACCCAGGTGCTGGGGCTGGTCGCCGAGGGGGGGCGGATCAAGGCGGTGCGCACCGACCAGGGCGACCAGGAGGCGGACTGGATCGTCCTGGCGCTGGGGTCGGAGTCGCCCCGGGTTGCCCGCTCGATTGGGGTTCGCCTGCCGGTTTACCCGGCCAAGGGGTATTCAATTACCGTGCCCGTGGAGCCCGCTTCCGTCGCCCCGGTGGTTTCGATCACGGACGAGGAA
Source organism: Pararhodospirillum oryzae (assembly GCF_007992075.1). Taxonomy (GTDB): domain Bacteria; phylum Pseudomonadota; class Alphaproteobacteria; order Rhodospirillales; family Rhodospirillaceae; genus Pararhodospirillum; species Pararhodospirillum oryzae. The sequence goes on from NZ_BJZO01000051.1 coordinate 13,500, forward strand.
CGCAAGATGGTTTATTCCCGGCTGGGCACGCGCCTGCGCGCGGCGGGCACGGCCGAACTATCGGGATGGAACACAACGCTGCGCCCGGAGCGGGTCGATCTGATCCGGCGCGAAACCCGGGCGTTGTTTCCCAACTGTGGGGATGTTTCGGCCGCTCAGGGGTGGTGCGGGCTTCGTCCCACCACGCCCGACTCGGTGCCCTTGCTGGGCCCGGTGCCGGGGTACGCCAATCTTGTCTTGAACACGGGGCACGGGACCTTGGGCTGGACCATGGCCTGTGGCTCCGCGCGGGTCGTGGCCGATTGCGTCGAGGGGCGCCCGCCGGCGGTTTCCCTCGACGGCCTTGGGCTAGACCGGTTTGGGACAAACGGATAAAGTCAATGTTGGAGACTGCGCCCGCACGAGGCGGCCCCGGGCGGGGTGGCGGCGATCGGGCTCTTCGACCGGATGAGGAGCCGGAAAGCGGATGGTAGCGCGCGACGCTAGAACGATTGAAACCTTGAAGGCGGAAAACGCCCAGTTGCGGGAAATTCTGGCCATCACCGAGGATAACCTTAGGGCGAGTCAAGAGGAAGTCCTGAGGCTGTCGACCACGGATACCCTGACCGGCGTTTTTAGCCGACGTCACTTCATGGATCTGGCCGACCAGGAAATCAGCCGGGCCCGGCGCTACAAGCGCCCCCTGGCCGTTCTGGTGGTCGTGCTTGATAACATGCGCGCGATCAACGACGCGCACGGCACGGAGCGCGGCGACGCGGTTTTGGGCGCCATGGGCAGCGCGATCTTGCGCATGGTGCGCACGGCCGACGTGGTCGGGCGCACGGCGGGGTCCGAGTTCACGGTCTTGCTGCCGGAAACCGAGCGCGAGGGATGCATCGCCCTGGCCGATCGCGTGGTGAGCGAAATGACCCGGGCCGCTTCCGAGGTGCTGCGCGGCGTGGCGCCGCTGCCTTCGGTCAGCCTGGGGGCCACCCACGTGGTGCGCGACGACGTGATCTTCGACATGGCGGTGCGTCGGGCCGACGAGGCGGTGGCCCAGGCCCGGGCGCAAGGGGGAGATCGCGCCGTGTACCTGGCCGCCGGGGCTTGAGAAGCGGCAAACCTCCAAGGAGGGGGCGTGGCGTCGGAAAGGCCTTGCACGCGGTCGCGTCAGAGGCTTTCCCGTGCTGGTGGCTGGTCCTGGAAGGGAACGCTGTGGTATGACCGCACTGTCCGCCGCTGCACACAGGAGAAGCCCCCCATGAGCATCCGTCGCCCGCTGATCGCTGGGAACTGGAAAATGAATGGCCTGAAGGCCGAGGCCCGGATTCTGGCCGAGGCCCTGGCCAGTCGGGTCAACGCGATTGGATCAACGCCCTTTGATCTGCTGGTCTGCCCGCCGTTCCCCGTGCTGAGCACGGTGGTGGGCGCGGTGGCGGGAACCGGCATCGGGGTTGGCGGCCAGGATTGTCACGCCAAGGTTTCGGGGGCGCATACCGGCGATGTCTCGGCCGCCATGCTGGTGGATCAGGGCTGCCAGTTCGTCATTCTGGGCCATTCCGAACGCCGCGCCGACCATCACGAAAGCGATGACGTGGTGCAGGCCAAGGTCGCGGCCGCGCTGGCGGCGGGCCTGGTGGCCGTGGTGTGCGTGGGCGAAACCGAGGCCCAGCGGGACGCGGGCGAAACCCTGGCTGTGGTTTCTTCCCAGCTTGCGGGATCCTTGCCGAGTGGCGCCGATCCGCGCCAGCTGGTGATTGCCTATGAACCGGTGTGGGCGATTGGCACCGGGCGCACGCCGACCATCGAGGACGTGGCCCAGGTGCACGCCGCCATTCGCTGGGACCTGTCGCGCCTGCTGGGCGCCGAGGCGGCGGCCGGGGTGCGGGTTTTGTACGGTGGCTCGGTCAAGCCCGACAACGCCCAGGCGCTGATGGCTCTCGACGACGTGGACGGGGCCCTGGTGGGCGGCGCCAGTCTGAAAGCCGATGATTTCTGGGCCATTGCCATGGCGTGTCCCGCGCCGTAAGGGCCGGTCGCGCGGGCAGGATTTTCTTCTTGTCCTCTGATCGGTTTGGGCAAGATTTTCCATCTTGCCCTCTGGTCAAGCCATCCGGGCCGGGATAAAACGGCGCCCGGGTGAGGGTGAGCCCGCAAGGTTCCCCCCCTTCTCGGATCGGGTCTCCCAAGGGCACGTCCGGTTTTTTCCGTCGTTGGTCAGGGCTTACCCGGCAGGTTCCCGGGGAAGGCCCCAAGGGGCATTGCAAACGCATGATTACGGTCATCCTGGTCATCCATCTGCTCATCGCCGTGGCCATGGTCGCGCTCATCTTGCTGCAGCGGGCCGAGGGGGGCGCCCTGGGCATCGGCGGCGGTGGCGCCGGCCTGATGACCGGGCGCCAGGCTGGAAATCTGCTCACGCGCATGACCGGCCTCTTGGCGGGCGCCTTCATGATCACCAGTTTGGGATTGGCGCTGCTGTCGGGGAGTCATGCGCCCACCGAGCGGTCGTCGGTTCTGGATGCCGAGCCGGTGGCTCCGTCTGTTCCCAGCGCGCCCGCCGTGCCCGCTCCGCCGGTTTCCGGAAGCGAGACCCCGGCGCCCGGGCTGCCGGTTCCAGAGGCCTCGCGGACCGAGCCGGCCGCGCCCGTTGCTCCGGTTCCCGCGGACGAAACGTCCGCGCCGGCGGCTCCGGCCTCCGAGGCCGCGCCCGCGACCCTGCCGGCCTCCGACGCCGCGCCGGCCGCGACAGATCAATAGTCGGCGGCGCCACCCGGCGCCCCCAGGGAAGAGAACATCAGGACCCGCCGGGGCCGTCCGCATCAATGCAGGCAGGCCGGGATGGGGCACGGGTTCAGCTCAGCAGGCTTGATGCGCACATGACACGCTTCATTTTCATCACGGGCGGAGTGGTTTCCTCCCTGGGCAAGGGACTGGCCTCGGCGGCCTTGGGCGCGCTGTTGCAGTCGCGCGGCTACCGGGTGCGGCTTCGCAAGCTGGACCCGTACTTGAACGTTGACCCGGGCACCATGAGCCCGACCCAGCACGGCGAGGTTTTTGTTACCGACGACGGCGCCGAGACCGACCTGGACCTGGGGCACTACGAGCGTTTCACCGGGGTCGCGGCGCGCCGGGGCGACAACGTGACCACGGGCCGCATTTATTCGGATGTCATCGCCCGCGAACGGCGGGGCGATTACCTGGGCAAGACGGTTCAGGTCATTCCCCACGTCACCGACGCCATCAAGGCGTTTGCCACCGCCGACGTCGAGGACGAGGATTTCGTGCTGTGCGAAATCGGCGGCACGGTGGGCGACATTGAAAGCCTGCCGTTCCTGGAGGCCATCCGTCAGTTGCGCAACGAGCTGGGCTCGGCGCGGGCGATGATCATCCACCTGACCTTGCTTCCCTACATCCCGTCGGCGGGCGAGTTGAAGACGAAGCCCACCCAGCACTCGGTCAAGGAGCTGCTGAGCGTGGGGATTCAGCCCGACGTGCTGATGTGCCGCTCGGATCGCCCGATTCCCGAGGCCGAACGGGCCAAGATCGCCTTGTTCTGCAACGTGCGCGCGGAAGCGGTGATCCCGGCCCTGGACGTGGATACCATCTACCAGGTGCCGGTCAGCTACCATGCGCAAGGCCTGGACGTGCAGGTGTGCCGGTATTTCAACCTGCCCCACGACGAGGAACCGGACCTCAGCCGCTGGCTGAACATCGTCGAGCGGGTTCGCAATCCCGAGGGCGAGGTGACCATTGCCGTGGTCGGCAAGTACACCAGCCTGATCGACAGCTACAAGTCGCTGGCCGAGGCCCTGGTGCACGGGGGCATCGCCAACAACGTCAAGGTCCGCCTGACCTGGATCGACAGCCAGATTTTCGAGCGCGAGGACACGGTCCATCACCTGGAAGGGGTGCATGGCATCCTGGTGCCCGGCGGCTTTGGCGAGCGCGGGTCGGAAGGCATGATCAACGCGGCGCGCTTTGCCCGCGAACGCGACGTGCCCTACCTCGGGATCTGCTTTGGCATGCAGATGGCGGTGATCGAGTTCGCCCGCCACAAGGCCGGCCTGGAAAAGGCCGGATCGTCGGAGTTCGGCTCGCAGGAAGCCCCCCTGGTCGGCCTGATGACCGAGTGGACCAAGGGCAACGAGCGCGTCGAGCGGACCGCGTGCGGCGACCTGGGCGGCACCATGCGCCTGGGGGCCTATCCCTGCCAGTTGATTCCTGGCAGCCGGGTGCGCGAGATTTACGGTACCGAGATGATTTCCGAACGGCACCGCCACCGTTACGAAGTCAACATCGACTACAAGGAGCGGCTGGAGGCGGCGGGTCTGCTGTTCTCGGGGCTGTCGCCCGATGGCGTTTTGCCGGAAATCGTCGAAATTCCCGGCCACTCGTGGTTCGTGGGCGTGCAGTTCCACCCCGAGCTGCGCTCCAAGCCTTTTGATCCGCATCCCTTGTTCACTTCGTTCGTGCAGGCCGCCGTGGCCAAGTCGCGTCTGGTCTGACCTTCCAAGACAGGGAAGGGGACATGCCGGAAGGAAAAACGATGACGCCGCGCCACGTCAGTGTCGGATCCGCGACCGTCGCTCCCGTGACCTTGGGCAACGATCTGCCCTTGGTCCTGATCGCGGGGCCGTGCCAGATGGAAAGCCGGGCCCACGCTCTTGAAGTGGCCGGCGCCTTGAAGGCAATGGCCGCCGAAGCCGGCGTGCCCTTGATCTTCAAGACCTCGTTCGACAAGGCCAACCGCACCAGTCTGTCGGGGCGTCGTGGGGTGGGGCTGACGGAAGCCCTGCCCGTGTTCGCCGAAATCCGCGAGACACTGGGTCTGCCGGTTCTGACCGACGTGCACGAACCGGCCCAGTGCGCCCCGGTGGCCGAGGTGGTGGACGTGTTGCAGATCCCCGCCTTCTTGTGCCGGCAAACCGACCTGCTGCTGGCGGCCGGCGCGACCGGGGCGGCGGTGAATGTGAAAAAAGGACAATTCCTGGCCCCCTGGGACGTGGCCCATGGGGTCGCCAAGGTGGAAAGCACGGGCAACGCGCGGATCATCCTGACCGAACGCGGGGTTTCGTTTGGCTACAACACCCTGGTGACCGACATGCGGGCCCTGCCGATCATGGCGCGCGAAACCGGATGCCCGGTGGTGATGGACGCGACCCATGCGGTGCAGCAGCCGGGGGGACTGGGCGGCGCGTCCGGGGGCGAGCGGGCGTTTGCCCCGGTCCTCGCGCGGGCCGCGGTGGCGGTGGGGGTGGCCGGGGTGTTCCTTGAAACCCACCCGGACCCGGACCGGGCCCCGTCGGACGGGGCGACCATGATGGCGCTCAAGGACATGCCGGCCTTGATCGGTACCTTGAAAGCGTTTGATGCCCTAGCCAAACGTCATCCGGTAATGCTTTGACAACAGGAGAGACTGTCGTGGCCGAGATCGTCGATATTCATGCCCGCGAGATTCTGGACTCGCGCGGTAATCCCACCGTTGAAGTGGACGTTTTGCTGGAAGATGGGGCCTTTGGCCGCGCGGCGGTGCCGTCGGGTGCCTCGACCGGGGTGCACGAAGCGGTGGAACTGCGCGACGGCGATCCCACCCGCTACAAGGGCAAGGGCGTGCTGCGGGCCGTCGAGGCGGTCAACGGCGAGCTGTTCTCGGCCCTGGTTGGCCTGGACGCCTCCGACCAGATGGTGATCGATCAGGCGATGATCGACCTGGACGGCACCCCCAACAAGAGCCGCCTGGGCGCCAACGCCATCCTGGGCGTGTCGCTGGCGGTGGCCAAGGCGGCGGCCGAGGCGGCCGAGCTGCCCTTGTACCGCTACATTGGCGGCGCGCGCGCCCATCTGCTGCCGGTGCCGATGATGAACATCATCAACGGCGGCCAGCATGCCGACAACCCGATCGACGTGCAGGAATTCATGATCATGCCGGTGGCGGCCGACTGCGTGGCCGATGCCATCCGCATGGGCGCCGAGGTCTTCCACGCGCTCAAGAAGCAGCTGAAGGACGCCGGCCATAACACGGCGGTGGGCGACGAAGGCGGGTTCGCCCCCAACCTGCAAAGCGCCGACGAGGCCCTGGCCTTCATCATGCGCGCGATCGAGGCGGCCGGCTACAAGCCGGGCGAGGACATCATGCTGGCGCTCGACGCCGCGTCGTCCGAGTTCTACAAGGATGGCCGCTACGTGCTGGAAGGCGAGGGCAAGACCCTGGATGCCGCCGGCATCGTGGCCTACTACGCCGACCTGGCCGCGCGTTATCCGATCGTGTCGCTGGAAGACGGCTGCGCCGAGGACGATTGGGAAGGCTGGCGCCTGCTGACCGAGGAACTGGGCGAGCGCCTGCAACTGGTGGGCGACGACCTGTTCGTGACCAATCCCGAGCGTCTGGCCCAGGGCATCACCGAGGGCGTGGCCAACTCGATCCTGGTCAAGGTCAACCAGATCGGGACCTTGTCGGAAACCCTGGAAGCGGTGGAAATGGCGCACAAGGCCAACTACACCGCCGTGCTGTCGCACCGCTCGGGCGAGACCGAGGATTCGATCATTGCCGACATCGCGGTGGCCACCAACTGCGGCCAGATCAAGACCGGCTCGCTGTCGCGCTCCGACCGTCTGGCCAAGTACAACCAGCTGATCCGCCTGGAAGAGGAACTGGGGTCGGCCGCCGTGTACGCCGGCCGTTCCGTTCTGCGCGGCTGATCCGCCGTTTTTCCATCCGTCGGGCCTGGGGAGGAGGGATCTTCTCCCCAGGCTTTTTTCATGCGGGGAACCGGCGAGCCGGGAAGCGCGGCCGGACGCGCTTCGGGGATCAGGCGAGGCGCTTTTCCAGCACCGCCTTGGCGTCGGGCCCGAAGACAAGGCGGCTTTTGCCGTCGTGCAGGCCGGCCACCTGTCCTTGGATGCGGGGCCAGGTATCGATGGTGACCCCGACCGGATCGCCAGGGCGCGCGCCGATGTCGCGGTCCAGCATCGCGCCGCCGACCGAGACATCCAAGGTGCGGGCGCGGGCGCGGCCCGAAGGGGTATCGAGTTCGACCGGCAAGGTCAGGGGCATGCGGCGGTGGCGCCGGCGATCCCCGGCGCGATCAATGCCCGACAGGAAATCGTTGACCTCGGTTGCCAGGCCGGTGGCGCGGGCAATCAGCAAGGTGGCGGTGTCAACCACCTGGCCCACGGTGGCGCCGGTGCGGCCGGCGGCCTCGCGCACCCGGGTGATGCTTTCGGTGACTTCGTGGGTCCCCCGCGCCGCTTCGTCCACGTTGCGGGCGATTTCGGCGGTGGCGGCGGTTTGCTGCTCCACGGCGGCGGCGATGGTCGACGCGGTTTCGTTGATGTCGGCAATGGTCCGGGCAATGGCGTTGATGGCCGCCACCGCCTCGCGCGTGGCGTCCTGCACGGCGGTGATCTGTGGCGCGATGTCTCCGGTGGCGCGCGCGGTCTGGCCGGCCAGCCCCTTGACCTCGCCCGCGACCACCGCGAAGCCCTTGCCCGCGTCGCCGGCCCGGGCCGCCTCGATCGTGGCGTTGAGGGCCAGCAGGTTGGTTTGCGTCGCGATGGTTTCGATCAGGCCGACCACGGTGCCAATGCGGTTGACCGCCTCGGCCAGCCCGCCCACCACGCCGGTGATGCGCCGGGCTTCGGTGGCGGCACCGCTGGCGATCCGCGAGGAATGGGTGATCGAGCGGGCGATATCCTGTTCGGCGGCCGAAAGTTCCTCGGCGGCGGCGGCCACGGTCTGGACATTGGCCGCCGCCTGCTGGGCGGAGGCCGCGACAATTTCGGATTGCTCCAGGGTGTTTTCCGCGACCATGGACATGGTTTCGGCGACCGAGCGCAGATCCTGGGCCGAGTGTTCGACCGTGCCCACGATTTCGCCCACGTCGCGCTGGAACTCACGGGTCAGCTGTTCCAGGGCTTCCTGGCGTCGGGCCTTCATGGCCTCTTCGTTCTCGCGCTGGGTTTCCAGGCGGGCTTTCTCAAGGGCCTGTCCCTTGAAGACCTGAACCGTGCGCGCCATGGTTCCGATTTCGTCGGCGCGCTCCAGGCCGGGAATCTCGGTCTCCAGGCGGCCGTCGGAAAGATCCTGCATGGCCTTGCCGATCCGCGAGAGGGGCGTGGTCACGGTTTTCCGTGTCGCGACAGACGACAGGACCAAGGTCAGGGACCCCGCGACCAGGGCCACCAGGAGGATGGCGACCTTGATGGTGTCGGAGGCTTGGGAAAACTCGTCGAAGGGCAGCCCCACGTACAAAATGCCGATGACCTCTCCCCTGGCATCCAGCAGGGGGTCGTATCCGGTGATGTAGGAACGCCCCAGAACATCAACCGTGCCCCGGAAGGGGCGCTTGCCGGCAAGCACGCTGGCATGGGCGGCGTTGCGGGTCAGCCTGGTGCCAACGGCACGGGATCCGTCGGGATTTTTCAGGTTCGTGGCAACCCGTGTGTCCCCCTGGAACACGGTGGCGGTGCCGCCGACCAGATCCGCCACGTGGTCGACCAGCTGATTGTTATCGTTGAGTTTGACCGATCCCACGTACAGGGCCCCGTTTTCAAGGTGGGGGGAGCCTCCCAGGCGGTTGAGTTCGTTCCAGGCGACGCGCATGTTGCGGTCAATGGCATCGTTTGCCCGTCGTGACGTATCCGTATCCAATACAATAAAAACAACCAAGGCCATTAGAATACTAACAAGGACGGTATTCAAAATAGAGATGACAGCGAGGCGGGTGGATATACTAAATCTGATCGCGGGCTTCATTGATCGTCCTTCCAGGACACAAACGAGGGGTGTAATCAAAGGGCTGCATATAAATTATTATGTCCGTGCGGCCTTTTAAGGCACGAATCTGGATGCGATAATGATCGAAATACCGCGCGTCTTTCCAGATAGAAAATGTGGTTTATCGAAAAGAATCCTTGGAGTGGAAGGATGAAATTTTACGGTACTGTTTGAGGCATGATGGCTTCGAGGGGGCGGGAGCCGCCGGGGTCGGGGCGGCGTCCACCGGGACCACCGTCATGCCGGGCTTGATCTTCTGCAGGCCGGCCACGACCACCTTACTCGCCTCCGTTCAGGCCGCCGGTCACCAGCCAGGTCCCTTCCGCCGTCATGCGCGAGACGCTGACCGGCCGGGGCGTCACCTGGTTCTGGGCATCGACAACCCACACCAGGGCCGAGCCATCGGGGCGGCGCACCAGGGCGTCTTGCGGCAGCGAGACCACGTTTTTCTGCATGCCCTGTTCCACCTGGGCGCGCACGAACAAGCCCGGGTACAGGATCTTGTCGGGATTGGGGAAGACCGCGCGCACCTGAACCGCGCCCGTGTCCGGATCAACGGTCACGTCCGAGAACTGAAGGGTGCCCACCGGCCCGTAAAGGTGGGCGGTGCCGTCCAGGCTCAGGTGCACGGGCGCCCCACCGCCGCTTTCCGAACTGGCGAGCTGCCCCTGGGCCAGGGCCTCGCGCAGGCGGAGCAGATCCGAACTCGACTGGCGCAGGTCCACGTAGATCGGATCAAGCTGGGTGATGGTGGCAAGGGCCGTGGCCTGATTGGCGGTGACCAGGGCGCCTTCCGTGATCGACGACTTCCCGATGCGTCCGCGAATCGGCGCGTAGACCTTGGTGTATCCCAAATTGATCTGGGCCGTTTTCAGCGCGGCCTGGGCAACCATGATTTCCGCGCGGGCCTGATCAAGCGAGGCCACCGCGTCGTCGTAATCCTGGCGCGACACCGCGTGAACGCGCACGAGGTCGGCGTAGCGCGCCGCCTTGGCCTCCACCGATTTCAAGGTGGCCCGCGCCTTGGCCAGATCGGCCTCGGCGCTTTGCACCGAGGCCTGGTACGTCGCGGGATCGATCTGATAAAGCTGTTGCCCCGCGTCCACTTCCGAGCCTTCCTCGAAAAGACGCTTCAAGACAATGCCCGAAACCTGGGGACGAACCTCGGCCACCCGATAGGCCGAGGTTCGTCCCGGTAAATCAAGAAACAGGGGAATATCCTGAGGTTGAGCCGTCATGACCGAAACTTCGACAGCGCGGGCCTGCGAAGGCGCTGATTGCGTGCCCTCGTCACATGCGCCAACAAGGAGAAGGGCCGAAAGAAGGCTCACGAGTACTGAGCGGTTGCCTGGGCGGATCATGGGAGTGCCTATTTGCCTTCGCGCGGGGCCGGGAGGGTGGACGAGCCCCGGGATACCGGATATGGTACGGTACAGTACCGTACCATCCGGTCCCGATCAAGGAAATCTGCCGGCTCGGTCAACAGGTTCGGTCAACAGGTAAGGAGGCCTGCTTTGTGACTCAAGGGAAGCATCAGACGCGAGGGTTGGCCCACCGGCAAGCTATACTTTCGGCGGCTCGAAGTCTGTTTCTGGAAAAAGGGTTCGAACACACGACGTTGAGCGATATCCTTGAATATTCCAAGGGATCGCGCCGGACGCTGTACGAACACTTCGGAAGCAAGGAAGGGCTGCTGCGGACGATTATAGAAGACATCACGGAACGGGTGTGGAGCGGTGTGCGCGCGGTCCAGCCAGGGAACGCGCCGATCGAAGTGCAGTTGCTGGAAATCGGGGAACATTTCCTGCGCGCGGTGAGTACGCCGGAAGCCTTGTCCGTGTACCGGATCGTGGTGGCGGAAGGTCGCCGCAATCCGGAGATCACGGCCATGTTTTACGAGAGCGGGCCCCGGCTGGTTCGCGTGCGGCTGTGTGAACTGTTCGAGGACGCCCAGCGCAAGGGGCTGTTCGCGCGCTACGAGGCCGTCGATCTGGCCGAGATGTTCATCGGGATGATTATCGGCGATTTTTCGGCCGGCTACGCGCTGGGCTACCGCGTGCCCGAGGACGAGAAAAACCAGAAAGCCTACGCCCGCCGCGCCGTGCACCTGTTCATGCACGGCGCCAGCCAGGGGTATCCCGAGAAAAGCGGGGACTTGGCTCCGCCCGGGCCCGGGGCGCTCCAGGGCGCGGATGGGTGATCGTTCCGCTCGTTGGCCGAGGGGGCGGGCAGGGGCAAGGCGCTTTCGGGACAAGGATCGTCGTGCCATGCGCCACGGTGCACCCGCCCGGGGCCCCTTGCCGTGTGAGCCGTCGTTGTGTCGAGGCTGCGGGCGGTCCCCGCCCGTGAGCCCGTGTCGGTCGCCGGTGCCGCCGGGGAAGGCGGACACCGCGTTTTTCCAAAAGACGCCCTCGCGTTCGCGTGTCCGAAGGATTTCCGGACCCGCCCGTCTCATGCGAGGCGGGCGGACTCGGGACGGAGGGCCAGGGTCGGGGTCCGTTGCGCCCCCGGAACCACGGGCGCGCCCAGAAGGGTCAGGGCGGTTTCGCGGACGTGGACCTGATCGGAGGAACTGGCGGTGATGCCCAGCGACAGACGGCGCAGGAACAATCCGTCGAGCGCGAGAAAAATAAGGGTGACCCGCTCGGGATCGGGGGCATCGCCCCGCAACCGCTCCAGCAGCTGCTGGCGCCGGTCGCGCATGGGCGCCAGCATGGCGGGGTTCAGCACGGCCGCCGCCAGAAACGCATGCGCCACCGGATCGCTATCGGGAGCGTCGTCGGCCAGGCAGACCCGCACATAGGCGCGCGCCCACCGGCTTGGCCCCGACTCCTCGGCGGCGTAGGCCGCTTCCAGCTTTTCCTCGAAGCCATCCACCAGGTGCTCGACCATGGCGCCGATCAGCTGATCCTTCGAGCGGAAATGGTAGAGAAGCCCTCCCTTGGAGACTCCGGCCTCGTCGGCGGTTGCCTGCAAGGTCAGGCCCGCCGCCCCATAGCGCCGCACAATCCTGAGGGCCGCGTCGATCAAACGAGCCCGGGTATCCAATCTTGTCATGCGTGGCCTCCTTGGCCCGACCCACGCGGGTCTTGGTGTCATCGTTCCTGCTCGAAACGGTACGGTACCATACCGTACCGTTTTCGCCCGACGCAAGGCCGATGAGGGCCGGCGTGCCTGCCGGGGAGGGGACAGGCGGGGCGAGCGGGGTTGGAAACGAACGCATGTTCATTTGTTATGAACGAGCGCTCAAAATAACTTGAGGCGGGGCAGGGGCTGTGCTAGCGTTTTTCCCGTGTTCAGGACTCGTTTTGGTTCGAGGAGATCATGCCCAGACCTCGCCGCTTGCGTCGGGTGGCCGCTCACCCTCCCGTGTCGTACTACAAACCCCAGGGGATCCCCCTGCGCCTGCTTTCGCATGCGGTGCTGTCGGTCGATGGGCTGGAGGCCCTGCGTCTGGCCGATGCCCTGGGGCTTGATCACGACGAGGCGGCCGCGCGCATGGATGTTTCCCGGCCCACCTTTTCGCGGTTGCTGGCCGAGGCCCGGCGCGTGGTCGCCGAAGCCCTGACCCAGGGCTGGGCGCTGCGGATCGAGGGCGGGGAATATCGTCTCGCGTCCGAGGAAAACGGGCCGCTGGAAGGCGGGGCGTCCGGGTGTCCCCTGGACGAGGCCGGACACGAAAACGATCCCCCCTTTGCACAAGGAGAGTGACAATGCCTGATCAAAAGGGATGGGGCAGGGGCGGCCGCGGACAGGCCGCGATGATGGAGGAACGGCCGGATGTCGGGCGGGGACGGGGCCTTGGGCCCTGTGGCCGGGGACTGGGGCCGGCGGGTGGCCCCGGACGTCGGACGCGGGAAACCGGCACGCTCCCTCCGGGCCCGGGCCAGGGTCCGGGACGCGGGCGCTGCCACCGGGGCCGGGGGCAGGGGGCCGGGGCTGCCGGCCCAGGAGCATCGGCGCGGGGCTGAGGTTCCCCGACCCCGGGCGGCCCCGAGGGACGGCGGGCGGGGGCGTGCAAGGCCTGGATCTCGGGCCGCGCGCGCTTATCAAGCCCCCCGCCAGGCCCCGCCGCGTGCCGCGTGACACCAGACAGACGGGTTAGGCCCGTCCAGCGTTTTTCATCGTGGAAAGTGCCTCCCCGTCCCGGGCCCTCGTGCCCGGGCGGGGAACGGGCTCCGCTTGCCCGGATCGCGCCGCTTCCACGCTTACCGGTTCTGTGCCTTGCCGTTCTGTCGGGCCCGCGCGGCCCCGGCGGCGGGCCTGGGAGACGACTCATGAAACTTGCCATCACCACCATGGGAACCACCCTGGACGACGCCGTTGATCCCCGTTTCGGGCGGGCGACCGGGCTGTTGATCGTGGACACCACCACCGGAGCCGCCACGCCCCTGGCCGTGCCGGCCGCCCACGCCGTGCAGGGCGCCGGTCTGGCCGCCGCCGAGGCCCTGGTCAAGGCCGGGGCGAAGGCCCTGCTGACCGGGGCCGTGGGTCCCAAGGCGGCGCGGGCGCTGGAGGCGGCTGGCATCGCCGTCTACCAGGGGCTGGAGGGCCAGAGTGCCCGCGCCGCCCTGGAGCGCTTCAACGCTGGCGCCCTGACTCCGGAGAACGCGCCTCGTGCCATGGGACACGCGCCCGGTGGCGCGATCGGACACGCGCCCGGCGGCGCGATCGCGGGGCACGAGGGATGATCATCGCGGTGGCCAGTGGCAAGGGAGGCACGGGCAAGACCACCGTGGCCGCCGGCCTTGCCCGCGTGTGGCCGCGTCCGGTGGTGGCCGTCGATTTCGACGTCGAGGCCCCCAACCTGGACCTGTTCTTGAACGCCACCATGACGCGCGAAATCCAGGCTACCTTGCCCGTGCCCCGGATCGATCCGGCCCTGTGCACCGGGTGCGGGGCCTGCCGCGACGCTTGCGCCTTCAATGCCCTCGCCATGGTCGGCCCGGTGCCGATGCTGTTCCCCGAGCTGTGCCACGCGTGTGGAGGGTGCCTTTTGCGCTGCCCCACCGGGGCCCTGGTCGAGGACCAGCGTCTTCTGGGCGAGGTTCTGGAAGGGCGGACGCCCAGGGGAGGGCGGGTGTTCGCCGGACGCCTGCGCATTGGCGAGGCCCACGCGCCCCCCTTGATGCGCAAGGTCCGGGTGGCCTTGCGCGCGTCGCTGGCCCAGGAACCGGCCGACGTGCTGATCGATGCCCCCCCGGGCGCCAGCTGTCCGGCCCTGGAGGCGGTGCGCGACGCCGATCTGGTGGTGCTGGTCACCGAGCCCACGCCGTTTGGCCTGCACGACCTGCGGCTGGCGTGGGGGGCGATGAAGGGGTTGGGCCGGCGCATGGCGGTGGTCATCAACCGCGCCGGCTTCGACGACCAGGGCGTGCGGACGTTTTGCGCCGAGGCCGGGCTTCCGGTCCTGGCCGCCTTGCCCTTCGACCGCGATGTGGCCGAGGCCTATGCCCGGGGCCGCACGCTCGACGAGGTGGGGCCCGAGCACGCCGGACGCCTGCGCGCGCTGGCCCAGGCCATCACCGCCCTGGCCACCCCGTCCGGGGAGACAGCCCATGCGTGAACTCAGTATCCTGAGCGGCAAGGGAGGCACCGGCAAAACCTCGGTCGCCGCCGCCTTCGCCGCCCTGGCCCACCGCCCGGTGCTGGTGGATCTCGACGTGGACGCGGCCAATCTGGCCTTGCTGGTCGAGGGCGAGCCGCTGGAACGCCATGAAACCATGGGCGGCCAGGAAGCGGTGATCGACCCCGCCGTGTGCGTGGCCTGTGGCGCGTGCGAGCCGGCCTGCGCCTTTCGCGCCATTGAAACCGACGCGAGCGGCCTCGCGCGGGTGGTCGAAAGCCTGTGCGAGGGCTGCGGGGTGTGTGCCCATGTATGCCCGGCCGGCGCGGTGCGTCTGGATCCTTGCGCCATCGGGCGCTGGTGGCGGGCAAGCACCCCCCTGGGGCCTTTGTTCCATGCCGAGCTGGCGGCTGGGGGCGAGAACTCGGGCCTGCTGGTGGCCGAGGTGCGCGGCGCGGCCCAGGCGGCCGTGCGTGCCGGAGCCGGCGATCTGCTGCTGGCCGATGGTCCGCCGGGCATCGGCTGCCCGGCCCTGTCGGCGCTCACCGGCACCACGCTGGCGGTCCTGGTCACCGAGCCCACGCCCTCGGGGCGCCATGACCTCGGGCGGATCATCGACCTGTGCGCCCATTTTCACCGCCCGGCGGCGGTGATCCTCAACAAGGCTGATCTGAACCCGGCCCTGTCGGCCGAGATCGAAGCCTTTTGCCACGAGCGCGGGCACCCGGTGGTGGGGCGGCTTCCCTTCACGCCCGAGGCCATGACGGCGGTGGTCGAGGGGCGCTCGCTGCTCTCGGTCACCGACCAGGGCATGGACCAGGCGGTGCGAAGCGCGTGGACGGCGGTCGAGGCGTTGCTGGCAACCTTGCCCGAAAGCTAAGGTAGTTTCTTAGGAAACGGCTCTTTCCAATTTCGGAAAAACCGTATTTTGCATTTTTGTTCGTCTCAAAGGAACCCTGTGTCATGTCGATGATCGTTGCCATTCCCAGCGAGGCCCCCGGCGGCGCCGAGGCGCCCCTGTCGGCCCACTTCGGCCAGTGCCCCACCTTCACCCTGGCCAAGATCGATGGCGATCAGGCGGAAGTGATCGAGGTCGTGCCCGGCGTCCCGCACAGCCACGGCGGATGCATGGCCCCGGTGCAGCTCCTGGCCGGGCGCGGCGTCAGCGTGCTGATTGCCGCCGGCATGGGGCGCGGCCCGCTGATGGGCTGCCTGCGCTCGGGCATCACCGTGCACCTGTGCCCGGCCCCGGGTACGGTGACCGAGGTCCTGGCCCGCTTCAAGGCCGGAGAGCTGCCCCCGTTCCAGCCGGAACACTCCTGCGCCTCGCACGGCTAAAACACGCTCGCGCCCGGGGAAGGGACGTGTCTTTTCCCCGGGCTACGTCCCCTTGAAATTGGTCCCTTGGGCCCAAAAGGCATCCGCCAAAAGGCGGGTCTTTTGCTATACTTCCCCGGCACCGTCGCCGAGCGGGCGGTTTCCGTCAAAAGGGGGAGGGGCGCATGCGGTACACCACCTTGGGAAACACCGGTCTCGTGGTTTCGCGACTGGGCTTCGGGGCCATGACCTTCGGGTCGGGCACCGGCCCCATGGCCTCGGTGTTCAAGATCGAGACACAGGGGACGGCGGACCGGCTGGTCGGCCGCGCCCTGGAAGCGGGCGTGACCTTGTTCAACACCGCCGACGCCTACGCCGGCGGGGCCTCGGAAACCATGCTGGGCCACGCGTTGGGCCGGCACCGCTCCGAGGTGGTGATCGCGACCAAGGTGGGCTTTCGCACCGGTCCCGCCCTGGGCGACAGCGGCCTGTCGCGCCGGCACATCCTGGCGGCGGCCGAGGCCAGCTTGCGCCGCCTGGGGACCGACTGGATCGACGTTTACCTGGCCCACCGGGTTGACCCCCACACGCCCCTTGAGGAAACCCTGGACGCCCTGGAAACCCTGATCCGCCAGGGCAAGGTGCGCTACGCCGGCTTTTCCAACTGGCCGGCCTGGCTCGCGGCCAAGGCGGTGGGGCTTCAGCGCCACGCCGGGGCCCGGCCGTTTTGCGCCGCCGAGATGTATTACTCGCTGGTCGGGCGCGACGTGGAGCACGAGGTGGTCCCCTTCGCCCGGGATGCCGGCATCGGCCTGATGGTGTGGAGCCCGCTGGCCGGCGGATTCCTGAGCGGCCGCTACACTCCCCAGGACCCCACCGGCGACGGCGGCCGTCTGGCCGGCTTCGACATCTTGCCCGTGGACCGCGACAAGGGCTTCGCGATCCTGGAGGTGTTGGGCGCCGTGGCCCGGGCCCACGACGTGAGCGTCGCCGCCGTGGCCATTGCCTGGCTGCTGACCCGCCCCGGGGTTGCCTCCGTCCTGCTGGGCGCAAGCCGGATCGAGCACCTGGACCAGACCCTGGCGGCGGCATCCCTCGACTTGTCGGCCGAAACCCTCCAGGCCCTGGACGCGGCCAGCGCCATCCCCCGGCCCTATCCCGCCTGGTTCGTCGAACAGATCGGCGACGAGGCCCTGAAGGCTGCCCTGGAAGGATGACCGGATCGGTCCGACCTCCTGCATGGCCGGATCCCGATGAAAAATCCCGGCATGGGCGCGTTCTTGTGACCTCCATCTCTCGAACCGCCCATGCCGATCCATTGCCCATCCCCCATGAACGGCTACAGGTTTTTTTGATTTATACCAACGG
>NZ_BJZO01000052.1 GCF_007992075.1 Pararhodospirillum oryzae
TCGGGGAATCCTCTTCCGAGGCCATCCAGGGCTTGAACCGATTGCCCTGGAAAGACATTGCGGCGCTCTTGACGCCTGAGGGCGTTCGTCCTAGCGTTTTTCCCTTTTCTTCCCCGTTTTTCCCCTATGAAAGACTCTTCGATGCCGATGATGAGCCCCGTCCTGCCCCCGGTGGACCGCGAAACCGCGCTGTCGTCCACGGCCTGGCCCTTTCAGGAAGCGCGGGCTCTGCTGGAAAAACGGTTGAAGGGGACGCTGCCGGCCAAGGGCTATGTGCTGTTCGAAACCGGCTATGGCCCCTCGGGGCTGCCGCACATCGGCACCTTTGGCGAGGTCGTGCGCACCACCATGGTGCGCAATGCCTTCCGGGTGCTGGCGCCCGACATGCCCACGCGGCTGTTTTGCTTTTCCGACGACATGGACGGCCTGCGCAAGGTGCCCGACAACATCCCCAACAAGGAGATGGTCGCCACCCACCTGGGCAAGCCCCTGACCCGCATACCCGATCCCTTCGGCACGCATGAAAGTTTCGGGCACCACAACAACGCCCGCCTGCGCGCCTTCCTGGACGAATTCGGGTTTGAATACGAGTTCCAGTCGGCCAGCGACTGGTACGAATCGGGGCGCTTCGATCCCGCGTTGCTGCGGGTGCTGGCCTGCTTCGAGGCCGTGCGCGACGTGGTGCTGCCCACCTTGGGCGAGGAACGCCGGGCGACCTACGCGCCTTTCCTGCCCGTGTGCCCGGAAACCGGACAGGTGCTTCAGGTGCCGGTGATCGAAACCAACGCCGCCGCCGGCACCTTGGTCTACGAACGCCCCGACGGCAAGAAGGTGGAAACCCCGGTCACCGGCGGAGCGTGCAAGCTGCAATGGAAGGCCGACTGGGGCATGCGCTGGTTCGCGCTGGGCGTGGACTATGAAATGTCGGGCAAGGACCTGATCCCCTCGGTGCAGTTGTCCAGCCGGATCTGCCGCATCCTGGGGGCCGAGCCGCCCCAGACCCTGAGCTATGAACTGTTCTTGGACGGCGAGGGGCAGAAGATTTCCAAGTCCAAGGGCAACGGCCTCGCGGTCGAGGAGTGGCTGCGCTACGCCAATCCGGAAAGCCTGGCCCTGTTCATGTTCCAGAAGCCGAAAACCGCGAAGCGCCTGCACTTCGACGTGATCCCGCGCGCCGTGGACGAATACATGGCCTATGTCGAAGCCTTCCCCGGCCAGGACGAAAAGGCCCGCCTTGCCAACCCGGCCTGGCACATTCACGCCGGCTGCCCGCCCGAGGAAAAGGCGCGCCTGTCGTTTTCGATCCTGCTCAACCTGGTCAGCGTGTGCCATTCCGAGGACCCGGCGGTGCTGTGGCACTACATCGGCCGCTACGCCCCCGGCGCCACCCCGGAAACGGCGCCGACCCTGTCGGTGCTGGTGGAACGGGCCATCGCCTATTACCGCGACTTCGTGCTGCCGACCAAGCGCTACCGCCTGGCCACCGAGCCCGAGAAGGCCGCGCTCGCCGACCTGCGCGCGGTGCTGGCCGGACTGCCCCGTCCGGTGGACGCGGGTCCGGCCCAGGATGCGGTCTACGAGGTGGGCAAGCGCCATCCCGACCTGGGCGACCTGAAGGCATGGTTCCAGGTGCTCTACCAGGTGCTGCTGGGCCAGGATCAGGGGCCGCGCATGGGCACGTTCATCGCCCTGTATGGCGTGGACGAAACCCTGGCCCTGCTCGACCGCGCCCTGGCCGGCGAGGACCTGGGCGCCTGACCTTGAGGCCGGCGGCCCGCGTCCGGGGCGGCGGTTCGGGAACGCCATGAAAAAAAGGGGGGAGCCCGGTTTCGCGCCGGGTTCCCCTTTTTGCGTCAGGCCGAGCGGATTTCGACAAGGAAACGGCTCAGTTCGCCTTGAAGCTTGTCTGAATTGCCGGCCAGGGCATCGGCCGAGACCAGGACATCCTCGGCGGCGCGGCCGGTGGCCGAGGCGCTGTCGGTCACGCCCATGATGGTTTCGGAAACCTGTTGCGTGCCCCGGGCCGCTTCTTGAACATTGCTGGCGATTTCCTGGGTGGCCTTGCCCTGGGCCTCGACCGAGGCCGCGATGGCGGTGGCGATGTCGCGCATCTGGCCGATGACCGTGGCAATGCCCTTGATGGCATCGACGGTGCGCCGGGTTTCCTCCTGCACGGTGCCGATCTGCTGACCGATCTCGCCGGTGGCGCGCCCGGTCTGGCTGGCCAGGGTCTTGACCTCGCCGGCGACGACCGCGAACCCTTTTCCGGCATCGCCGGCGCGCGCCGCCTCGATGGTGGCGTTGAGCGCCAGCAGATTCGTCTGGCTGGCGATGTCGTCGATCAGCTGCACCACCTGCCCGATGCGATCGGCGGCCCCGGCCAGGCTTTCCACCATGCCGTTGACGCGCTGCGCCGTTTCGGACGCCACCGACGCGATGCGCGAGGACTCATCGACCTGTCGGGTGATTTCGGAAATGGAAGACGAGAGTTCCTCGGCGGCGGCGGCCACGGTTTCCACGTTCATGGTGGCCTGGGACGCGGCCGAGGAGACCGTTTCCGCCTGAAGGCTGCTGTCCGCGGCCACGGTGGACATGGAGCGGGCGGTTGTCTGCAACTGGCCGGAGGATTGGGAGACGGCGCGCACCACGTCCATGACCCGGGCCTCGAAGCCATCGGCCAGGCGGTTCAGGGTTTCACGACGTTCCTTTTCGGACCGGGCCTGATCCTCGGCCCGTTCGGCGGTGGCGCGCTGCAAGCTGCCTTGCATGGCGCGCAAGGAGTCGGCCAGCACGCCCACCTCGTCGGCCTGCCGGAGGGCGAGAGACTGGTTGAGATCCCCCTTCGCGATCCCTTCGGCGAAATCAGCGCAGGCGCGCACGGGGGTGGCGATGCCCCGGGCAACGGCGACCAGCACGCCAATGGCGCCCGCCGCGATGAGGAGACCCACGGCGATCTGCCACAGCGTGTCGTGGGTCGCGCGCTGTTCCAAGGTGTTCTCCAGGGCGCGCGCGGGTGCCATGACCGTGTCGCGCGGCAAGGTCAGGATCACCGCCCACGCGTTTTCCGTGCGCCCCAGGGGAATGGGGGCGTACACATGAATGTCCGGGAAGGCCGGATCATCGCGCACTTCCGCCTTGCCCTGGGCGACGATGTCCTGGCTTTCCGTCCACTGGGGCCCCAGGTTGCGGACGGGCTTGCCAATCGACTGGGGATTGCCGCTGTTGGCCACGACCAGCCCCGTGTCATTCAAGATGAGCACGGATCCGGCTCCCCCCAGCGTCGATTGATCCACGCGTTCGGCCAGTTTTTGCACGAAATCAAGATTGTAGTCGGCGCCGGCAACGCCCAGGAAGCGACCTCCCGCCTGGATGGGAACGGACATGGTGGCCAGGAAAACCGGCTTGCCCTGGACGATGTAGGGCAGCGGGCCCAGGATGTTTTCCTTGCCCGTCTTCTGGGGATTGAGGAACCAGGCCCCCTTGACCAGTCCGTTGGGGTGGTGCTCCGTGCTATCGTATTCGACAAGAGGTTGCAGGGCGATGGCCCCCGAGGCAACGTCACGGGTCCAGTAGGGCAGGAAGCGACCGGTGTCGTCCGATCCCAGATCGGTGCGCCCGACGAAGGAGGCGTCCGCGCCATCCAGGGCGTTCGGGGCCCAAGCCGAATAGGTGCCGTTCAGCCCGGGATTGTGTTCAAGAATCTTGCGCAAAATATCATTGTATAAGTGGCGTCGATCATCGCCCCCCTCGTCCTCGTGGCCTGCGCCGCCCTTGTGGCCTGCCTCGCCCTCGTGGCTGCTGGCGTGGTTTGCCTCGACGGCGAAGACCTCGGCCATGGTGCGGGCCGCGTCGAAGCCGATCTCCAGTTCCGCCTTGATGGCGTAGGCTTCGCTCCTGGCCCGATTGACCAGGGATTCCTTGGTCATGACATCGGCCTGGCGCGAAACCTCGGTGAGAACGACCTGGGCGGTGCCGTGCGAGGCGTAAACCCCGAAGCCGATCATCACCAAAACGGTGGCGATCAGAAGCAGGCCGGCGAGCAGAGCAATTTTCAGCTGAATGGATTGCAGCTTGGAAAAGACGGAAAAAACCATCGTGAGGCGCTCCCTCTGCGGACCGCCAAGGTTGAGCGAGGAGCGGGGAGGCGGGTCCTTGATATGGCAATATAGCCATACTCAGGGGGGTGCTACAACCTTCCGGGATGTGCTGAAAGTATGGTTTGGCCGCTTGGGACGGGGAACCCGCCGCCCGCCTGCGGCAAAAACGCGATCGGCCGGCGGTGGCGCCCGGCCCCGGGCGATCCCGGGGCGCGAAAGGCGGGCCCCCGCCCGGGCCGCGAAGGGGCGGGCGGGGGCCTGCTGCCTGGATCAGGAGCGATGCAAGGTGATTTCGACGCCCAGCGGAGTCAGGCCATCAATGGTGGCGTCCAGGCGGTCGCCGGGGCCAATCGGGCCGACCCCGGCCGGGGTGCCGGTGAAGATCAGATCGCCCGGGGCCAGCTCGATCAGGCTGGAAAGGCACGAAATGATCTCGGGAACCGACCAGATCATGGCGCCCAGGGTGCCGTTCTGGCGCACGGTGCCGTTGACCCGCAAGGTAATGGCCTTGTCTTGAAGCGGCCCCACCTGCGACGCGGGGGTCAAGGGCCCGATGGGCGCGGAGCGGTCGAAGCCCTTGGCCATGTCCCAGGGCTGGCCTTTTTCGCGCGCCGCCGCCTGGAGGTCGCGCCGGGTCAGGTCAAGGCCCACCCCGTAGCCCCAGATCAGATCGCGCGCCCCTTCCGGGTCGATTCCGACGCCCCCCTGACCCAGGGCCACCACCAGTTCAACCTCGTGATGCAAGTTGGCGGTGCCCAGCGGGTAGGGCAGGGCGCCGCCCTCGGGCACCAGGGCCTCGGCGGGCTTGGAAAAGAAGAACGGGGCCTCGCGCGTGGGATCCGACCCCATTTCGCGGGCGTGATCGGCGTAGTTCTTGCCGACGCAAAACACCCGGCGCACCAGGAAAAGGTCGGACCCGCCCACGACGGGCACGGCGGGACGGGGCCATTCGGGAAGGACAAAGGACAAGGGCTAACCCTCCGACAAGGGATACAAAGCCAGGGAAGACGGCCAATCCATGGGGTATAACATCCCGCCGGGCATCCCCCATGAAAAGCGTTCCCTCAAAAAACAAGAACGCCCGGCAGGGGGGGACCGCCGAGCGTTCTTCTTCGCGCTCCGGTCAGGGGGGACGACCGGAGGCGGTACCTCCTTGCGGAGCAGGAGAGCGGCAGGGGAAGCCTGCCCTCCAGTGGCCGGGATCAACCGCGTCCCGTACCAGTTCATCCTAACATGGGCATGATACGATCACTTTCCAATGCGCCCGGGGAATGCCAGGCATGCAATTAATTCATTGCGGTATTCAGGTGCCTCGATTGTCGCTCCGGATGGTCTTTTGGCCGGGAACGGCGACCTTGGGATTGCCGCCCGGCGGGGAATGAGGGATACCGGATCCCACCCGCCGCCGTTTTGGTTGCTTTCGGTTTTCCATCCGGGACTTCCCTTTCATGGAAACGCTGACCGGCTTGTCGCTTGCGCCGCTGCTGCCGTACTGGGTTGTCCTTCCGCTGGCCGGGGTGGCCGGGGGACTGGTGGTGTATGCCCTGGCGCGGCGCGCGCGCGGCGCCCTTCAACGACTGGTGGCCCTGGGGGCCCTGACCGGCGTGCTTCTGAATCCTCAGTGGGTCACGGAAACCCGCGAGCCGCTGAGCGACGTGGCGGTGGTGGTGGTGGATGCCTCGCCGTCGCAGGCCCTGACCGGACGCCTGCCGGCGGTCGAGGCGTCGGCCCACGCCCTGACCGAGGCCCTGGGCCGGCTGCCGGGGCTGGAAACGCGGGTGGTCCGGGTCGAGGGACAGGACGGCGAAACCCGCCTGATGGGAACACTGAACGAGGCCCTGGCCGACGTGCCCCGCGATCGCCGGGCCGGGGTGATCGTGCTGAGCGATGGCCAGATCCACGATTCCGTGACCACCGACGTGGGGGCCCCGGTCCACGTGGTGCTGACCGGCCCGCGCGAGGGACGCGACCGGGTGGTGCTGGTGGGCGACGCGCCGGGCTTCGGCCTGGTGGGAAAGCCCGTGCGGTTGAGCGTGACGGTCGAGGACGGCGGCGTCTCCCCGGGCACTCCGGTGCCGTTGCGCGTCGCGCTCAACGGCAAGACCACGGCCGAGCGCCTGGTCCCGGCCAACCAGCCGGCGGGGGTGGACGTGGTCCTGGACACGGCGGGGCCCAACGTGATCGAGCTGGAAACCCCGGTGGTGTCGGGCGAAATCGCGGCCATCAACAACCGTGCCGCCCTGATGCTGAACGGGGTGCGCGACCGGCTGCGGGTGCTGCTGCTTTCGGGGCAGCCGCACGTGGGGGAACGGGTGTGGCGCAACCTGCTGAAAGCCGACCCGGCGGTGGATCTGGTCCACTTCACCATTTTGCGCCCGCCGATGAAGGAAGACCTGACCCCGCTTTCCGAACTGGCCTTGATCGCTTTTCCGATCCAGGAACTGTTCGAGGAGCGCGTGGGCGAGTTCGATCTGATCGTGTTCGATCGCTTCGTGCGCTGGGGCCTGGTGCCCGATGTGTACCTTGCCAACGTGGCGGCGGCGGTGCGTCGGGGGGGGGCGGTGCTGTTCAGCGTGGGCCCCGAGGATACGTTGCCCGATACCCTGGCCAACAGCCCCCTGGCCGAAATCCTGCCGGCCAGGCCCAGCGGGCGCCTGATCGAAACCCCGTTCGTCCCCACCCTGACCGGGGAAGGCCGGCGCCACCCGGTGACGGCCGGCCTGCCCGGGGCCGGAGTCGACGGCGCGCCGCCAACCTGGGGGCCGTGGGGGCGCCTGGTCGAACAGCAAGACGCCCGGGGGCGGATCGTGATGACCGGCGCGCAAGGCTTGCCCTTGCTGGTGTTGTCCAAGGCGGGGGAAGGGCGGGTGGCCCTGCTGGCGAGCGACACGGTCTGGCTGTGGGCCAAGGGGTGGCAGGGCGGCGGGCCGCAGGGCGAGCTGCTGCGCCGGCTGGCCCACTGGCTGATGCGCGAGCCGGAACTGGAAGAGGAATCCTTGCGCGCGCGCATCGAAAACGGGCGGCTCCTGGTCTCGCGGCGCACCATGGAAACCCTGCCCGAGACGGTGCGCGTCGAGCCGCCGGGCGAGCCCGCGCGCTCCCTTTCCTTGCACGAAACCCAGCCCGGCGTGGGCGAGGCGGAAATGGCCGCCCCGGTGCCCGGCGTTTACCGGGTGGAAGCCGGCGAGGGATTCCTGGCGCTGGCCGTGTCGGGGCCGCCCAACCCGCCCGAAACCACCCGCCTTTTGCCCACCGAGGCCCGCCTCGCCCCCCTGGCCCGGGAAAGCGGCGGGGCCATGCTGTGGCTGGAGCCAGGCGGGCGCCTGCCAACCCCCCACCGCGTGCCCCCCGGCCAGCCGGCCCACGGCCCGGGCTGGATTGGCCTGGTGGCCCAGGGGCGCCACGTGGTTTCCGGCGTTACCTTGACCCCGGTTTTCGGGGGACCGCTTGCCTTCGTGCTGATCTTGGGCGGGCTGGCCGCCGCCTGGTTCCGCGAAGGGCATGCCAGTCGCCCGCGCGAGGGCGATCCCAACCGTGGGTGAGGGTGTTTCGCTTGAAAAATCACTCCAATGGTTCTCTTAATCGATGGAACCGATCATAGTTTTTGGAACATTCAATTGGTCAAGGTTCCCCTGGAGCGCTACCATCCCGCCATCGACCAACCCACCGAGGAGGGCATAATGTTCGTTCCCAGCACGACCTTCAAAACCCGGGTCCGTAATGAAGCGCTTGGCGGCCCCAATCCCTTCGAGTGGAAGGACGTGACCACCGAGGAAATCTTCAACAACAAGAAGGTCGTTCTGTTCGCCTTGCCGGGTGCCTTCACGCCCACCTGCTCGACCAGCCACCTGCCGCGCTACGAAGCGTTGTACGACGAGTTCCGGGCGCTGGGCGTGGACAGCGTGGTCTGTCTTTCGGTCAACGACGCCTTCGTGATGTATCAGTGGGGCAAGGCCCAGGGCGCCAGCAAGGTTTTCCTGCTCCCCGACGGCAACGGCGAGTTCACGCGCAAGATGGGCATGCTGGTGGACAAGTCGAACCTTGGCTTCGGCATGCGCTCGTGGCGCTATTCGATGTATGTCGAGAACGGCGAAATCAAGAAGATGTTCGCCGAACCCGGCCACGATGACAACTGCCCGACCGATCCGTTCGAGGTATCCGACGCCGATACCATGCTGAACTGGCTCAAGGGCCAGAAGGGCTGAGGCCCTGTCGTCCGACAGGCCCTGAACTAAAGAAAAAGGAACGAGGGAGGACACGGGCCGGGGGGCGAAAGCCCTTCCCGGCCCGTCTGGTTGCACGGGGGATCATGCGTGAGGAGTACCTGATTCTTCGCCCGGCGCGCCCTTTCCGGCTCAGGCCGAGGCCGGGGCGTCGGGGGTGTGGGCCGGGCGCAGGCGTTCGACCACGTGCACCAGGGTCGCGGTGGCGATCAGCGGCAAAAGCAGGTTGGCACCGGGCAGGGTGGCCAGGAAGGCCAGGGCGGCCCCGGTCAGCCACAAACGCCCCCGGTGGCGCCGGGCGAGCGCGTCGGCCTGGGCCGGTTCAAGGCGGCGCTGGGCGGCTTGTTCAAAGAACTCGCGCGACAGCAGCATGCCGTTCAAGGCGTAGTACAAAACCAGATTGAGGCCGGGCAGCAGCAGGTACAAGGGCAAGGCCAGCAGGTTAAGCCCGGCGCTGATCAGGGCGAAGCGCGCGGCCAGCCCCACGGTTTCCCGCAAGGGGGGCGTGCGCGGCGCGGGCAAGGCCGGGTAATGGCGGGCCTCGACGGCGCGGGCGATCTCTTCCAGGAAGAAACTCGCGATCAGCCCGGCCAGGGACGGAAAGAACACCAAGGCCAGGATGAACACCACCAGCCCGGCCGCGCCATCCAGCAAGGAGTCGAGCCAGGGCAGGTCCGTGGCCTGAATCCAGCTCAGCCCCCACCCGGCCCCGAGGGCCAGCAGCAAGGCGCCGATCAAGGTCAGCCCCGCCGAACGCCAGAGAACCCGGCGAAACCGGGGATCGGGAAGCTGGGTCAAGGCCCGGATCAGGGCGAATGGCATGGGAACGCGCTCCTTGATGGGGAAGGAAGGAAATTTCAGGCGGCATGCGGGCGAACGGCACGGGAGCGGGGTGGTTTGTCGCGCACGGCGCACGCCCCCGCCCTTGTGGTTCGCCGCCGGGTGGGTATACTGCGCGCCAAGCACGCCGTCTGCACGAGCGCGCGGCGCGGGCCTGCCCGGATCAGGCCCTGATGACGTTTTCTAACTCCGAGAGGATTCATGGCGGAACCCCGTTTCGACGTTGCCGGTATCGGCAACGCCATCGTTGACGTGCTGGCCCATGCCGACGACGCTTTTCTTGAAGACCAGGGCCTGCCCAAGGGGGGAATGACCCTTATCGACGAAGCACGGGCCGATCAGCTGTACGCCGCCATGGGACCGGGGGTCGAGGTGTCGGGCGGGTCCGCCGCCAATACCATGGCGGGCCTGGCCTCGCTGGGGGCGCGGGCGGCCTACATTGGCAAGGTGCGCGACGATGCGCTGGGCGGCATTTTCCGCCACGATATCAACGCGATTGGCGTGCACTACAAAACCACGCCCCTGGCCGACGGACCGGCCACCGCCCGGTGCCTGATCCTGGTGACCTCCGACGCCGAGCGCACCATGAACACGTTTCTGGGGGCCTGCACCTGCCTGGGCCCCGATGACATCGACGAATCGGTGATTCGCGACGCCGCCATTACCTATGTGGAAGGCTATCAGTGGGACATGCCGGCCGCCAAGGCCGCGATCCGGGTGGCCGCCGATCACACCCGGGCCGCCGGCCGGCGCTTTGCCCTGTCGCTGTCCGATTCGTTTTGCGTGGAGCGGCACAAGGCCGAGTTCGTCGGCCTGGTCGACCGCCACGTGGACATCCTGTTCGCCAATGAAGCAGAAGCCCTGGCCCTGACCGACCAGGATACGCTGGACAAGGCGACCACCGCGCTCCAGGGCCGTTGCGCCCTGGTCGCCCTGACCCGGGGCGTCAAGGGGTGTCGGGTTGTCACGCCCGACGCGGTGATCGACGTGCCCGCCCACCCGGTCACGACCCTGGCCGACACAACCGGGGCCGGCGACCTGTTCGCCGCCGGCTTTTTGTGGGGCCTGTGCCGCGGCTATGCCCCCGCCGACTGCGCCCGCGTGGGCGCCGTGACCGCCGCCGAGGTGGTTTCGCATGTTGGCGCCCGTCCCGCCGTGGACTCCCTGGCCGCCCTGGTCGCCGAGACCCTGGGCCTGAACGGACAGCCCTCATGACTACGCTGCGTAATATCGCCATTATCGCCCACGTCGACCACGGCAAGACGACCCTGGTTGACTCCTTGCTGCGTCAGAGCGGCGCCTTCCGCGACAACCAGCGCGTCGAAGAACGCGCCATGGACTCCAACGACCTGGAGAAGGAACGCGGCATCACCATCCTGGCCAAGTGCACCTCGGTGGACTGGCAGGGCGTGCGGATCAACATCGTCGACACCCCGGGACACGCCGACTTCGGCGGCGAGGTCGAGCGCATCTTGTCGATGGTCGACGGGGTGCTGCTTCTGGTCGACGCGGCCGAGGGGCCCTTGCCCCAGACCAAGTTCGTGCTGGGCAAGGCGCTGGCCCTGGGCCTGCGCCCCATCGTGGTGGTGAACAAGGTGGACCGCCCCGACGCCCGCGCCTACGAGGTGCACGACGAGGTCTTCGACCTGTTCGCCAACCTGGGCGCCGACGATCACCAGCTTGATTTCCCCTGCATGTACGCCTCCGGGCGCAACGGCTGGGCGGTGCGCGAGCTGGAGGAAATGGAAAAGGGCACCGAGGGCCTGACCCTTCAGCCCCTGTTCCAGCTGATCCACGACCACGTGCCGGCGCCCGAGCGGGTGCTGGACGCGCCGTTCGCCATGCTGGCCACCACCTTGGAATACGATCCCTACCTGGGCCGCGTGCTGACCGGGCGCATTTTTTCGGGTCGCGCGCGCGTCAACATGCCGATCAAGGCGCTGTCGCACGACGGCAAGCTGCTGGAAACCGGCCGCGCGTCCAAGCTCCTGTCCTTCCGGGGCCTGAGCCGGGTGCCGGTCGAGGAAGCCGAGGCCGGCGACATCATCGCGCTCGCGGGCATCGCCAAGGCGACGGTGGCCGACACCTTGTGCGCGCCCGAGGTCGAGGGACCGCTGGCCGCGCTGCCCATCGATCCGCCCACCCTGGCCATGACCTTCGCGGTCAACGACTCGCCGCTGGCCGGCCAGGAAGGCGACAAGCTGACCAGCCGCGTCATCGCCGCCCGCCTCGCGCGTGAATCCGAGGGCAACGTGGCGATCCGCATCCGCGAGACCGAGGACAAGGACGCCTTCGAGGTCGCCGGGCGTGGCGAACTGCAACTGGGCGTGCTGATCGAGGTCATGCGCCGCGAGGGCTTCGAACTGTCGATCTCGCGCCCGCGCGTGCTCTTCCAGACCGACGAGAACGACAACCGCCTGGAGCCGATCGAGGAAGTGGTGGTTGACGTCGACGAGGAATTCTCGGGCGTGGTGGTCGAGAAGATGTCGTTGCGCAAGGCCGAAATGACCGAGATGCGTCCCTCGGGCGGCGGCAAGACGCGCCTCGTGTTCCTGGCTCCGTCGCGCGGCCTGATCGGCTACCACGGCGAGTTCCTGACCGACACCCGGGGCACCGGCATCATGAACCGGCTGTTCCACAGCTACGGCCCGTACCGGGGCACGATCGAGGGCCGGCGCGAGGGCGTTCTGATCGCCAACGGCACCGGCGACGCCGTGGCCTACGCCCTGTTCAACCTGCAAGATCGCGGCCCGATGTTCATCGAGCCCGGCACCAAGGTGTATGAAGGCATGATCGTGGGCGAGCACAACCGGGGCAACGACCTGGATGTGAACGTGCTCAAGGGCAAGCAGCTGACCAACATCCGCGCCGCCGGCAAGGATGAGGCCATCCGCCTGGTGCCGCCGGTGCGCATGAGCCTGGAGCAGGCCCTGGCCTACATCCAGGACGACGAACTGGTCGAGGTCACGCCCAAGTCGATCCGCCTGCGCAAGCGCTGGCTGGATCCGAACGAGCGCAAGCGCCGCGCCCGCTCCGCCGCCTGAGCCTTCCCATGACCGGCCCGTCCCCGGTTCCGGCGCCGCCCCCTCCCCCGGGGGCGGCGCGCAAGCCTCCTCGCCTGCCGCCTTCGTGGCGCGAGACCCTGGCGGCGTTCACCGCGCCGCCGGTGGCGCGCATGCTGCTGCTGGGCTTTTCCGCCGGCCTGCCCTTGCTCCTGGTCTTCGGCACCTTGTCGGTCTGGCTGCGCGAGGCGGGCGTGGATCTGGCCACCGTGACCTTGCTCAGCTGGACGGCGCTGGCCTACTCCTTCAAATTCCTGTGGGCGCCCCTGATCGACCAGGGGCGCGTGCCGCTGTTGACCGCCTGGCTGGGGCGGCGGCGCGGCTGGCTGTTGCTAAGCCAGGGCGCGGTGATCGCGGCCTTGCTGTGGACGGCCGCTTTCGACCCCGCCCATGCCCTGGCCTGGACCGTCGCCGGGGCGGTGATGCTGGCTTTTGCCTCGGCGACCCAGGACATTGTCATCGACGCCTACCGCATCGAGGCGGCCGAGCCTGCCTTGCAGTCGATGATGTCGGCCATGTACATCGCCGGCTACCGGATCGGCATGCTGGTGTCGGGCGCGGGCTCGTTGTGGCTGGCGGCTGCCCTGGAAACCGGCACGACCTACGATCCCCAGGCCTGGGCCTGGGTTTACCGCGCCATGGCCGCCGTCATGGCCGTGGGCGTGCTCGCCACCTTGAGCGCGCCCGAGCCCGCCCCCCGGGCCGAGGCAAACTCCGGGCCCGCGCCGGTTCCGGGCACCCTGGCCGAGCAAGGCCGCCTGCTGGGGGTGATCGTGCTGGCCGCCGGGGCGTTCCTGGCCACCTTCCTGGGCGTGGCGCCGCTGAGCGCGCGCGGGGCCGGGGCCCTGACCGCCCTGGGCTGCGAGCCCTTGCTGGCGGCGGGGCTGGCCGAGGCCTCGCGCCTGGTCGTGTCCGTGCTCGCCGCCGCTGGCGCGGCCGGGGCCCTGGTTTTGCTTGGCCTCGCCTCGCGGCGCCACGTGCGCGAAACCTATCTGGCGCCGCTCGCCGATTTCCTGGCCCGGCAGGGGCGCATGGCGGCGGTGGTGCTGGCGCTGATCGCGACCTATCGCCTGTCCGACACGGTCATGGGGGCCGTGGCCACCGTCTTTTACGTGGACATGGGCTTCACCAAGGCCGAAATCGCCACCTACACCAAGGCCTGGGGGCTGGCGGCCACCCTGGCCGGCGGGTTCCTGGGCGGCGTGGGCGCCTTGCGCCTGGGGGTGATGCCCGTCTTGTTCCTGGGGGCGGTGCTGTCGGCCGCTTCCAATCTGCTGTTTGCCGCCCTGGCCGCGCGCCCGGGCGACACCGTGTTCTTGCTGGGGACCATCGTGGCCGACAATCTGTCGGGTGGTCTGGCCGGAGCGGCCTTTGTCGCCTATCTGTCGGCGCTCACCAGCGTGCGGTTCACCGCCATGCAATACGCCTTGTTCAGCTCCCTCATGACCCTGCTGCCCAAGGGGCTGGCCGGTTATGGCGGGGCGGTGGTCGAGGCGGTGGGCTATGGCCCCTTCTTCATCGGCACGGCTGTGTTGGGCGTGCCGGTCCTGGCCCTGGTCGCCTGGGCCGGGCGCGTTGGGGGGCCGGGACTGGACAGGAGACCGTGACAGCGAGAACAAGAGGCTCCGGCAGGGGGCCCCCAGCGCTTTTTGCATTGCAGCACTCTCATCGAGGCGCTATCGCAGTGCACAATATCGGCCTAGGGTACGCCCCTCGTCCGATGCCATTCCTCTGATCCGAACAGGAAGGACTGTCGTTACCATGGATATCAGCAAGATCCCCGTGGGCAAGAATCCGCCCAAGGACATCAACGTCATTATCGAAATTCCGATGCAGGCCGATCCGGTGAAGTACGAGGTCGACAAGGCGTCGGGCGCCATGTACGTGGACCGCTTCTTGCACACCGCCATGCAGTATCCCTGTAACTATGGCTTCGTGCCGCATACCCTGTCCGACGACGGCGATCCGCTGGACGTGATGGTGATCGGGCGTATTCCCGTGGCGGTGGGCTCGGTGCTGCGGACCCGTCCGATCGGGGTCTTGCACATGGAAGACGAAGCCGGCATGGACGAAAAGATCCTGGGGGTTCCCCACTCGTCCTTGCACCCGTATCACGACAACGTGTTCAACTTCGGCGACGTGCGTCCGATCGAGCTGCGCCGCATCGAGCACTTCTTTGCCCACTACAAGGACCTGGAAGAAGGCAAGTGGGTGAAGATCCTGGGCTGGGGCGACTACAAGGAAGCCTGGGAAGCGGTTGAGAAGGGCATCTTGAAGGCTGCCCAGGCCGGCGCCGACAAGTAGGACCGAAGGCGCGTCCGCGCGCCTTTTTGTTCGCGCGCGTTGATCAAGGGGATCCGTGGGGCGCTGTTTTCCCGGGTCCCCTTACCGCGCCCGCGCCAGACGGGCGGCGGCGGCGAAATCGCCCCGGACCATCTGGGGCGTGCGCACCAGGCACCACGCCCCGGCCGCCTGGCGGCGGCGGCAGATCTGGCGCGCCGTGGCTTCGGCGAAGCCCCCCACGTAGGCATTCCATCGCATCAGGCCGGTTCCCGGCCGGGGCAGGCTGTAGGGCTGGCCTCCGGTCTGGTGGGCCACGGCCGCCGCCCGCGCCATGGCCTGGGAGCGGCTGCGCGCCAGCCCCAGATCCAGGGCATGGCCGCCGGCCAGCAGCTCGCCCGCCACCGTGCCCACGCACACCGGCGTGCGCTGGCGGTTATCGACCACCGGCAGGGGCTCTTCGCCGGCCCGGGGGTCGGGGTCGTCGATGAACGGGGTTTTCTCGTCAAGGGGGGTGGCGAGCGCCCGCAGAAGCAGGCCTTCAATGCGGTCGGTGCGTTCGGCGCCCGTGGTCGATCCCAGCAGAATGCCGATCAGGTGGCGGCCGTCGCGGCGCACCGAGGCGGCGATGTTGTAGCCCGAGGCGCAGGTGAACCCGGTCTTCAGGCCGTCGGCGCCGCGCAGGCGTCCCAGGAGGGCGTTGTGCCCGTGCAGGCCGCGACCCTTGTACAAAAAGCCCTGCAAGGCAAACAGGCCCCGGTGCTGGGGAAAATCCCGCTCCAGGGCCAGGGCCAGCACCGCCATGTCGCGGGCCGTGGTGTACTGGTCGTCGAGCGGCGCGGGCAGGCCCGAGGCGCTGGCAAAGCGGGTATGGCGCAGCCCCAGGCGTCGCGCGGTGTCGGTCATGCGCGTGGCGAAGGCTTCTTCCGAGCCGGCCAGGGTTTCGGCGATCATCACCGCCACGTCGTTGGCCGACAGCCCCAGAAGCGCGCGCAGGGCATCGGGAAGCGGCACCTTTTCCCCGGGCGCCAGGCCCACGCCCACCGGGTCGGCGGCGGCCGCGCGCGCCGAGGCGCTCAGCACGGCGTCGGGCGCGAGGCGGCCGTCGCGCAGATCCTCGAACGCCAGGTAGGCCGTCATCATCTTGGCGAGCGACGCGGGCGGCACGCGCCGGTCGGGGGCGTCGGCCAGCAGCACGGCCCCGTTTTGGGCGTCCACCACCAGATAGGTTTCCTCGGCCCCGGCGGGCCTTGCGAGCACGGCCGCCAGCCCCAGCCAGAACGCCAGAACCGCCGCGATCCAGGACGGGACCGGCCGGGGGATCATGCCGGGTCCTTGTCGTCGTCGCGGCTTGCGGCGGGGGCCTGCTCCCCGGCCCGGGCCAGGGGATGGGCGGTGTTGACCAGCCGGAACAGGTGGCTGTCCAGCACGTGGGTGTAAATCTCGGTGGTGGCGATGTCGGCGTGGCCCAGCAGCATCTGCACCCCGCGCAGGTCGGCGCCGTGGGCCAGCATGTGGCTGGCGAAGCAGTGGCGCAGCACATGGGGCGAGACCAGGGCCGGGGGCAGGCCGGCATCCTCCGCCAGGGCCTGCAGGATCTTGGCGAAGCCGTCGCGGGTCAGGTGACCTTCCGCCCCGTTGGATGGAAACAAGAAGCGCTCGGCGCGCCGCCGTCCGGGGCCTTCGGGGGGCAAGGTGGCGCCGCGCACCGCGAGCCACGCGCGCACGGCGGCGCGGGCCGGCTCGCCCAGGGGCACGAGGCGTTCCTTGTCGCCCTTGCCGCGCACCACCATCGCCTCGGGATCGCGCCGGACCGCCGCCAGGGGCAGCCCGACCAGTTCGGAAACGCGCAGCCCGGTGCAGTAAAGCAGTTCCATCAAGGCGCGGGTGCGCAGGCCGCGCGGGCCTTCCTGACGCTGGGCCGCGGCCAGCAGGGCGAGCACGTCTTCCTCGGAGAGCACGCGCGGCAGGGGGCGGCCCTGGCGGGGGCCGTCCAGGCCCAAGGTGGGGTCGTCGGCCCGGATGCCCTCGGCCCGCAGGAAGCCGTGGAACTGGCGCAGGCACGACAGGCGCCGGGCCTGGGTCCGGGGGCTGAGGCCGTTGGTCGCCATTTCGCCCAGGTAGGCCCGCACCTGATCGCGGGTCACGGTGGGGACGTTCGCCCCCTGCCGGACCAGGAACGCCCCGTAGTCCAGCAGGTCGTCGCGGTAGGCCTGCCGGGTCAGGCGGGCCGTGCCGCGTTCGGCGCTCATCATTTCCAGGAAGGCGTCGGCCTGGGCGTCGAAGCCCGGCGGCAGGCGCCGGGGCGCCGGGGCCTCGTCCGCGTCCGGGGGGGCAGGCGTGGCGGCCTTGCGCCGGCCGGCCGGAAAAGAGCCGTCCACGGTCATCGCTAGCCCCGAACCGCCAGGGCCTCGGTGATCAGGTCGCGGGCCACGTCGGCGAGATCAACCGCCTCCAGGGATTGCGCCACCGAGGCCAGCAGGCCCAGGGGGGCGCGCGACGGGCCGCCGGCCTGTCCGAGCACGACCAGGGTGCGCAAGGCCACCTCGCCCTGGCGCCGCTGGCGGGCGGCCTGCTCCAGGCGCTGGCGTTCGCCCTCCAGGGCCGGGGTCAGGGGGGTGGGATCCAGGGGGAGCAGGCTGGCAAGGCCCAGGGTCTGGCTGCCCACCCGGTCAAGGGCCAGCAAGGCGTCGCGGGCCGCCATCAGGTCGGGGCGCTCCAGGGTGGCCGAATCGATCAGTCGCACCCAGCCCTGGGCGCGGACGCGCTCCCCGGCCGCGTACAAGGCGCGGGCTACCTCGGGCGCGGCGTCGATCAGGTCGGCGCGGGCCGGCCACTGCGCCACGGTGGGCCCCAGGGCGCGCACGAACGCGAGGTAGGTTGCGCCATCGCGCGCGCGCAGTCCCGCGAGCGCGATGGCGAGGCTGGGCGCGGCCACGGCCGGGTCGGGCCCGGCGGTGGCGCCGGCCAGGGTGGGATCGAGCAAGGTCACGGCGCCACTCGCCAGCGCGGCCTGCCCCGAGCGCAGGCTTTGCGTCAGGGCGGCGCGGGCCTCGGGGGTGTCGGCCGGGGTCACGACCACGCCGGCCGGAGGACCGCCGGGCAAGGGCATGTCGGCGTACAGGAAGGCCAGGGCATCGGGCCCCAGGGCACCGGTGGCCACCGCCCACTCGGCCGCCGCCAGGCGCTGCGCGGGCAGGGCGGGAGCCGACAGGGCCACGGCGCGCGCCAGCCAGGGCTCGGGCCGGGCGGGCACCGCGTCGCGCGGGAAGGGCTCGCTCGCCTCGCGGAACAAGGCGATGGTCACGGGATCCAAGGTCACCTTGCGGCGCAGGCGGCCGTCGGCCAGCTTGCCGATCCGCTCGGCCAGAACCAGGAAGGCTTCGTCGGCGGCGCCGGTTTCGCGCAGCATGGCCATGCCAAGCGCGGCGGCTTCCGATTCGCCCGCGCGCACCTGGCACAGCACCCGCACCCGCTGGGCGTGGGTGGCGGTTTCGGCGTTCAGGCGCGGCGGCGTGGCCGAGGTGGCGGCGACCACGGTGGCGCAGGCGTCATCCACGCGCCCTTGCAGCAGCAAGGCATCCAGGAAACGCTGCAAGGGAACGCCCCCCAGGGCCATCGGCGAGACCGCGCCCAGCAAGGTGGCCACGTCGCCATGCAGCCCCAGGCGGAACAGGAGATCGGCGCGCCGGGCGATCAGGGCGCCACTGGCTCCCTCGGCTTCCAGGGGCGGGGGCGCGGCCGAGGTCAGCAGCACCCTGCGGGCCAGCGCGGTCAGGGCGGGGGACGGCACGCCCACCGCGAGGGAATCAAGCAAGGCCAGGGCCTGGGGGCGGGTCAGGCCCTGCCACAAGCTGGGGGCAAGCCCGCCGGTGGCCGGGGTCAGGAGGCCGGCCGCGTCCAGGTCGATCCCGCCCAGGGCGCGGATTTCAACGCCTTCGGGGCCGGGGAGAACCGGCCCCAGCGCCGGCGGCAGCGCGGGTTGGGGGCGGGCGGCGGGCAGGGGAAACAGGCGCACCGGGCCGCTGTCTTGCGCGCCGGCGGAGGCGCACGCCATGAAAACCACCACCCCCGCCAGGGCGCCCGGCCAGGAGCGGCCGGGGCGCGAGGAGCGGGGCGAGGCGGCTGGCGCCCCGGGGGATGCCCCGGAAGGCCCGCCCCGCCTTTCGGAAAAATCGAACGCGAACCTGAAAAACGAGAGCACCAGGGCCCGTTTTGACGTCAGGCACGGCGCTCTAGTAGCGGTCATTCGGGATAACCTTGATGATGGTTCGGGTGGGAGGAGCCGTGTCGAGACTGGCCAGCACAACACCCAAGGTTGCGACGCCCAGCACCACGACAGCGAGAAGAATACGGATGAGAAAGCGCATGAGTTCCCTTTCCACGGTCCGGCGGGAGGGAGGCCGCGATCGTGTCACCCCTTTCGTGGGGATCGACCCAAAACGATCCCGATTGGGTCTACCACGGCGCCCTGAAACTGTGTATTGAGTCCCGACCATGACAACGCAAGGGCAGTGTACCGGCTCCCCCCCTGGGGATCAACGCCCCCCGCTTCGACGGGGTGGGGGCGCCGTCTCCTTTTGGCCATGCGGGAAGGGGAGGGCATGAGCGTGGTTCCGCCGGGTCCCCCGGCCCTGGACATTGACGATTCCCCGACCCACGAGGCGCCCCCGCCCGTCGAGCCGCCCGCTCCGGCGGGGCCTCGGGCCGGTCGGGCCCTGCCGTGCACCGTGGTGCTGGTGGGGCTGATGGGCGCGGGCAAGACCTGCGTGGGCCGCTGCCTCGCCAAGCTGGCCGGGGTGCCGTTCGTCGATGCCGACGCCGAGATCGAGGCCGCCGCGCGCCTGTCGATTTCCGAGATTTTCGCGACCTATGGCGAGGCCGAGTTCCGGGCCACCGAACGCCGGGTGATGGCCCGGCTTCTGGAGCGCCCGCCCCTGGTGCTCGCGGCCGGCGGCGGGGCCTTCATGGCCGACGAAACCCGTGCCCTGATCGCCCGGCGCGCCGTTTCCGTGTGGCTGCGCGCCGACCTGGAAACCCTGGTCGCGCGCACCGCCGGGCGCAGCCACCGGCCCTTGCTCAATTCGGGTGATGCGCGCGCCACCCTGGCCGCCCTGATGGAGCGGCGTTATCCGGTGTATGCCACGGCCGACGTCACCTTGGATGCCACCGACGAGCCCCCCCTGGCCACCGCGCGACGGGCGTTCGACGCCGTTCGCCGTCATCTCGCGCATTCCTTGTCTTGTCCCTCGGAGAGCTCCCCGTGAAGACCCTGACCGTTCCCCTGGCCGAACGCACCTATCCGATCCACATTGGTCCCGGACTCCTGGCGCGGGCGGGGGAACTGCTGGCGCCGGTGCTTCGCCGGCCCAGCGTGGCCGTGGTCACCGACCACACCGTGGGCGCCTTGTACCGCGCCCCCCTGGAAGCCAGCCTCAAGGCGGCCGGCATTGCCTCCCGGTTCATCGAACTGCCGCCGGGCGAAAGCTCGAAAAGCTTCGCCACGCTGGAACGGCTCTTGGACATCTTGCTGGAAGCACGGGTCGAGCGCTCGACCACGCTGGTGGCCCTGGGCGGCGGCGTGATCGGCGACCTGACCGGATTCGCCGCCGCGATCTTGCTGCGCGGCGTTGACTTCGTGCAGATCCCCACCACCTTGCTGGCCCAGGTTGACAGCAGCGTGGGCGGCAAGACGGGCATCAACACCCGCCACGGCAAGAACCTGGTGGGCGCGTTCCATCAGCCGCGCCTGGTGCTGGCCGATACCGGGGTGCTCGATACCCTCTCGCCCCGCGACCTGCGCTCGGGCTATGCCGAGGTGGTCAAGTACGGGGTGATCGACGATC
Source organism: Pararhodospirillum oryzae (assembly GCF_007992075.1). Taxonomy (GTDB): domain Bacteria; phylum Pseudomonadota; class Alphaproteobacteria; order Rhodospirillales; family Rhodospirillaceae; genus Pararhodospirillum; species Pararhodospirillum oryzae. The sequence continues at coordinate 20,349 of NZ_BJZO01000052.1, forward strand.
CCGCCTTTTTCGCCTGGCTGGAGGAAAACGGCCCGGCCGTGCTGGCCGGAGATGGCGACGCGCGCGCCCATGCCATCGCCACCTCGTGCGCGGCCAAGGCGCGCATCGTGGGCGCCGATGAACGCGAAAGCGGCCAGCGGGCCCTGCTGAACCTGGGCCACACCTTTGGCCATGCCCTGGAGGCGGAAACCGGCTTCGGCCCCACCTTGCTGCACGGCGAGGCGGTGGGCCTGGGCATGATCATGGCCCTTGATCTCTCGGCCCGCCTGGGCGTGGCCCCGGCCGGCGACGCGCGGCGCCTGAGCGCCCACCTGGCGGCGTGCGGCCTGCCCGTTGATCCCCGTACCCTGGCCGACGCCCCCAGCTGGGACGTGGACCGTCTGCTGGCCCACATGGGGCACGACAAGAAAGTGTCCGATGGTCGCGTCACCTACGTCCTGGCGCGAGGCATCGGCGCTGCCTATCTTGAACGCAACGTGGATCCCGACCGCGTGCGCGAAACCCTGGGTGCCGCCGTTCTGCCCTGATCCTTTTTTGGATGATCGCTGTTCCGTGAGTGCCGGTTTTCGTCTTGTTCCGCCGCCTTGTCGTCCCCTCACACCACCGTGGCCATGACTCTCTCGCTGATTGCCATTGTCGTTTTGATCGTGACCTCGGCCCTGTTCTCGGGCTCGGAAACGGCTCTGACCGCCGCCTCGCGGCCCTTGATGCATGAACTGGAGCGGGACGGTCACCGGGGAGCGGCGGTCGTTAACCGCCTGCTGCGCACCCGCGAACGGCTGATCGGCACGATCCTGCTCGGCAACAACGCCGTCAACATCCTGGCTTCGGCCCTGGCGACCAGCCTGTTCATGGGCTGGTTCGGGGAAGCCGGCGTGGCCTATGCCACCGTCGCCATGACCGTGGCCTTGCTGATCTTCGGCGAAATCCTGCCCAAGACCTACGCGCTCACCCACACGGTACCCTTGGCCTTGCGTGTCGCCCCGATCATGGCGGTGCTCACGTGGCTGTTGTTCCCCGTGACCTTTGTCCTGCAGGCCGTGGTCAAGGTGCTGCTGCGCCTGCTGCGGGCCGGATCGACCCGCGAGACCACGGCGGCCACCGCGCTCTCGGAACTGCGCGGCGCCATCGAGCTGCACACCGCCGACAGCCCCGACCGCGCCGTGCGCGACGAACGGGCCATGCTGCGCAGCATTCTGGACCTGACCGACGTTCAGGTTTCCGACATCATGATCCACCGCTCGAACCTGGTGTCGGTGGACGCCAGCCTGCCGCCGCGCGAGATCCTGGCCCAGGTGGTGGCGTGTCCGTTCAGCCGGGTGCCCCTGTGGCGTGAGCGCAAGGACAACATCGTGGGCGTGCTGCACACCAAGGATCTGCTGCGCGCCGTCCAGGTGCATCAGGGCGACCTGGAGACCCTGGACGTGGCCAGCATTGCCGCCCCGCCCTGGTTCGTGCCTGAAACCACCACCTTGCTGGCCCAGTTGCAGACTTTTCGCCAGCGTCGCGAGCATTTTGCCCTGGTTGTCGATGAATACGGCACCTTGCTGGGCATCGTGACGCTGGAGGACATCCTGGAAGAAATCGTGGGCGAGATCAGCGACGAGCACGATATCAGCGTGCCCGGCGCCCGCCGGCAGCCCGATGGCAGCTTCCTGATCAACGGCGACGTGACCTTGCGCGATCTGAACCGCGAATTCGACTGGAGCCTGCCCGACGAGGAAGCGGCCACCCTTGCCGGCCTGGTGATCCGCGAATCGCGCTCGATCCCGCTGGTGGGCGAGGTGTTCCACTTCCATGGGTTTACGTTCGAGGTCACCAAGCGGGTGCGCAACCGGCTCACCCAGTTTCGGGTCGTGCCCCCCGCCGACCTCTGACGCCCTGGGCCTGTCCGGGAAAAACGCGCTCGCTTTTCCCGGAAGGACACGCTCAAAATGAGAGGGAGCCCGTGCGCTTCCACGCGAAGGCCACGGACTCCCGCCCTGTCCTGGAGCCCCGTGCCATGCCTTTGTCCTGTACCGATCCCGCCCGTCGTGAAATCCATCACCGGCGCATTGATGTGCGCGGCTTTGAGCGCGACGATGGCCTTTGGGACATCGAGGGTCGGTTGACCGATGTCAAAAGCTACGCCTTCGCCAACAAGGACCGGGGCATGATCGAGGCCGGCGACCCGGTTCACGATCTTTCCTTGCGCCTGACCATCGACCTCTCGCTGCGTGTCCACGCGGCCGAGGCGGTGATTGACAAAAGCCCGTTTTCGGTCTGCCCCGAGGTCACCGAGGCTTATGGGCGCCTGGTGGGCCTGACCATCGGCCCCGGCTTTCGCCGGGCGGCGGCCGAGCGGGTTGGCGGCGCGCGCGGCTGCACGCATTTAAGCGAGTTACTGGGGCCGGTGGCCACGACCGCCTTCCAGACCCTGCACCGCGCCCAACTGGTCGCGCTCGATCAAGGCGGGGCGGGGGCGGAACGGGCGGCGGCCCAGATGCGCACCGTGGTCGATTCGTGCCACGCCCTGCGCGCCGATGGCCCGGTCATCGCCCGCGAGTGGCCCGACCTCGCCCAGTCGTCGGCGCCCCCGTCCGACGCGGGGTAAGGCCCGCGCGCCGGAGCCGGGGCCCGTTCAGGGGCAGGGCGGCGGGCGTGGCAGCGGGGGCGTGAACCAGACCAGATCATAAAGAACCGGCGCCGCGCTGGCCTCGGGCACGGCGCGGGGGTCCTGCTGGCCGTCGGGCACCTCGGCGAAGGCCAGGGCCAGCACGGAACGGCCGGGCGCGAGGGCCCCCAGCACCCAGGGCACGGCGCGGTCGCGGCGGGTGTGCCCGGATCCGGCGATCAACACCCCCCCTTCGGGGCCGGTGTCGGCCAGGGCGCGCGCCATGCGGCCATCGCGGGCCCGCTGGCCCCAGGCCATGCCGGGCAGGAGGGTTTCGGGCAGCATGCCGCAATGGCTGGCGCGCAGTTCCTCGGTGAGATCGGCCTGGGCCGGGGCGGGCAGGGGCCGGTCCAGGCCCAGGGCCGCGCGCTCGGCCTCGGGCACGGCGTCGGGGCCGGAGCGGACCAGGGTCCGGATGCGGGCCAGCGGCCAGTTGCCAGGGACCACCGCCAGACCGGCGGCGCGCGCGGTGGCGAACAGGGGGGCGTAGAACGAGAACGACGGCCAGCCGCGCCCCGACCAGTCCAGCGCCTGGGCCAGGGCGTCCAGCGAGGCGCCGCGCTCGGCTTTCCAGGCGGCCAGGGCCGCTTCCTGCCCTTCATCGACCATTTCCAAAACCAGGGCCGGGCGGCGGCCGGCCCGGACCAGGGCATCAAGCACGAAGGCCTGCAAGGCGTGGTGGTCCGGGTGATCGTGGCGTTCGCCCAGCAGCACGAAGTCGGCGGCCGCGAGGCGGGCCAATGCCTCGTCCACCGGGACGAAGCGTCCGCTGGCGGGCTCGAACACCTGGCCGGCCAGGGGCGAGGGCGTGGCGTCCGTGACCGTGAACGCGGGCGGCGTGGCGGGGGGCGGCGTGGTCACGGCGCACCCGGCCAGGAGTCCCGACGCCCCCAGGGCGCCCAGCAGGTGGCGGACAAGACGGGGCAAGGGCATGGGCGATCCTTGGAACGGGGCCTTGGAAAGGGGCCTTGGAACGGGGGGCCATGGCGTTGGGAAAGCCGGAGTGGCTCCCCATCTTGCCAAGGTCGGGGCGCTGCGTCACCCTTGGGGCGCGACGGGAGCCGGCAAGGAGGCCAGGCCATGAAACCAAAACACAGCAAGCGGCGCGCGCTGGGGGTGATGCTGGCCCTGGCGGTGATCGGCGCGGCGGGGCTGGCGGCGGAACCCGGCTGGGCCCAGGAGCGCACCCGCGCCTATGGCAAGGCCACCGCGCCTTTCTGGAAGGTGGGCTCCCTGCGCAAGGACCTGTCGGCCCTGTGCCGGCGCGGCGAGTTCAACCAGGTGAAAAAAGACAGCCTGTTCATCGGCTACGTGGGCACCGATCCCGGCGAGCGCACCCTGACCGGTATCGCCAAGAAGGGCTACAACCTGATCGATCCCACCGGCAAGGCCGAGGACAACGTGACCTACCACTTCCACAACGACGGCTATTCCACCTGCCGGGTGTACGAGGCCCGCTGACCGAGCGCAAAAAAAGACGCGCCCCGGGGGGCGGGGCCGGAGGCACCTTCCCCAGGGGAATCCTTGGGAAAGGTGCCTCCGGGATCGTCTTAATACATGTGCTGACCGCCGTTGATCGACAGCGTGGCGCCGGTGATGAACTCGGCGTCATCGGCAACCAGGAATAGAACCCCGCGCGCGATGTCCTCGGCCCGGCCCAGGCGGCCCACCGGAATCTTGGCGATGATCTTTTCCAGCACCGAGTGCGGCACCGCGCGCACCATGTCGGTGTCAACGTAGCCCGGCGCGATGGCGTTCACGGTGATGTTCTTCCCCGCCCCTTCCTGGGCCAGGGCCTTGGTGAAGCCGTGAATGCCCGACTTGGCGGCGGCGTAGTTCACCTGACCATACTGGCCGGCCTGGCCGTTGATCGAGCCAATGTTGACGATGCGCCCGAAGCCGCGATCGCGCATCGATTCGATGACGCAGCGCGCCGTGTTGAAGCACGACGACAGGTTGGTGTGCACCACCGCTTCCCAGTTCTCGGGGCTCATGCGGTGCAAGGTGCCGTCGCGGGTGATGCCGGCGTTGTTGACCAGCACCTCGACCGGGCCCAGTTCCTCGACGATCCGGTCGATCCCGGCCTTGACCGACACGAAATCCGCCACGTCGAACTTGTAAACGGGAATGCCGGTTTCGCGCTTGAAATGCTCGGCCGCGTCGTCGTTGCCGCCATAGTTGGCCGCGACCCGGTAGCCGGCGTCGCGCAACGCCGTGCTGATCGCGGCGCCAATGCCGCGCGTGCCCCCGGTGACCAGTGCAACACGTCCTTTGCTCATGATCTCTTTTCCTCCCTGGCACCGCCCTGGGGCGGTGGTTGATGGTCTGCTTGTCCCTGTACGCCGGAGCCTGTCCGTTGCGGACAGGCTGCGGATCCCTTTGTTTGAGTTCGCCTTTTCGGGAAAAGCGGTGCTCTCTTTGTCTTCGGCGAACCCTAATGGATTACGGTGCGGGAATGCTGGAATGAAACCTTGGATCCACCTCCGTTTCCGGCCTGGACAAAACCCAGGCCGGGGATGCCGGTGCGGGGGATCACCCGCGTGCCGGGGGAACCGGGCGCGGGCGCGTCAGCGCTCCACGCACAAGGCCACGCCCATGCCGCCGCCGATGCACAAGGTGGCCAGACCCTTCTTGGCGTCGCGCCGGACCATTTCGTGCAGCAAGGTGACAAGCACGCGCGCGCCGGAAGCCCCGATGGGGTGGCCAAGCGCGATGGCGCCGCCGTTCACGTTCACGCGGGCGGGATCCCAGCCCATGTCATGGTTGACGGCCAGCGCCTGGGCGGCGAAGGCCTCGTTGGCCTCGATCAGGTCCAGGTCTTCCACCGACCAGCCGGCGCGGGCCAGCGCCTTGCGCGAGGCGGGGATGGGGCCGGTGCCCATGATGGCGGGATCGACCCCGGCCGTGGCCCACGACACGATGCGCGCAAGCGGGGTCACGCCCCGGCTCTGGGCGTTTTCGGCGCTCATCAGCACTAGGGCGGCGGCACCGTCGTTGAGGCCCGAGGCATTGCCGGCGGTCACCGTGCCATCCTTGGCGAAGGCCGGGCGCAGGCGGGCCAGGGCTTCCAGGGTCGTGCCGTGCTTGGGGTGCTCGTCGGTGTCCACCACCACGTCGCCCTTGCGGCCCTTGACCGTGACCGGGACGATTTCGTCCTTGAAGCGGCCGGCGGTCATGGCCGCTTCCGCCTTGTTCTGCGAGGCGACAGCGAAGGTGTCCTGGTCCTCGCGGGTCAGCTGCCAGCGCTGGGCGACGTTTTCGGCGGTCTGGCCCATGTGGTAGCCGTTGAAGGCGCACCAGAGGCCATCCTTGATCATGGTGTCGATCAGTTCGGCCGGGCCCATCTTCACCCCGGAGCGCAGATGGCTGGCATGCGGGGCCTGGCTCATGTTTTCCATGCCGCCGGCCACCACCACGTCGGCGTCGCCGGTCTGGATCGCCTGGAAGCCCAACGCGACGGTGCGCAGGCCCGACCCACACACCTGATTGATGCAAAAGGCGGTCTTCTCGGCCGGGATGCCGGCGTGAATCGCCGCTTGCCGCGCCGGGTTCTGACCTTGGGTCGCGGTCAACACCTGGCCCAACACGACTTCGTCAACTTCGGCCGGATCGGTCGCCGCGCGGCGCAGGGCCTCGCGAATGGTGATCTCGGCCAGGGTGTGAGCGGCGACGCCGCTCAGGCTTCCATTGAAGGCACCAACCGGAGTCCGGACGGCGCCGGCAATGACGATATCGGACATTTTTGAAACGCTCCCTGGGCAATTGGTGGCGGACCGATGGGGTCGGGACTGTCACCCGGTTACCATACGTCAGCTTCCGGGGCGCGAACAATGCCTGCAATAAGCGGGGAACCTTCAGGGCCGCGCCGGCGGGGGGCGTCTATGGCAGATGGTCAAGCCAGGCCCGGACCGGTCTGTAGACCCTGGTCGGGGCCTGACGCCCCACCATCAGCCCCACATGGCCCAACGGAAGAACCCGGACCCGGGCGCCGGGCAGGGCGCTGGCCAGGGCGGCGGCGCTGGCCGGGGGCACGATGCGGTCGTGCTCGGCCCATGCCACCAGGGCGGGCAGGCGCAGGCGGGCGGGATCGACCAGGCGGCCCCCCACCCGCCACAGGCCCCGGGCGGGTTCGTTGGCGCCATACCAGCGCTCCAGCGCCTCCAGGGCGGTGGGGCCGGCCAGCGCCACGGCATCATTCAGCCAGTCCTCGACCGCGACGAAATCGCGCGCGCGGCTGGAGCGGGGATCAAGCCGGCCAAAGGCGGCGTAGCGCCGGGCCACGCCCGAGGGATCCATCAGAACGAACGGCACCTGAACCACGTCGCCGGGCACGCCGGTTCGGGAAGTTCCGTGCGCCAGCGCGGCGTGGCCCAGGGGGGCAAGGCCCAGGATCAGGGCGCGCAAGGTGGGATCGCTGGCCGCGAAATCCCAGGGCGTGGCCAGCAGGACAAGGCCGGCCACCTCGGCCGGACGGCGCGAGGCCAGGGCCAGGGCCAGGAGTCCGCCCATGCAATAGCCCAGCACCGCCGGGCGCCGCGCGCACCGCAACGCGATCGCGTCCAGGGCCGGTTCCAGGCGGCGCAGCACGTAATCCTCGATCGTGAAGGTTGCTTCCTCGGGGCCCAGGGGTCCCCAGTCGATCAGGAAGGGGTGCAGGCCGTGGTCGGCCAGGTGGCGGCACAGGCTGCGCCGGGGCGCCAGATCCAGGATCTGGGCGCGGTTGATCAGCGAGGGCACCAACAAAACCGGCCGCGCCGACGGCGCCGCGTCCGGGGCATAGTCGCGCAGGACGGTGGTGCCGGCCGCCCATACCGGGGCGGGGTCGTTCAACGGGCGGCGGTAGGGGTGGGCGTGGTAGGCCTCCACCCCGGCCAGGAACGCGTCCAGCCGCCCCGCGGCCTCGCGCGTGGTGGCGTTGAAAAAAAACGGGGCGGCCTCAGGAGGAAGGGCCGCGTCCGGCCAGGAGTCCGCCCAGGGCTGCTTCCAAAAGCGCGACCCGGCGTTCCAGGGCATCAACCCGGCGGGCCAGGCCATCGCGGTCAGGGCCTGCATCGTCAGGTGCAAGGCCAGCGGGCGCGGGCCCAGGCGCGGAAGAGGGCTCATGGCTGCCTTCAATCGGGGATGCGCCGGAGGGCCAGCCCCCGGCGCGGGCACTCGGGGATGCGCCGGAGGGCCAGCCCCCGGCGCGGGCACCCGGGGATGCGCCGGGGGGCCAGCCCCCGGCGCGGGCACTCGGGGATGCGCCGGGGGGCCAGTCCCCGACGCTGGCACCCGGGGATGCGCCAGGGGGGCAGCCCCCGGCGCTGGCACCCGGGGATGCGCCAGGAGACCAGCCCCCGGCGCGGGCGGCGTCGTTGAGAAAGGACAAGGTGCGCGCCGTCACCTCGGCGACGCGCGGATCCGCCGCGAGGGTCGCCACTTGGCGTTCCCAAAGGTCCAGGTAGCGCCGGGCCACGGCCGAGAGGTCGGGGGGTGGGGTTTCGTCGTCGCCAGTCATGCAGGTTCCATCGCAGCGTTTGGGCCGCGCCCGGGGAGCGCGGACGGGGGCCGGGGATCAGAAGGCCTCGTCCTCGGCCGGCTCGGGCAACAGCACCTCGCGCCGGCCCACGTGGTTGGGGGCCGAGATCATGCCCTCGGCCTCCATGCGCTCGATCAGCGAGGCGGCCCGATTGTACCCGATCTTCAGATGACGCTGAACCTGGCTGGTGGAGGCGCGGCGCGTGCGCGCGATCAGGGCCACCGCCTGATCGAACAAGGCCGCCTCCTCGCCCGACAGGCCGGCGGCGGCGCCCGCCCGTCCCGAGGTTCCGGCCGGGGCCTCGTCTTCTTCCTCCATCACCGCGTCCAGGTATTCGGGGGTGCCTTGCGCCCGCAGGTGGGCGCACACGGTTTCCACCTCCTGGTCGGAGACATAGGGGCCGTGCACGCGGGTGATTCGTCCGCCCGCCGCCATCGACAGCATGTCGCCCTGGCCCAGCAGCTGTTCGGCCCCCGATTCGCCCAGGATGGTGCGGCTGTCGATCTTGCTGGTAACCTGGAAGCTGATGCGGGTGGGGAAGTTGGCCTTGATGGTGCCGGTGATCACATCCACGCTCGGGCGCTGGGTGGCCATGATCAGGTGAATGCCGCCTGCGCGCGCCATCTGCGCGAGGCGCTGGATCACCCCTTCCACGTCCTTGCCCGCCGTCAGCATCAGGTCGGCCATCTCATCGACCACGATCACGATATAGGGCATGGGGTTGGGGTCGATCGGCTGGTCCTCGTACACCGGCTTGCCGGTTTCGGGGTCGAAGCCGGTCTGGACGATGCGCATCAACGGCTTGCCGCGCGTCTGGGCTTCCAGGATCTTTCGATTGTACCCATCGATGTTGCGCACCCCCAGGGTGCTCATGATCCGGTAACGGTTTTCCATCTCGCGCGCGGCCCACTTGAGCGCGACCACGGCCTTGGCGGGCTCGGTCACCACCGGGGTCAGCAGGTGGGGAATGCCGTCGTAGGTGGCTAGCTCCAGGCGCTTGGGGTCGATCAGGATCAGGCGCACCCGTTGCGGCGACAGCCGGAACAGCAACGACAGGATCATGGTGTTGACCGCCACCGACTTGCCCGACCCGGTGGTGCCGGCGATCAGAAGGTGCGGCATGCGGGCCAGATCGACCACCACGGCATCGCCGCCGATGTCCTTGCCCAGCGCCAAGGGCAAGCTGCCCGGGTGGGCCGCGAACTCGGGGCTTTCCAGCACGTCGCGCAGGCGGACCATGGCGCGCTCGGAATTGGGCAGCTCGATGCCAATCACGTTGCGCCCGGGCACCACGGCGATGCGCGCGGACAAGGCGCTCATGGAGCGCGCGATGTCGTCGGCCAGTCCCACCACGCGCGCGGTCTTGGTGCCGGGGGCCGGTTGCAGCTCATAAAGCGTGACCACCGGGCCCGGACGCACCTTCACGATGGTGCCGCGCACGCCAAAATCGGCCAGCACGCATTCCAGCACGCGGGCGTTCTGGGTCAGGGCTTCCTCGTCCACCTCCCAGGAGGTGCCCGATCCGGCGGCCAGCAGGTCAAGCGGCGGCGGCACCACCACCGTTTCCTCGGCGGGCGGCGGCGGGGGCTC
>NZ_BJZO01000053.1 GCF_007992075.1 Pararhodospirillum oryzae
TCCAGTTTCAGCCTAGAGTTCGTCAGGGAAAAACGGGCTCCGCTTTTCCCGAAAAGACAAACTCAAACAAAGGGGTGTAGTGTTTGTCCGCTTCAACGTGAAACGGACAGGCATTAAGGGCCGCGCGCGGTCCACACCCGACACCTTTCCCGCGGCGCGGCCCCTGGCCCGCGCCGCGTTTTCCTTATCAAGGCGCGTTCAGCCCTTGCCCTCGGGCAAGGCGGCCTCGACCAGGCCCACCCACCACGCCGCCCCCAGCCCCAAGACAGCGTCGTTGAAATCGAACGTGGGCTGGTGCAACGCCGGCGGATCCTCGCCCGCGCCCTGGCCCAGCCAGACGTAGGCGCCCGGACGGTGGGCCAGGAACGAACCGAAATCCTCGGCGGTCATCGAAGGCGCCAAGGTGCGCGCCACCTGGGCCGGCCCCACCACCTCCCCGGCCACCCGGGCGGCCAGGGCGGCCTCGGCGGGGGTATTGGCGGTCACCCGCGCCACCGACCGGAACGAGACCGACGCCGTGGCGCCAAACGCCGCCGCGCCCTGCTCGACCAGCCGCGCCAGGTCGCGGCGCAGGCGCTCGCGGGCCCCTTCGCTGAGGCAACGCATCGAGCCTTCCAGACGGGCGGTATCGGGAATCACGTTGAAGGCCTGCCCCGCCTCCACCCGGGTAATCGACACCACCGCGCTTTCAAAAGGATCGGTCCCCCGGCTGATCAGGCTTTGCGTGGCCGTGATCAGGTGGCCGGCGACCAGGACCGGATCAACGGCGCGCTGGGGCTGGGCGGCATGGGCACCCCGGCCCTGGATGGTCACCGTGAAGGCATCGCAGGCCGCCATCACGGGGCCGTCGTGCACGGCAAAGGCACCGGCGGGCAGGTCGGGCCAGGTGTGGAGGGAAAACACCCGCTCCATGGGAAAGCGCTCGAACAGGCCATCGGCAATCATCGCGTCGGCGCCGCCGGCCCCTTCCTCGGCGGGCTGGAACACGCACTGGACGGTGCCGGCGAAGGCACGGGTGCGCGCCAGGTGGCAGGCCGCGCCCAGCAGCATGGCCACGTGGCCATCGTGCCCGCACGCATGCATGACCCCGGGCTGGCACGACGCATGGGGGCGCGAGGCGGCTTCCCGCACCGCCAGGGCGTCCATGTCGGCGCGCAGGCCCAGGCTCGCCCCGCCGGCTTCCCGGCCGTGCACGGTGGCCACCACCCCGGTGCCGCCCACGCCCTGGGTGACGGCCAGCCCCGCCTCGCCCAGCACCCGGGCGACCAGGGCGGCGGTGGCGTGCTCCTGGTGGGCCAGCTCGGGGTGGGCATGCAAGGCGTGGCGCCAGTGGGTCATGGCCGCGTGCAGGGGCGCCAGTCGCGCGACAAGGGCCGACGGCGGGGCCGCCAGGAGCGGGGACGGCGTCATGGGCGGGTTCCGGAGCGGGAGGCTTCCAGGGCGGCGGCGAGATCGGCGTACAGGTCTTCCACCGCTTCCAGGCCGGTGGACAGGCGCAGCAGGTCGCCCGGCACCGGCGAGGTCGGGCCCTCGATGCTGGCCCGGTGCTCGATCAGGCTTTCCACTCCCCCCAGCGAGGTGGCGCGCCGCCAGACCCGCACGGCCGCGGCGGTGGCCATGGCCGCGTCCTGCCCGCCCTTGACCCGGATCGACAGCATGCCGCCAAAGCCGCCGCTCATCTGGCGCGCGGCCAGGGCGTGGCCGGGATCCTCGGGCAGGCCGGGATACAAGACGGCCTCGACCCGGGGATGGGCGGCCAGACGCCCGGCCAGTTCCAGGGCCGACTCGCATTGCCAGCGCACGCGCGCGAACAACGTCCGCAGGCCGCGCCCCAGCAACCAGGCCTCGAACGGCCCCAGCAAGGCGCCCCCCTGGCGGTGGACGGCGCGAATCGAGGCCCAAAGGGCATCGTCGGTGGCCGTGGTCACGCTGCCGGCCAGCACGTCGGCGTGACCGTTCAGGTACTTGGTCGCCGAGTGCATCACCAGGTCGGCGCCCAGGGCCAGGGGCCGGGTCAGCACCGGGGTCGCGGTGGTCGAATCGACGCAGCACGCCGCGCCGGCCTGGTGGGCCAGATCGGCCACGGCGGCGATATCGCTCACCGACCACAGGGGATTGGCGGGCGTTTCCAGCCACACCAGCCGGGTTTCGCCCGGGCGCAGGGCGGCCCGCACGGCGGCGAGATCGGTGGTTTCCACGCTCTCGACCCGCAGCAGCCCGCGCCGGCCGGCCTCCAGGATCCAGGCGCGCAGGCCCCAGTAGAACACGCGCGGAATGACCACGTGGCTGCCGGGCTCCAGGGCCTGGAAGACCGCCGTGGCCGCCGCCATGCCCGAGGCGAACAACAAGGTGTCGGCGCCCCCTTCCAGGGCGCTCAGCAGCCGCGCCGGCGGCTCCAGGGTCGGGTTGTCGGGCCGGCCATAGATCCGGCCGCGCCCATAGCCGCCGTCGGGGTCGCGCAGGTAGGTGGTGGCGGGGGCGATCGGCGGCACCAGGGCGCCCGAAACGGGCTCCTCGAAGCCCATCGCGCCGGCGGCCAGGGTTTCCGGACGCACGCCCGGCGGAAACGACGAAGGGGAAGACATGGCGAGGTTCCCGACAACCGTGGGATTGGATCAGTCGAGCGCCGATCATGCCCCCCTTCCCCGGCGAACGCCACCCGACACAAGCCCCCCCAACACCCTGGCCCCGGTCCCGGTCGTCCACACCATCAATCGGGTGAAGCCCTGGATGCCCTCGGAAGAGGGTTCCCCAACGCCGCGAGAGCGGCGCGCGGCTTGTGCCGCGTGAGCCAAGCGCACGGAGTGCGCGCCCGGCGCTTGAGGGCATCGAAAAAACGCCAGGGCAATCGGTTCACCCGACTGCCCTGGGTCGGGCACCCTGGCGTATCATGATCCATCATGATCCATCATGATATCGTTCTCCCCAGCGAAAAGGGGATGCGCGATGGAGACTTCAGACCGCGAAAAGTTTGCACCCCAAGTCGATGCCGACCTTCTGGCCTCGATGCGCGCCCTGGCGAAGTCCGAGGGGCGGCAGATCCAGGCCCTGGTGGACGAGGCTTTCTCCGACCTGTTGGAAAAGCGCCGACAGGCCCGCCCGCGTCCTCACGTCATGGCGGCCTACCAGGCCAGCCACGACACCTTTGCGTCCCTTTATAAAAAACTGGCGGAATGACCGACTCTCTGCCCCCCGCCTCTTCCGAAAAAACGCGAGAGTCCGTCGCTTCAGATGGAAGCGGACAGGCTCCGGATCCCTTTGCTTGAGTTTGTCTTTTCGGAAAAAGCGGTATCCACTTTCCCCTGACACACTCTATGGAACCCGTCGGGCCGGGACGTCGGTGGCCACGGGGAAGGTCACGATCACCCGCAGGCCGCCCCCGGGGGCGTCGTCAAGGGTGATGGTGCCGCCGTGCGCCTCGATCACCGCGCCGACCATGGTCAGGCCCAGGCCGTTGCCCGGCGTCGCGCGGGCTTCGTCCAGGCGGGCGAAGCGCTCGAACACCCGGGCGCGGTCGGCCGGGGGAATGCCGGGGCCCTGGTCGTCCAGCACCACCCGCACCATGCCCGCCCCCCCAGACCCCAGGGTCGCGGACCCCAGGGTCGCGGACCCCAGGGTCGCGGACCCAAGGGTCAGGCGCAGCAGGCCCCCGGCGGGCGAGTACTTGACGGCGTTGTCCAGAAGGTTGGCAAAGGCCTGGAACAGCAGGTCCCGATCGCCATCAACCCGGGCCGGTTCGGTGAAGGTGGTTTCCAAAACGATGTCGCGTTCCGCCGCCACCGCCTCGTACAACTCGGCGACATCGCCCAGCAAGGGGGCCAGATCCAGGGGCTCGAACGCCACCCGGCGCCCGCCGCTTTCAACCTGGGCAATGCGCAGCAGGGCGTGGAAGGTGGCCAGCAGGCCATCCACCTCTGCCAGGGCGGCGCTCAACCCGTCGCGCGTGTCTTCCTCGTCCAGCGGGCCGTCGCGCAGGCCCTCCAGGCGGTTGCGCAACCGGGCCAGGGGGGTGCGCAGGTCGTGGGCGATGGTGTCGGACACATGGCGCACCCCCGCCATCAAGGTTTCAATGCGGGCCAGCATGGCGTTGAGGTTGGCGGCCAGTTGGTCGAAATCGTCGCCATCGCGCCCACGCCCCTCGGGCACCCGGCGCGACAGGTCGCCGGCCATGATCTCGCGACTCGTGCGGTTGACCGCCTCCAGCCGCCGCGCGACCCGGCGGCTCATGACCACCCCTCCCGCCAGGCCCAGGATCACCATCACCAGAAGACCGCCGCGCATCACCCGCCCGATGCGCGCGCGCAGCAGGGCCACGGGCTCCAGATCGCGCCCGACCACCAGCAGGAAATCACCCGGCAGGGTCAGCGCCACCAGACGGGTGGCCGTGGCCAGGGCTGGCGGTGGCCCGAAAGGCCGGTGATGCCAGAACGGCAGCGTGTTGCCGAACGGCCCGAACGGCCCGAACCATCCGCGATCGTCGGGCGGTGGCGGGTGATCCTCGGGGCGTGCCTCCCAATCCCCGCCGCGTCCCGGCCCGCCGCCCCAGCCTCGCGGGGGAGGACCGGCCCCCTCGGGCCCCGGCCCCCAATCGCGCATCCTCCTGTCCTCGGGCGGCCCGCCGTCGTCCGGAGGTCCCGCCGGAGGGAAACGGGCCGGCCCCCGCGCGTCGTCCTCCTCCCCGCCGCGCGGCGCCAGGGCCGAACGACGCGACCGCCACGGCGCCAGGGTCTCGGTGCCCGGCACCACCTGCAAGGCATCGCGCGCCACCGTGGCCCAGCCAACCGCCGGCAGGCCCTCGGGCCAGGCGGCCAGGTTGCCGGCCAGGGGCGCGCGGTCGGGCCCGGCCAGCAAGAACACCGAGCGCGCCTCGCCCGCCAGCCGGGCCCGACGCACCACCAGACTGGCCAGGGCATGGGGACCCCGGACCCGCGCCGCCGTCATCAGCAGCGAAACGTCTTCCTCGATCGCCTGATCGACCTGGGTCAGCAGGAATTGCGAGGTGGCAAGGTACACGCCCCCCATCAGCAGGGCCGAGGCGCCGCCAAACAGGATCACGAACGACAGGGCGATGCGCAGCGCCGTGCTGCGGGGCAGCAAGCGCCAGCGCCCCCGCGCCGGCCTAGGCGTCGCTGGTGAGAAGGACATAGCCCGCCCCGCGCACGGTTTCCAGGAACGGGCGCTCGAAGCCCTCGTCGAGCTTGCGGCGCAGGCGGCTGATGTGCACGTCCACCACGTTGGTCTGGGGGTCGAAGTGATAATCCCACACGTTTTCCAGCAGCATGGTCCGCGTGACCACCTGCCCCGCGTGGCGCATCAGGTATTCCAGCAGGCGGAATTCGCGCGGTTGCAGGTCGATGGCCTTGCCCGCCCGCGTCACCCGCCGCGCCAGCAGGTCCATTTCCAGATCGCCCGCGCGCAGGCGCGTGGGTTCCGCCTCGCCGGGCTGGGCGCGCCGCGCCAGCGCGTCCAGGCGCGCCAGCAGTTCCGAAAAGGCAAAGGGTTTGACCAGGTAATCGTCGCCCCCGGCGCGCAGGCCCTTGACCCGGTCATCGACCTCGCCCAGCGCCGACAAGATCAGCACCGGCACCGTGTTGCCCGAGGCGCGCAAGGTGCGCACGATGGTCAGGCCATCCACGCCCGGCAGCATGCGATCGACCACCAGCAGTTCATAGGGCTCGGACGCGGCCATGAACAGGCCATCGCGGCCGTTGTCCTGGCCATCGACGACATGCCCCGCCTCGCGCAGCCCCTTGAGCAGATGGGCGGAGACCTCGGGATCGTCCTCGATCACCAGAATACGCATGGCCGGCCTCCCTTGCCTTTCAGGTTTCCTGGGATGGAACGGGAAAAAGGAAGGGCCCGGCCCCCTGGACCCCGCCCCTCCTTTTCCCGATCCTTCCGGGGAGGCGAAGCCTCCCGGTCTGTTGTCTTCCGGGGAGGCGGAGCCTCCCGGTCTGTTGCCTTCCGGGGAGGCGAAGCCTCCCCGGTGTACCCCGTCTTACTGTACCGGCTTGTCAGTCGGTCTCAAGCCCGGGGATCAGTCAGCGGCGGGCGGCGGCCCCATGCGGGTCGGGGTCATCGAACGGCTGTCGAGCACCGTCCCGGCGGTGGGATCAACGAAGACCAGGGTAAAGGCCACCGGCTCGGGGCCGGCCAGGCCAACCACCCACGCCTTGTCATCGCCGCGCTGGGCGCCCTTCACCATCACGGGCTTGCCCTGCTTGACCGCCTTGGTGGCCACGGCCACGGCCTCGGCCGCATCCACCTTGACACCGGTCATGTCGGCGGGCGGACCGAACGGGCCTCCGCGCTGCCCGCGCATCGAACGCGGGCTCATGGCGTTATCAAAAGGCCGGCCCGGGGTGGCCAGCACGCCGGTCGCGGTGCCCGCCACCGTCGCCTTGCCGCTCACGGCATCGACCGTGACCATGGTCCGGTTGCCGGGTTCTCGCAACGTCACCACGTAGGTGGGCGCCAGGGCGGGACGGGCGAAGCTGTTGGTGTCGCCCTGGGCGGCCTGCGGCGCGTAGGGCATCAGGCGGGCGTTGCCGATGGCGCCCGGGGCGGCGGCATGCGCCGCTTCCAGGGCCCGGACCAGATCGATCTTGGTGGCGTTGAGCGCCTCGCTCATGGCGGCGGGATCGCCGCCGGGGCCGAAGCCCGGGCCCCCGGCGAAGCCCCCGGGTCCACCGGCGGGTCCGCCGGCACAGCCGCCACCCCAGGCAAACGCGGCGGCGGGAAGGGAAACCGCAAGGGCGGTGAGGGACGAGAGGATCAGGGAACGGCGTTTCATGGCGGATCTCCTTCATGTCCGGCGCTGTCGATAAAAGGGATCATGCGCCGGCACGACCATCCGCACGGTGGACGCCGCCTTAAACCTTTGTCATGTACGAAGCCCCTCGCCCGTCCTCGCGGGCCTTCAGCCAACCCGGCTCAGATCGGCCACGAAACGCCCGAACACCCGGCGCACGGCCTGGCCCATGGCCCTCACCGCCGCCTCGACCGACGGATCATCCAGGGGCTGGGTTTCGGTGTACGTCCCGACCAGACGCACGGTATCGGTGGCGGGATCGAACAGGCTCAGTTCCAGGCTGACCGTGATGCCGGGGGCGCTGGGCGCCACGTAATGCTCGAAGCGCAACAGGTGGGTGTTCAGCACCAGGGCGCCGCCGGCGGCCGCGTCGGCCGATCCGCCGACCACGTTGGAAAACGGGCCTTCGGTGAGCAGAAACGCCACCAGATCACGTTGCAGGCGCCGGGGCAGGGCTTCGTCCCATTGGTCCAGGGGATGGGCCAGGGTCGTGATGCGATCGCCGGAATAGAGGATGGCGCGGCCTTGCAAGGCGCCCTCGGCGGCCACCGGCGTCACGATCACCGCCCGGGGGTCACTCCCCACCGCCCGGTCCCCCGACAGCGGAGGCGGCATGAGCGGACGAACGTCCAGGTGATGAAGGGTCAGGCGGGGTTCGGTGGAACCCTGGGGCGTCGTGGTGGCACAGGCGGCAAGGCCAAGGCAAACGGCCGCCACGAGGGCAAGGCGGATCAAGGGCATGGGGTCTCTCCCGGCGTGGAGGGGGAACAGCGGAGGGGCGTTGCCCCCCGCCTTCGGGTGTCGCACACCCTCCGCCCGCCGTCGAGCCCCCAAGGTCCCGGGTCCAGGGCGATCGGGTGAGGTCCTGGACGTCCTTGAAAAAGGGTTCCTCAACGCCGCGAGCGCGGCGCGCGGCCCCTGTCGCGAGAACCAGGCACGCAAAGTGCGTGCCCGCCGCTTGAGGATACCGTGAAAACGCCGGGGCAATCGGTTCACCCGATTGCCCCGGCCCCGGCTCCGAACGATCAGGCCCCCAGGCTGGGGTCGCGCCCCTGGCCGATGAGGTGCAGGAACTCGCGGCGGGTATCCGAGTCCTGGCGGAACGCCCCCAGCATGCGGCTGGTGACCATGGTCACGCCCGGCTTGCGCACGCCCCGGGTGGTCATGCACTGGTGCGCGGCCTCGATGACCACGGCCACGCCCTTGGGCTCCAGGACATCGTTAATGGCGTTGGCGATCTGGGCCGTCATCTTTTCTTGGATCTGCAAACGTTTCGCGTAAGCCTCGGCCACGCGGGCCAGCTTGGAAATGCCCACCACCCGGCGGTTGGGCAGATAGGCGATATGGGCCTTGCCAAGGATCGGCACCATGTGGTGCTCGCAATGGCTTTCCAGCCGGATATCGCGCAGCAGGACCATTTCGTCGTACCCCTCGACCTCCTCGAAGGTGCGGCGAAGGATTTCCTCGGGATCGGCGCGGTAGCCCTCGAAGAACTCTTCGTAGGCGCGCACGACGCGGGCCGGGGTATCAAACAGGCCCTCGCGATTGGGGTCGTCGCCGGCCCAGCGCAGCAAGGTGCGCACGGCCTCCTCGGCTTCCTCGCGGGACGGGCGATGAATGGGGTGGGTTGGCTTGGACAAGGATCCGCCCTTCAATGAATCGAATACCGCGGCGGGCTCTTCCCGGTGGGTCGTGGAGATACTCACGGGCAGGGGTTCCTTCTGGCGGTCGCGACGGCAGGCGACGGGAAAAGGCACGAAGCACTCTCCCCTTCCGGCGAAGCGAGGCACAAGACAAGGGGCGACCGGCCACCGCCCCGGGGCGGAAGGAAGGCAACCGGCCGGGGTGCCTTCTCCTTTAGCTTAGGTGGCGCCCGGCGCCATCGATCGCAAGAGGTGTTCTGGCGAACCGGCGCGAAGCCTTTCACGCGCCGGTTCGCGAGGTCGCCCCCCCCGGAAGGACACAGAGCGTCTTGATCCACGAAAAAAGACCGCCGGTGGGGGGAACCGGCGGTCTCTCGTCAGGTGCAGGGGTTCAAGATGGCGTGAACCAAAGCCTTGGCGCGGCGCTTAGTGGTGGATGTCGCGCCAGATGTACTTCTTCAGACCATAGAGGAAGGTGGTCAGAATACCGAGGTACAGGAGCGTCAGCAGACCCATGGTCTTGCGGGACTCCAGTTCCGGCTCGGCGGCCCAGTTCAGGAACGACACCACGTCGTGGGCCATCTGATCCACCGACGGCGACTTGCCATCGGGGTAGGTCACGATGCCTTCGTGCAGCTGGGGCGGCATCGAAATGGCATACCCCGGGAAGTAGTCGTTGAAGTACTTGGTCTCGGGGAAGACAGGCTCTTCCCCGGCGTGCTCGCGCTCCTTCAGCCACCACGCGGCCGGTTCACCCGGCGCGTCGGAGGCAAAGCCGTGGAGCAGGTTGTACACGTAGTCCGGACCTTGCTTGCGCGCCTTGGTCATCAGCGACAGATCCGGCGGCACCGCCCCGCCATTGACCATGGCGGCGATCTTGTCGTTGGCGAACGGGGCCACGAAGCGGTCGGCCGGGGTCGCGGGACGGGTGAACATTTCCCCGTCGTCGTTGGGGCCGTCCTGGACCTCGTAGTTGCCGGCGATCTCCTTCACCTCGTCTTCCGAGTATCCGATCTTCATCAGATCCCGGTAGTACAGGTGCTTGAGCGGGTGGCAGGTCACGCAAACCTGGCGGTAGACCTCGAAGCCGTGGCGCAGGTCCTTGTGATTGTACCCGCCAAAAATGCCGGTCCAACCCCAGCTTTGCTTGTGGAGCGCGGGCCCGGTGCCTTCCGAAGCCAGGGCCGGCCCGACCAGGGCCGTGGCCAGACCGGCGGCCACCAGGGTGCGCTTGACGATCGTCATCATGTCTCGTCGACTCCTCGTGTCTCGTCGTCAGGCCTGGGAGGTGACCGGGGCGGAGATGCTCTCGGGCAGCGGATCGGGCTTTTCGAACCAACCCAGCGCCGGCAAGATCACCAGGAAGTGGGCGAAGTAGTACACGGTCGCGAACTGAATCATGGTGATGTAAGGCTCGGCGGCGGGCATCGCCCCCAGATAGCCCAGGAACAGGCAGTCAGCCACGAACGCCCAGAAGAACCACTTGTACATCGGCCGGAAGGTGGCCGAACGGACCTTCGAGGTATCAAGCCAGGGCAGGACGAACAGGATCAAGATCGCCGACAGCATGGCCAGCACACCGCCCAGCTTGTCGGGCACGGCGCGCAAGATCGCGTAGAACGGCAGGAAGTACCATTCGGGCACGATGTGCGGGGGCGTCACCATCGGGTTGGCCGGAATGTAGTTGTCGGCCTCGCCGAAGAAGTTCGGGGCAAAGAAGATGAAGTAGGCGTAGAACAGCAAGAGCACGCCCAGGCTGAACAGATCCTTGACCGTGTAGTACGGGTGGAACGGAATGTAGTCGTTCGGACCCTTGCAGTCGATGCCCAGCGGGTTGTTGGACTTCTTCGTGTGCAGCGCCCACAGGTGCAGCATGACCATGGCCACGATCAGCATCGGCAGCAGGTAATGCAGCGAGAAGAAGCGGTTCAGGGTCGGGTTGTCGACCGTGAAGCCACCCCACAGCCAGCGCACCAGATCCCCGCCCACGAGCGGAACCGCCGACACCAGGTTGGTGATCACGGTGGCGCCCCAGAAGGACATCTGACCCCACGGCAGGACGTAGCCCATGAAGGCGGTCATGATCATCAAGAACAGAATGATCACGCCCATCCACCAAAGGACTTCGCGCGGTGCCTTGTAGGAACCGAAGTACAGGCCACGGAATAGGTGGATGTACGTCAGCATGAAGAATACCGACGCGCCGTTCATATGCGCGTAGCGCAGAAGCCAGCCATAGTTCACGTCGCGCATGATTCGCTCGACGGAATCAAAGGCGTGGTCAACGTGCGGAACATAATACATGGCCAGGAAAACACCGGTGGCGATCATGATCACCAGCACGATGCCGGCCAGGGAGCCAAAGCTCCACCAGTAATTCAGATTGCGCGGAGCCGGGTAAACCACCAGCTCCTTATGCATCAAGGTGACGATCGGCAGACGCTCGTCGAACCAGCGTACAAACTTGTTATTCCAGGTCGGAGGGGTATACGTCGACATCGTCTGGCGGCTCCTAACCGATCAGGATGGTGGTGTCGTCCACGAACTTGTAGGGCGGCACCGCCAGGTTGAGGGGTGCGGGGCCCTTGCGGATCCGGCCAGCCGTGTCGTAGTGCGACCCGTGGCACGGGCAGAACCAGCCGGAATAGTCGCCGCGCGGCTCGCCCGGCTTCTGTCCCAGGGGGATGCAGCCCAGGTGCGTACAGATCCCGACGACGATCAACCAGGGTTCTTGCTGAACGCGGGCGTCATCGGCCTGCGGATCGCGCAGGGACTTGACGTCCGTTTCCTTCGCCAGCTCGATTTCCCGATCCGTGCGGTGACGCACGAACACGGGCTTGCCCTGCCACTTGACGGTGATCGACTGCCCCTCCTGGATCGGGGACAGGTCAACCTCGGTCGTGGCCAGCGCCAGGGTATCGGCGGCCGGGTTCATCGAATCGATGAACGGCCACGCCGTCAGGGCGACCCCGGCAACGCCCAGGGCGGTGCTTCCGTAGATCAGGAAATCCCGTCGGGGGACCTCCTTGCCCAGAATCGAAATATTGTCTTCGGCTTCAGCCATCCTGAATAGTCCTCTCTCGGTTGCCTTACAGCGTCGTGGACGGTGTCGATCCGATCCAGCCCGCGGACGGGAGATGCCAGAGCATCCGTCATCAAGGCCCCGACGTCACGGAAAACCCCTGGAGGTCCGGGGGCATTCCCAAAACGATGCCGTCCGGGCCCGTCATGCCGACGGACAGGGAAGAGAGGCTGGAAATCCACTGAGAAACCGGGAAGAGCCTGCACTGCCCGCGATGTCGCGTCGTTCTAGACGATCCCCCCTGGGAACCGCTCGCCGGAACCGCCACATACAACCCCAGGCCTCTTATGGTCGAAGAGATTTTCCGGGATCGTGTCTGCCCCGCACACACACACGCCCCCACACACGGCGTGACGCGGCAGCGCTGAGCGGGGTATAAAACAAAACCCTACCCCTGAAAAGCCCAAACACGGCCGCGCGCAACATCCGTCAAAAGGATGAGCCGTTGCCCTCGAAAGGCGGAGAACCGAGGGTATCGAGGTATGACAGAAGCGCCTCTCTGTCAGGAATGCATGCCATCTCAAGCCAGTAGCGGCGCACGACCGCCAGGGTCCGGCCCACCGCCGGCCCGGACAACCCCCGGGCCAGCACGTCTTCTCCCCTTACCGGAAAGGGCGGAGGGTCCCAGGCCAGCACCATTTCCAGCAAGGCACGCCAGCTTTCGGTGCGCGCGGCATGGGGAAAGGTGCCGTTTGCCCGCTCGGCCGCCCAGCGCAGCAAGATCCGGTCGCGGATCGTCTCGCGCCCGTGCACGTCGAGAACCTGGCGCACCCGCGCCGCCTCCCATCCGGGATCGGGCCACGGCGCCGGGTCGGGGGCCATGAGGCGTCCCAGCCGGGTGGAGTCGGCGCGCGACAGGCTCAGGCTCGCCGCCGCCCGCGCTCCCTCGCCCGGATCGGGCCCCCGCGCCGCCCCCAGCACCGAGGCCAGCCGGCGCACGGGATCGGGCCCCAGGCCGGGCAGAACCAGCCCCCGGGTTTCCAGCATGACCAGGGCGCGCAGGGGGGAAAGGTCCTCGGCCCCGGGCACCACCCGCTCCAGCACCCGGGCGCCGCGCATCAGGGCCAGCACTCCGGCCGGATCGGGCGCCGCCAGGATGCGCACGATCTCGGCGCGCACCCGTTCGCGCGCCAGGCCGTCAAGACCGGAGGCCAGCGCCCCGCACGCCGACAGGGCATCGTCATCGGCCGGAGGCCGGCCATACCAGGCATGAAACCGGAAAAAACGCAGGATTCGCAAAAAATCCTCGCGAATCCGGTCCATCGGCCGCCCGACGAAGCGCACCCGCCCGTCGGCAAGGTCGCTCATGCCGTCGAAGTAGTCGTACACCCGCCCCTGGGGGTCGGCCGACAAGGCGTTGATGGTGAAATCCCGCCGGCTTGCGTCCTCGCGAAAGCTGGTGGTGAACGCCACCTCGGCATGGCGGCCGTCACAGGCCACATCGCGGCGCAAGGTGGTGATCTCGAACAATCGATCGTCGGCCCGGGTGCTGATCGTGCCATGGGCCAGTCCCGTGGGATACACCGCGAGCCCGTGGCGCTCCAGCAAGGCCATCACCCGGTCCGGGGGCTCCGTGGTGGCCAGATCGATCTCGGCGGCGTCCTGGAAGCGGTGGATCAGGCTGTCGCGCACCGCGCCCCCCACGAACCGCGCCGCGCCCCCCTCGGATTCCAGGGCGGCGACCACCGCCTGGGTTCCGGGCGCCGTCAGCCAGGGCTCGGGGCCGAGCTGGCCAACCGGCACGCGCTCGTCCCCGCGCCCTGTCATGGGCGTGGTTCCACCGGCCACGCGTTGAGGTCCACGTCCGAGGCGCGCGGCGGGGTGTAGGGCACCCCAGGCGCCAGGCCCCGGTCGGTTTCCCCCCAGTAGATCAGACCGGCGGCAAGGATCATCAAGGCAAGGCCGGCCGCGACCAGGGCGAGCACCGGCACCTTCACCGGCCCGTCCTCCGGCAGGCCGCGGCGACGCCGCCACGCGCGCGCGCCATGAACCCACGCCAGCCACGCCACGCTTGGCAAGATCACGGGGAGCAGCAGCGACAACACGGCCCTAATCATGGCAAAAGGATCCCCCCGGAAGCGGCGTTTTCCGGCGCCACCTCGCACAAATTGACCAAAATGGCGGCGGTCGCCCCCCAGATCCGATGGTCTCCGTAGGGCAACACATGGGTCGCCCGCCGCACCCCCCCGCGCACGCCGGTTTCCTGGCCATGGTTGGCCGGATCAAGCACGTGGGCCAGGGGAACCTCGAACACGATATCCACCTCGTGGGGGTCGGGCGTCGGCACGACGGGGGGAACAACCACCCCGACCACGGGCGTAACCAGAAAGCCGGTGATGGTCACATAATCATCGAGCCGCCCCAGGATGTCCACCCGCGCCCCGTCCAGGCCGATTTCCTCGTGGGCTTCGCGCAAGGCGGTGGCCTCGGCCGAGGCATCGAACGGTTCGGCCCGCCCGCCCGGAAAGGCGATCTGGCCCGCGTGGTGGGCCAGGTGCGCGGTACGCCGGGTCAAGATCACGCTGGGCTGCCCCGGATGATCGACCAGGGCGACCAGCACGGAGGCCGGACGCAGGGGACCGGGGCGGACGTCCAGCCCGCCGCGCCCGCCCAGGCGCGCCGAAACCAGGGCATCGGAGCCCGGCCCCCGCCCCCGTCCGGCCGCCAGCGCGTCGCGCCAGGCCTGCCGGCACAAGACCGGGGCGGGGGGAGCCTGCGCGGCAAGGGCCGCCTCGCCGGGGTCAGTCATCCGGCGATCCAACCACCCGTCCCGCCTCGTCGTAGCAGCCCAGCCGAAAAAACGTTCCCCGGCTCCACACCCCGCAACAGGTCGTGGAGCCCTGGCACCGCTCGATGGCCCGCGCCGCCAGGTGGTAGTAAACGGACCGGGTCAGCCGGGCTTCAAGGCCCGGACGCACGGTCACGTAGGGGCGGGGTTCGCCGGTTTCGGGATCGTGGGCGATCCGCAAGGGGTGCTGGGCATCGATCGTGACGATCTCGTCCACGTTGGTGCGCACGCTCAGCACCTGTTCCTCCCCGCAGCCGCCATCATGAAACAGCTCGACCGCCAGGAAAGGCACGTCGTCAACCTGGATGCGCGCCTGCTCCATCGGCGTCACCAGCCAGTAAGACCCGTCCGTGCCCCGTACCAGGGTGGAGGCGAACAGGCAGACCATCTCCTTGCGCCGGATCGGCGAACCCCGGTACAGCCATTGACCAAAGGCATCGATCCGCAAGGGAATATCTCCACAGTCACGCAAGGGACGCATGCCCGGCACGGGCATCGTCGGGGTGTCGATTGCATCCGGAGCCCTGGCGCCAAACGGCCCCGGGAACGGAATTGGAAATTCTCGGGGGGTGCGCTCGGGCGGAGCTGGACGTACATTAAGTGTCGTCAAGTTCACCGGGTCCTCGGGCCCAAGGTTCTCAGTGCGGAGGCCTACCGTGTCCATTTTCAGCGCGTCCCCCGCCAGTGGCACTGTTTCGGATCTTCATGACGTAGAAAGACTGATGGCGCGAATCAAGGAGGTCCGGGCGTCGGTGGCCGAGGTGATCCACGGCCAGGACGAGGTGATCACCGAGGTTCTGGTCACCGTCCTGTCGGGGGGACACGCCTTGCTCATCGGCCTGCCCGGCCTGGCCAAGACCCGCCTGGCCCAAACCCTGGGCGTCGTCCTGGGGCTTGCCGACAAGCGCGTGCAGTTCACGCCCGACCTCATGCCCGCCGACATCCTGGGCTCCGAGGTGCTGGAGGAAACCACGGAAGGCCGGCGCGGATTCCGCTTCCTGCCCGGCCCCGTGTTCTGCCAGCTGCTGCTGGCCGACGAAATCAACCGCGCCAGTCCGCGCACCCAGTCCGCCCTGCTCCAGGCCATGCAGGAGCGCCAGGTCAGCGTGGCCGGCCTCGCCCACGACCTGCCCCGGCCCTTTCATGTCCTGGCCACCCAGAACCCGATCGAACAGGAAGGCACCTATCCGCTGCCCGAGGCGCAGCTGGACCGTTTCCTGACCCAGATCAACGTCGGCTACCCCGACGAGGCCGCCGAACGGCGCATGCTGGCCACCACCACCGGCCCCGAACCCGCCCAGGCCGCCCCGGTGATGACGGCCGCCGACCTGATCGAGGCCCAGGCCCTGGTCCGGCGCCTGCCGGTCGGCGAAAGCGTCATCGACGCCATTTTGACCCTGGTGCGGGCGGGGCGACCCGAGATGTCCCCCCTGCGCGAGGTGCGCGATCTGGTCGCCTGGGGCCCCGGCCCCCGGGCCAGCCAGTCGCTGGCGCTCGCGGTGCGCGCGCGCGCGCTGCTCGACGGGCGGCTGGCCCCCAGCCTGGACGATGTCGTGGCCCTGGCGCCGCCGGTCTTGCGTCACCGCATGGCCCTGACCTTTGGCGCCCGGGCCGATGGCGTCTTGCTGAGCCAGGTGATCGACCGCCTCGTCCGGCTGATCGCCTGAGCCCGGGAGATCCCGCCATGCCGCTTGCGTCGCGCCCGTTGGGGGCCACCTTGGAGCGGGCCGCCAGCCGCCCGCGCCTGGACCGGGCCGAGGCCATGGCGGCCCCGCTGCCCCCCTTGCTGGTGGCCGCCGAGCGCATCGCCGCCTCGGTCGCCCTGGGCACCCATGGCCGGCGCCGTCCCGGTCCGGGCGAGGACTTCTGGCAGTTTCGCCGTTACCAGCCTGGCGACGCGCCGTCGGCCATCGACTGGCGGCGCAGCGCGCGCGCCGATCCCGTGTTCGTGCGCGAACGCGAATGGGAAGCCGCCCAGGCCGTTTGGATCGCCTGCGACCGCAGCGCCTCGATGGCCTACGCCAGCGGTCGCGCCTTGCCCTGGAAATCCACCCGGGCCATGGAACTGGCCCTGGCCCTGGCCTCCTTGCTGGTGCGCGGCGGCGAACGCATCGCGCTCGCCGGCCAGGACACCTTGCCCGCGCAAGGGCGCGCCGCCGTGGTGCGCATGGCCCTGGCCTTTGGCCGCGACGGCCCCGAGCGGCCCGACGCCCGCCCGGGCGCCGCCTGGGAAGCCCCCGTCTCCCGGCACGGCCGCCTGGTCGTGTTCGGCGACTTCCTGGACCCGATCGAGGACGTGCGCGCCGGCCTGCGCCGCATGGCCAGCGCCGGAGTGGGCGGGCATCTGGTCCAGATCCTGGATCCGGCCGAGGAAACCTTGCCGTTCGACGGCCGGGTGCGCTTCGATGGCCTGGAAGGCGAACCGCCGGTGCTGGTCGATCGCGTGGAAGCCGTTCAGGTGCGCTATCGCCGGCGACTCGCCGCCCACCGGGAAGCCGTGGCCGCCCTGGCCCGGCGGGCCGGCTGGGGGTTCCTGGTCCACCATACCGACCAGCCCCCCCGCCTTGCCCTGCTGGCCTTGTACCGCGCCTTGTCGGAAACCCCGCCGCCCCGCGCTCCCGGGCCCTGGTAGGATCATCCCATGCCGGACCTCGTGCCCGTCTCCTTCGCCGCGCCGTGGGCGCTGGCCGCCCTTTTCGCCCTGCCCGCCTTGTGGTGGCTGGTGCGCCTCACGCCGCCCGCGCCCCGGCGCCTGGTGTTCCCGCCCGTGCGTTTGCTGCGCGGCTTGCACACCGACGAACGGGTTTCGGCGCGCACGCCCTGGTGGCTGCTGGTGCTGCGCGTGCTGGTGGCCTGCCTCGCGATCGTGGGCCTGGCCCGCCCGATGGCGACACCCGCCGGGGAGGAGGTGGCGGCCGGCCTGGCCGGGCACCCCTTGCTTCTCGTCCTGGACGATGGCTGGGCCAGCGCCGCCGACTGGCGCACCCGCGCCGAGGCCGCCCGGCGCCTGCTTGAGGACGCCGGCCACAAGGGCCAGCCCGTGGTCTTGCTGACCACCGCCGCCACCCCGCCCGACGCCCCGCCGCCCCCCCTGGCCGTGCGCCCGGCCGCCGCCGTGCTGGCCGAGATCCAGGCCCTGGAGCCCCGGCCCTGGCCCACCGACCGCGCGGGCGCCCTGAGCCGGCTGGAAGCCTGGGGGGAAACCAGCCCGGGCGTGGCCCGGATCGCCTGGATCCACGATGGCCTGGAGGACCCGGTGCTTCCCGGACGGGACGGCCCGCTCGCGCCGGCCGAGGCCCTGGCCGGAGCCCTGGCCCGGCTTGGCCCCCTGGACATCCTGGCCGCCGACCCGGCCCGCCCGGGAACCTGGCTCCTGGATCCTCCCCGGCGCGATGGCAGCGGCCTTGACCTCACCGTGCGCCGGCCGACCGGAACGGCCCCGGCCACCGTGTGGGTCCGCCTGCTCGACGGCGAGGGACGGGTCATGGCCCGGACCGAGGCCTCCTTCGCGCCCGGAGCCGGCCAGGCCACGGCGCGCCTGGACCCGCCGGCCGCCGACGAGGCCGGGAGCGTGCCGGAAAGCGCCCTGGGACGGCTGGATCTTTCCCTGGCCGGCGAGGCCCCCCTGGCCAGCGCCGGCGCCCGGATTCTGCTCACCGACGCCCTGACGCCGCGCGCCGTCGGCCTGATCCGCCGCGAGGGGGGCGCCAGGGGGGGAGGCGTGCCCCTGCTCGACCCCCTTTATTTCGTGGCCCAGGCCCTGGCCCCCCTGGCCGAGGTGCACGAGGGCCCGCTGGCCTCCCTGCTGGCCCGTCCGCTCGCGCTGCTGATTTTGCCCGACCTCGCCCCCCTGGCGCCCTCCGAGCAGGAGGCCCTGGAAACATGGGTTCGCCAGGGCGGCACCCTGGTGCGCTTCGCCAGCCCGCGCGCCGAGGCCGACGCCGATCCGCTGATCCCCGTGCGCCTGCTGGGCGGCGATCGCCAGCTGGGGGGGGCGCTCAGCTGGCGTCAGCCGGCGCATCTCGCGCCCTTTCCCGGGCACGGCCCTTTCGTCGGCCTGGAGGTGCCCCCCGACATCACCGTGTCGTCGCAGGTCCTGGCCCAGCCCGAGCCGGGGCTGGAGGCGCGCACCTGGGCCCTTCTCGACGACGGAACGCCCCTCATCACCGGCGCGGCGCACGGACGGGGCCGGCTTGTGCTGTTCCACGTGCCGCCCACCCCGGGCTGGTCCACGCTGCCGCTGTCGGTGCTGTTCGAGCATCTGCTTGACCGCCTGGTGGCCCTCGCCCGGCACCCGGAGGCCGAGGCCACGCCGCCGACCGGCCCCTTGCCCGCGTGGCGTCTGCTCGACGGCTTCGGACGCCTCGGTCCTCCGGGACCGGCCGCCCGGCCGCTGACCTTGCCGTCCGAGGCCCCGCCGGCGGCGGGGCCCGGCCTTGCCCCCGGGCTGTATGGCTCCGAGGCGCGGGCCCGGGCCGTCAACCTGGCGCCGGCCCAGCCCACCTTGGTTCCCGTGGCCCGCTGGCCGGCCGGGATCGCGCCCCACCCCCTGGTGTCCCCGGCCCGCCCCCCGGACCTGATGGCGCCCCTTCTCGCCGCCGCGCTGGCGCTCGCGATCCTCGACCTTTTTCTTTCCCTGATCCTGCGCGGCCTGATCCCGTGGCCCCGGCGCGCGCGGCTGCGCGTGGTGCGAGGCCCCCGGCCGCCCGCGACCGCCTCGTGGCTCGGGCTGTGTCTTGGGGGGGGCCTGGTCCTCGCCGCCGGCTTTCCCGGCCTCGCGCGGGCGCAAGCGGCCGATCGCGACCTGGACGCCATCTTGCAGCCCCGCCTTGCCTACGTGGTGACCGGCGAGCGGAGCGTTGACGAGGTGAGCGCCGCCGGCCTCGCCGCCCTCACCGAGGTGGTGGGCCGGCGCACCGCCGCCACCTTGGGCCCTCCGCTGCCCGTTGACCTTGAGCGCGACGACCCGCTGCTTTTCCCGCTTTTATACTGGCCGCTGGAAGCACGCGCGCCGATGCCGTCCCCCGCCGCCCAGGAACGCCTGCGCCGCTACGCGCGCTCGGGCGGCCTCCTGGTCCTCGACAGCCACGAGGGCACCGACCCCACGGGCGTGATCGAAAGCCTCGACCTCGCGCCCGTCCACCCGCTGGATGGCGCCCACGTTCTCGCGCGGAGTTTCTATCTCCTGGATGCCTTTCCGGGCCGCGTCGCGGGACGGGCCCCCTGGATCGCGGAAGGAGGCGACAACGACGGCGTGGCCCCCGCCGTTGTCGGCGATGCCGATTGGGCCGGCGCATGGGCCTATGCGCCCGACCGGGGCTACCTGTTCGCCGTCAGCCCCGGCGGTCCGGCCCAGCGCGAGAAAGCCTTTCGTTTTGGCGTCAACCTGGTGATTTACGCCCTGACCGGAAACTACAAGGGCGACCAGGTTCACATGAAAACGATCCTGGAACGCATGAGACGCTAGACTGAAACTGGATCAACTTGAGTCAAGCTGGCCCGGTTTCAGTCTAATTCTATAAATTTCAGAGTGACTTCGAGGCCAGGTTGGGCCAAGAAATGGCCCAACCTGATCTCGGATTACTCTGGAGTCTGTCCGTTTCACGTTGAAGCGGACAGACTCCAGATCCCTTTGAGGCCCTCCCTTCCGTCGCGCCCGCGTCGACGCGAAGGGAAGGCAAACCGAAGGTCCCGGTCGCGACGCCCGCTCCCCACGGGCACCCCGTCAGAGGGGATACCCCACGAAATCGGCCAGGGTCTGATAGTTGATGGGCTTCGCGAAGAACGCCTCGCACGCCAGCCCCTGGCGCCGCGCCTCGTATTCAAGAAAGCCAAAAGCACTGAGCGCGATCACGCGCGGACGATAGCGCGGAATGCTGTTGATGTAATGCAGCGCCCGCCAGCCATCGAAGCCGGGCAAATCGATATCCAGAACAATGACGGGAGGACGATGGCGCTCGACCTCGGCAATGGTCCTGTCGCCGTCCTCGACACCGATGACCGTCCACCCCTCGTCAATCAGGCGATGGGACAGAATCTGGCGTTCGCTCACGTTATCCTCGGCATACAGAAGGACATTGGGAGCCGAGTCGCTGGAGTAGTTTTGCATTTTGCCGCACTTTCTGACAGAGGGTTGCAGATTGAGCGTCCCGAACCGGGGATTAGTTCCGCTTGCCTGTCAGAATGCAGCTGCCGTGCCATCGCCCGCCGCAGTGGCTCCCCGCCCCCCGCCAGCCCTCCCCCTGCCCACGATCCGCCTGGAACGCACTTTCCCGCGTCGATCCGCGCGGAAGTTTTCGGCCCTTTTCCAGATTTCCGTCCCGCCAGCAGAGCCGGCGACATACTATTTGATCAAAATGCGAAAGATTGTTTCGCGAATAAATACGCCGGTGGAAAATCCATGGGGACGGCGCTACATCATGATCCATGCCGTTCTCATCCGGCCTTGGTCGCGGAACTCTGATAAGGGAGGGATAATTCCGTGAAACTAAGCGATATGACGATAAACAGCAAAATATTCATTGCCATAATGGCAATCGCCGCCGTAACCATATCAGGAAGTTCATATGTAAGCATGAGGATGTCAAAAATTGACGATAAATTTGTTTCTATCATAGAAAAAAATGGGGGAGCCGCCCAAGATAACATTCGCTCCGGGCGGATACTCGCCGAATACGGACGAGATATTTATTCACTGATTCTTGAGCAAGACCCGAAGGAAAAGCAATCCCTGACGGAAAAACTTCAACGCAGCGTTCAAGACATCAAGGAGAAAGAACAGCAGATTACCCAAAACGTACCAGAAATGCGCGATGAAGTTCGGAGGTATTACGCGGAGGTTGATCAGGCCTTCTCGCGGTGCGCCCCCATCATCGCGGCCGCCGCCACGACCACCGATGCGGCGGCGATCCAGCGGATCGGGGCGCGGATGATCGACGAGTGCAAGCCGGGACTGGTGACCTCGCTCGATCACCTTGTTGATCTGAGCGAATCCTTGAAGGCGAACAAGACCCGGCGCAGCACCACCGCGTCGGATGAAACCAACACCGCCTCGGTCCTCACCTTGGTCATCACCCTGGTTGGCCTGCTGCTGGGGGTGGGGGTGATGGTGGTGATCGTGCGCGTGGGCATCACCAGCCCCCTGGCCCGACTGGGCGAGAGCATGCTGGCCCTGGCCCAGGGGAAGGAAAACGTGGCGGTGCCCGGGGTCGGGCGCAAGGACGAAATCGGCGCCATGGCGCGCACGGTCCAGGTGTTCAAGGAAAACCTGGACCGTGTTCACGCCCTGGAAAAGGAGCAGAAGGAAGCCCGGGCCCGGGCGGAAAGCGAGCGCAAGCGCGTGCTGGCCGAGATGGCCCGATCCTTCGAGCGCTCGGTGATGGGACTGGTCACCGGGGTGTCGTCGCAGGCTGGCACCATGGAGGACACCTCGAAAACCATGGCCGCCGGGGTCGACGCGGTTTCCGGGCAGATCGCCACCGTGGCCACCGCCGCCCAGCAGGCCACCGCCAACGTGGAAACGGTGGCGGCGGCGGCCGAGGAACTGTCGTCGTCGATCGCCGAAATCAGCCGGCAGGTCACCGCTTCCGCCCGGATTTCAACCACGGCCGCCGAGGAAACCAGCCGCACCAACGCCATGGTCGAGGGCCTGGCCCAAAGCGCCGACAAGATTGGCGAGGTTGTGCGCCTGATCACCGACATCGCCAGCCAGACCAACCTTCTGGCCTTGAACGCCACGATCGAGGCGGCGCGGGCCGGCGAGGCGGGCAAGGGGTTTGCCGTGGTCGCGGGCGAGGTCAAGTCGCTCGCCAACCAGACCGCGCGCGCGACCGACGAAATCGCAAGCCAGGTCACGGCCGTGCAAGACGCCACCCGCCAGGCGGTGGACGCCATCCGCACCATTGGCCAGGTGATCGAGCAGGTCCGCGAAATCGCCTCGGGCATTGCCTCGGCGGTCGAGGAACAAGGCGCCGCGACCCAGGAAATCGCCCGCAATGTTCAAGAAGCGGCGCGCGGCACGCAAGAGGTGTCGGCGAACATGTCCGGCGTCAAGGCCTCGGTGGACGAGGCCCGCACGGGCTGGGGAGCCATGCTGTCCGGCTCGGCCCGCCTTGCCTCCGACGCCCACACCCTGCGCGCCGAGGTCTCGCGCTTCCTCAAGGAACTGGCCTGACCCTCGCCAACGCCCCCCGCCACGCAAAATGGGCGGGGGGGAGGGATCGGGGCCGAACCAGAATGAACGAGGCCTGGAACCACCCTTTTTGCGTGCCCTCTCGCGGTTTCGCGCGGCGCCGGCGACGGGGCATCGCGCGACCACTGCGGAGAGGAAAGCCCCTGTGAGTCAGGCTCTCAAACTGGCCCGCGTCAGGCCGTAAACGCACGCAATGACGATCAGCAGCGCCACGACCTGATGGACCGCGATCGCATCCCCCAGGAAAGGCACGGCGAGAACCATGGTCAGGGCGGGCCAGGGCGCGGTCATCGAACTGGCCAGCGACACATCGACATGGCGCACGGCATGAAACCAGACAATCAGTTCGAGGAAGTAAATCAGGCCCATAATCGCCGACATCGGTTGAACAAAGGCATCGAACCCAGCGGCAAGCCCCGACGGCATCATGACCAGCAGAATGATCAGAAGGAAAAGCGCCGAAATCGCAACCCGGAAGAAGGTGATCTGAACGGGCGTGATGGGCGTGTTCCTTAGTTCTTCCTTGATGATCACATGCGCGACGCTCCACAGGAAGGGGACCCCGAGCGAAACCAGGAACCAGGAGGACAGCCCCGACATCCTGAACGTGCCCCCCGTGCCAAGGAAGTAGAGCGAGCCGATCAACACCGTGGTCAAGGCCAGTTCGACGGCGCGCTTGCGACGCCTGAGGAACAGGGTTTCCCAAAGAATCGCGAACAGCGGATAGGCCTGGATCGCGATGGCGGCGTTCGTCGCCCCGGCCTTTTCGATGCCAAGAACATAGAGATAGGTCGCAAGGCCGAACAAAGTCCCCGTGAACAGCGCGACAAGGATCATCCGGCCCCGTTCACGGCGGGGAAGATCAAAACCCAGCCCCGCCCGGCGCCCGCGGTCCCTTTCCCAAACGAAAAGAGGCGCCGCGAACACGACCTGCCAGGCGGAAAGCGCGAAGGCAAAACCAAGGGCTCCGACATCGGCGCCGCGCAGGTTCGAAAGAATCGGCATGATGCCCAGCATCACGAGGCAGACGAGGGAAAGAGCGATGCCCTTCCCGGTTGACGGAGAAGAAAGCGCCATGACAGAGACCCGCCAAATGAATTGACGCCCCCAGCAAGTGCATCCACCTTTATCCGGATGCAATGGGAAGATTGATCTGATGGCAATTTGGCTGCCCGACCTGTCGAACCGAAACGGCCCCAAATATCTCCAGATCGTGGAAGCCCTGGCGCACGACATCGCGACGGGCCGGTTGCCCGCCGGAACACGCCTGCCGCCGCACCGCGAACTGGCCTATCACCTCGGCCTCTCCCCCAACACGACCAGCCGGGCCTACGCCGAAGCCGTGAAACGGGCGCTCCTGAAAGGCGAGGTTGGCCGGGGGACCTTCGTGCGCGCGGCCAGCGCCGATCCAGCCCGGGCCGAACCGCAGACGCTGTGCCGAACGGACAGCGGGCCCATCGACCTTTCCCGCAACCTGCCCCTGCCCGGGCTGGCCGAGCCGCATATCCGGCGTGTGATGTCGGAAATCGCCCGGGAGGAGGGCTTGCGCTCCTTGCTGGATGAGCAGACCGACGCGGACCTCGTCCGTCACCGCGAGGCGGGTCGGATGTGGCTTGAGACCTGCGGCGTGAAGGCGGATCTTGACGAGGTGATCCCCGTCATCGGGGGGCAACACGGAATTCTGTGCATCCTGATGGCACTGCTGCAGCCCGGCGACCTGTTGCTGGTCGAGGCGCTGACCTACACACCGGTTCTCGCCATGGCGGCGCGCCTCAACATCCGAACGGCGGCGGTCGCGATGGACGGGGAAGGCGTGGTGCCGGAGTCGTTCGAGACCTGGTGCCGCGGGGCCAATCCCAAGGCCTTCTACCTGACCCCGACCTTGCAAGCCCCCACGACGATCACGCTTTCAGAGGCGCGCCGGTCGAGGATCGCGCACATCGCCGATCGGTACGGCGTCCTTCTGATCGAAGACGATGTGTTCGGGCCCCTCAAGCACGACAAGCCGGCCCCTCTCGCACGGAGGACCCCGGAGACGACCTTGTATGTCACCAGTCTGTCCAAGACCGTTGCCCCCGGCCTGCGGGTCGGCTTCCTGAAAACCCCCCGGACATTCGCCCCCGCGCTGCACCAATCGGTCAACTTAAGCACGTGGATGACTCCTCCCATGACCCTGGAGGTGGCCTACCGGTTGATCAAGGAGGGAACGGCAACCACGCTCACCAACGATCAGCGCCGCGCCGCGTCGCGCCGCCAGCAGCTTGTAGGGCGCGTTCTGGGGCACGACGGGATCGTTGCCTCGGAAGGCTTTCACGTGTGGATTCCCCTGCCGGAAGGATGGCGCGCCGATGCCTTCTGCGCGGAATGCGCCCGTCTTGGGGTTCTGGTCAGCGAGGGACGGCGTTTTGCGATGCATGGGGGGGACGCCCCGGAAGCCATCCGGCTGTGCATCAGTCACGAACCGGATGAAGCGCGGCTTGAACGCGGCCTCACCCTCCTTTCCGGCGTGCTGCGGCAAAAGCCCGGCGGAACGCCCCTGATGATCTGAGCGGTATTCCCAGCACCCCGGTCACAACAAGCCAACAAAAAACCCCGCCAGGGGATTGCCTGACGGGGCTTCTTGTTGGCTGGGGGACCTGGATTCGAACCAGGACTGACGGAGTCAGAGTCCGCAGTTCTACCGTTAAACTATCCCCCACCAGGGATGTCACAACGGGGCGCGTTTTTCGGAAAACCAGAAAACAGGCGGGCCGTCGTGAGGGGGCGGTTATTAGCACGAGGGCGGAGCCTTGAAAACCCCCAATTTCAAAAAATCGACACCCGTGGAAAAAATCTGCGCTTGGTCCCATCCTCGGGCGGGGCCTACAATGACCCGCTGACTCTGGACCAGCGGAAGCCTCCCCGGAGCCTTCCGGCTGGAGTTCCGAGTCTTGCGAACCCCGAACCCAGGAAGAAGGAGTCGGCGTGCCCCACCCCTCAGGACCCGAGCGTCCCCCCTCCCGGCCGCGTCCCTTGCCCGGACGGCCGCGAAACGGGGACCAGGCCATGGGACCCTCGCCGATTCCCAGCGTGTTGGGCGCTCTTGACCTGGGCACCAATAACTGCCGCCTGCTGATCGCCCAGCGCCGCGACGCCGGCTTTCGCGTCATCGATTCGTTTTCGCGCATCACCCGGCTGGGCGAAGGCCTGCACGCCACCGGCCAGCTGGGCGACGCCCCCATGGAACGGACCTTGGACGCGCTCGACATCTGTGCCCAGCGCATGCGCCGCCATGGGGTGGAGGCCGCCCGCTGCGTGGCCACCGCCGCGTGCCGCTCGGCCGCCAATGTCTCCGATTTCCTGGCCCGCGTGCACGCGCGCACCGGCCTGGCCCTGGAGGTCATCCCCGCGCGCGAGGAAGCCCGTCTCGCGCTGGCCGGCTGCGCCCCCCTGCTGCGCGCCGATACCCCGCTTACCTTGGTCTTCGACATCGGGGGCGGCAGCACCGAGCTGACCCTGGCCGAGGTCGCCCAGACCGCCGCCGGGCCACGCCTGGGCGCCATCCGGGCCATGGAAAGCCTGCCGCTCGGAGTCGTCACCATGGCCGAGGCCGTGGGCGGCGGCCATCTGTCCACCCGCCTGCACGCCGATATCGTGGCCTATGTCCGCGCCCGCCTGCTGAGCTTCGATCGCAGCCACGCCATGCGCGAGCATGTGTTCGGCGGCGCCTTGTCGATGCTGGGCACCAGTGGCACCGTCACCACCGCCGGCGCCGTGGCCCTGGACCTGCCGCGCTACGACCGGGCGCGCATCGATGGCCTGACCTTGTCGGTCGCCGAGGTGCGCGCCGTCGGGCGCCGCCTGCTGGCCATGACCCCGGCCGACCGCATGGCGCATCCGTGCATCGGGCGCGAGCGCGCCGACCTGGTGCTGACCGGCTGCGCCATCTTGGAAGCCATCTTGTCGTTGTGGCCCGTCCCTGACCTGCGCGTGGCCGATCGCGGCATCCGCGAAGGCCTTTTAATGGACCTGATGGCCCCCGGGCCCGCCGCCACCGCTCCGTCCTGCACGCCCCGGCGCCCGCCGTCCACCGCCGTGCCCGCGCGCGGCGGAGCCGCCGAGACGGGCGCCCCTCCCCCTTCGTTCAGGGAAATCGCCGATGCCCTCGCCTAAGCCGCCGTCCCGCCGGGGTGGCGGAACCAGCTCCCGCTCGGGAAGCCACGCCACCGACGCCCGCGACCTCACCGTGCGGGTGCGCACGGCGCGCGGTCGCACCACGTCGTCCACCCAGTGGCTGCAACGCCAGCTCAACGACCCCTACGTCCAGGAAGCCCGGCGCCGGGGCCTGCGCTCGCGCGCCGCCTTCAAGCTGATGGAACTGGATGACCGCTACCACCTCCTGCGCCCCGGCCTGCGCGTTGTCGACCTGGGCGCCGCCCCGGGCGGCTGGACCCAGGTGGTGGTTGAACGCACCCGCCTGCAAAGCGGGGGCGGCGGGCGCGTCGTGGGCATCGACATCCTGCCCTGGGACGAAATCCCCGGCGCGTGCTGCCTGGTGCACGACTTCATGGCCGACGACGCCCCGGCCCTGCTGACCGGAACCCTGGGGGGACCGGCCGACCTGGTGCTCTCCGACATGGCCGCGCCAACCACCGGCCACCGCAAGACCGACCACCTGCGCGTGATGGCGCTGGCCGAAACCGCCTGGGATTTCGCCGAATCGATCCTCGCCCCCGGGGGAGCCTTCTGCTGCAAGGTGTTCCAGGGGGGAACCGAGGGCGAGTTGCTGGCCCGCATGAAGCGCCTGTGCACCCAGGTGCGCCATGCCAAGCCCGCCGCCAGCCGCCCCGAGTCGCCCGAGGTCTACGTCATCGCCCAGGGGTTTCGCGGGCGGGACGATACGGATCCTTCCCGGTAAAACATCCGGGAGGGTGCGCTCCTTTTTCTCCCTTTTTGTGTGTCCCGGCCCCTTTTCCTCCGCGCTGAGTGGGGTTAACACTCCTTTCAGAGGTCGGCGGTATCGTCTTTTGGCGTGGCTTTTCCAGTTCCTGGCGACTGAACGCGCCCCGGCCCGCCGGGCTCTGCGGGAACCGGGGCGGCATATCTTTGGATGGACTCAAGCGGCATGGACGACGGGACGCACGCGGGGACGGAACGGACGGGCCTGAGTGGCGCCCAGTCCCTTTTCCTGTCGCTCTACCTGGTCTTGCTTGCGTTCTTCATCGCGCTGGTCAGCCTCGCTCCCCCTGAAAGCGAGCGGATTCATGCCGTCGTCACCAGCCTGACCGAAACCTTTTCCGGCCCCGGCACGATCCGCCCCCCCGATCCCTACCCCAGTCAGTCGGGGCGGGTGGTGGCGCCCGCCCGCCAGGTGACGGCCGAAATCGGCAGCTTGTTCCAAGCCGAGATTCCAGCCGCCCAGGTCAGCGAACGCGAGGGCGGCACGGTGCTGGTCGCCACCTTCACGGCCGAGGCCCTGTTCCTGCCTGGCACCGCCACCTTGCGCCCCGGGCGCGAAGCCCTGTTCGACCGCGTGATCGCGGCCTTGGCCTCGCCCCCCGCCGGGCAGGCCCGGGCCATGGATATCGCCCTGTCCACCGGAGGCGCCACCGACGCCGCGTTGCCCGAGGCCGGAAGCCTGGAGCGAAGCCGGGCCGTGGCGCTCGCGCGCCTGGCCTACCGGCGGGGCGCGCCCCCCGACTCCTTGAGCGTCGGCCTCAGCCCCGGCCCCCTGGACCGCGTGACCCTGACCTTCCGCCTCGCGGCTCCCGCCGACGACGAGGGCCGGCCATGACCCTGTTCGATGCGCCCCAGGCCGACCTCGGCGCCGTGTCCGCCGGCAGCGTGCCCGCCACGGGATCCAACACCGGCATCTGGATGGTGACCTTCGCCGATCTGGTGCTGCTGCTGTTCGCGTTTTTCGTGATGCTGTTTTCCATGACCACCCTTGAGCCCGTGACCTTGGAGCGCTTCCGCCTTGGCGTGCTGTCCACCCGGGCCGAGGCGCCGGTCGCCATCGAAACCCGCCCCGCGCGGGTGGAAGCCAATATCGCCACCATCGCGCCACCCCGCGCCGCCGCGACCGAATACCTGGCGGTGGTGCTGCGCGACGGCCTGGCGCGCATTCCGGCCCTGGAGCAAGTCGAGATCCTTCAGGCCGGCGACGAAATCCTGGTCCGCCCCCCCCCTGCCCTGTGGTCCCACGGCCCCTTGAGCGACCTTGCCCTGCTTCTCGACCGCCTTGACAACCGGGTCATGATCGTGGCCACCGTGCCCGCGACCGAAATCGCCCTCTCTCGGGCGCCGGCGCGCGACGGGGCCGCCTGGCAGGCCGCGCTTGATCGCGCGAGCGCCGCCGCCGATGCCCTGCGCGGCGCCGGGTTCGCCCGCGCCCTTGATGTCCGGATCCGCCCCGCGCCGCCCACCGACGGATCCATGGATCTTTATGTGCTGGTCCTTGGGGAAAGGAAGGGATCATGAGGCAGGCTCGGCCCCGCGCAAGACCCGCTTCCTTCTGGTTTCTGACCTGGGTTCTGGTTCTGGGCAGCATGCTCCTGGCCTGCGCGCCGTCGTGGGCCCAGGAAGTGCGCGCCGCCCCGCACGCCGATTTCGGCCGCATCGTGTTCGACTGGACCGGCCCGGTCTCGTACAGCGCCGACGTGGTGGGCGGCGCCCTGGTCGTTCAGTTCGACCGGCCCTTCTCGGGCTCCCTCGACAGCGTGGCCCAGGTCATGCCCGGCTACGTGGGCGCGGGGCGCGTGAGTTCGGACCGGCGCACGGTTTCGTTCCCCCTCAAGGGCACCTTCACGCCCCGCGCCTTCCGCTCGGGCAACGCCGTGGTCGTCGATCTGATGGGCCCCCCGGCCGGCGCCCCGGCCTCGACCACGCCCCCCCCAAGCGCCCAGGCCCGCCCCGCGCCGGCCTCGCGCGGCGCCGCGACACCCGAGTCGCCCGCCCAGGTGCCCGTGCGCACCGGCGAACATGACGATTTTTTCCGCGTGGTCTTCGACTGGCCGCGCGAGGTCCCCTATGACGTCAAGACCCAGGACGGCAAGGCCGTGGTGCGCTTTGGCCGCCCGGGCCGCATCAACGCCGGCCGCCTCGACGCCGACATGCCCGACGGCCAGAAGGGCGTGCGCGCCACCTCCGACGCCGGCAGCCTCACGGTGACCCTGCCCCTGGCGCCCGGCGGCTCGGTGCGCCACTTCCGCAGCGGCTCCAGCGTGGCGTTCGACCTTCTGGGCCGCGCCGCGCCCGCCACCGCCGCCCCGGCGGCGGCCGCCCCCACCCGGACCGCCAGCGCGGGCGCGGTCGAGCCTCCGCCCCCCGCCCCCGCCCCCGG
>NZ_BJZO01000054.1 GCF_007992075.1 Pararhodospirillum oryzae
ATTGCCCCGCCCCGGCGCGCCATTTGTCTTGCGCCCCTGGCGGGTCCTCTGTATAAGACCCGCTCTTTTTCGCGGGAGAGCGAGGCGATGAAAAAGGACATCCACCCTGACTATCACGAGGTCACCGTCCAGATGACCGATGGGAGCGAGTTTACCACCCGCTCGACCATGAAGGCGACCAGCTTGCGCCTGGATATCGACCCCAAGTCCCATCCGGCGTGGACGGGCGTGCACCGTCTGATCGACAGCGGAGGGCAGTTGGCGAAGTTCAACAAGCGCTTCGCGGGCTTTGGCCTGAAGAAGTAAGGGCGTTCGCGTTCCCTCGCCCTCTCCGGCCTGGCGGCCTCCCTCCCCAAGAGGGAGGGCCGCCATCCGTTTTGAGGGGCCAGCGGACTTGTCACGCGCTTTGAATTGCGTTTCGGGGCAAATCCGCCTACATATCGACCTAGAGGGGGCCTGACCTGCAACTCCCTCCTTGCGGCCTCCGTCGCGAGGAGAGGTTTTGTTTCGCCCCCAGGCCGGGTCACCCCTGCGGCCTGCCGCCCGCGACGCGGGGTTCGGGCCGGTCGGATGGGATAACCTGCCAGAAGCACGGTCGATATGCCAGCCGTCGTCCACTATGAATTGTATGTCCTTGAAGCCAACGGCTGGAGCCTGCGCCAGCGATTCGCCAGCAGCGAACGCGACGAGGCCGTGAGCGAAGCCAGGGACCTGGAAAACCGCACCGGCCAGGCCACCAAGGTGGTCCGGGAAACCTATAATACGAACGGGCTCGGGTCGGCGGAAGAAGTCGTTTACCTGAGCCCCCGCCTGAAAGAGGGCCGCCCCGGGCAATGGATCGGGGGCCCCGCCCCCACGGCCGCCGGCACCGCCAGCACGGGGGCACGACCCAACGCCCAGATTCCCGAAGGCCTGGAAATCTACAGCGATCCCGAGGCGTTGCGCGCCCGCGCCGTGAACGCGTCAACCGCCGACATTCTGGGCCGGGTGCTGCTGGTCTTGAGCGCCAGCCTGATTTTGGCGTCGTTGAGCACCGCCCTGGTGCCGGCCTTGCTGAACCTGATTTCGTCCCTGGGGTTCACGGTGGCCCAGGGGAACCTGGGCTCGCTGCTGTTCGGCCTTTTCCTGGCGATTTTCCTGATCTGCACGGCGGTGATCGGCCGGCGCCTCATTCCCTTTGCCAGCCTGCTGCGGGGCGACGAGAAACTGCGCCGCCGCCTCGACGACGGCCCCCGCGCCATGCCGGTTCCGGCCACCGCCGAGGATGCCCGCCTGCCCAAGACCACCGCCGCCCACTGGCCCGAGGGACAGGTGGATCCCGTTTCGCTGATGGAAGAAGAACCCGGCCCCCCCCCGGTTCTCGAAACCGAAACCGCCCGCGAACGGGCCCGGCGCGAAAAGGCCGAGCAGCGCGAAAGGGAGGAAGCCGCCCAGCGCGAGGCCGAGGCCCGGGAGGCCGCCCGGCGCGAGGCCGCCGCCCGGAAGGAAAGCACGCAGGCGGCCCCCGCCCCCACCCTCAGCCCCGAGCAGGAGCAGGGCCGGCGCCTGGCCATGGCGTTCCTGGGCGGCGCGGTGGGAATCCTGAAGGGAACGCGCCCTCCCCTGGATGTTTTCGCCCGCTTTGGCCTCAACCTCTACCTGGCCGGTGGGATCGACATGCTGGGCCAGCGCCTGGGCCTGGGACCGCTTGCCCTGCGCCCCTTGCTGCGCGAAACCCTGGAGGTGATGGGCACCCGCGCCGCGCTTGCCCAGATGTTCATGGACAAGCTCGACGAATACGCCCTCGAACCGCGCTACATGCGCATGATGAGCCAGGGGCGCGAGGCCATGGGGCACCTGCTGACCCAGGATGCCGATCCCTTCCGCGACCTGCCGGCGACCATGGCGGAATGGTCGGCGCCGCCAACGCATAGCGCCTCGTCGAGCACCGTGGCCATCGTGTTCACCGACATTGTGGAGTCCACCGCCTTGAACAGCCGGGTGGGCGACGCGGTCTCGCGCGGGGTGACGCGCATCCACAACACGCTGGTGCGCTCGGCCCTGAACCGGTTCGGTGGCCGCGAGGTCAAGCATACCGGCGACGGCATCATGGCGGTTTTTCCCGTCGTCTCGCAGGCCGTCGAGGCGATGGCCGAGGTCCAGCGCGGCATTGCCGCCTATAATGCCAGCTCGCCCGAGAATCCCTTGTCGGTTCGCATCGGCATCAATGCCGGCGAGCCGGTGGTCGAGGAAAACGATTATTTTGGCCTGGCGGTTACCCTGGCCGCGCGCATCTGCGCCGAAGCCGGACCCGGCGAAATTCTGTGCTCCAGCGTCGTGCGGGAGCTGACCCAGGGCAAGACTCTCTTCTTCCGCTCGCGGGGCGAAACCCCTCTCAAGGGCGTGAGCGAGCCCCAGCGCCTCTATGATGTGATCTGGGAACGCGACGAGGAACCGGCCGATTCCGGCGCGGACTCCGGCGAAACCGATCCCGCGCCGCCCCCCCTCTCCCCGTAAGGATTGGTCCGGAAAAAAGGGGGCCGCTTTTCCCGAAAACAACAGATCCGGAGCGGTTCGCGCTTTTCGGATCCCGCTCCGGGGCCCTTCGCCCGTGGTTCCCGGGTCCCCCGGACCAAGGCCTTGAGCAAGGGCCCGTTGGCAAGCCGGAACACGCACGCTAGAGTGAGACCCGAGAAGCGCAAACCGCTTTCCGAATAAGCAAAGCGTAAAAACAAAGAGTTAGAGCACCAGGCCCGGATCCGGTTCAACGCGCGGTGCTCCATGGAGGCCGCCCCGGATCGCGCTGGCGGCGGCCGCTGGAGGAAATGGCATGAGAATCGTCCTGATCGAGGATGGCGCGGTCTATGACGGCGAAACGCCGGCCCGGCGCCCCCTGGGGGGGCTGGAACGGGCGGTGTGCGCCCTGGCCGCCGCCCTGGCCGATCGGGGCCACGAGGTTCAGGTGCTCAACCGCGCGCCGCGCACTACTTGCGTGTCCGGGGTGCTGTGGTCGCCGCTCCCGGTCGAAAACGATGCCCTCCTGCCCGGCGAGCCCCCCGACGCGGTGATCGCGGTGGCCGATCCCGCGTTGTTTCATCGCTGCCCGGACGCGCCCGCCCGGGTGCTGTGGGCGCTGGGAACGCCCGAGGCCCTGGGCCGGCCGGACGGACGCGCCGCCATCGAGGCCTTCCGGCCCGCCCTGGCCCTGCCCGGCCTCGCCGCCTACAACGCCTCGCCCGTGGGCGGCGGCACGGTGGTGCCCTGTGGCATCGACCCGGTGTTCCGCCCCGCCTGGGACGGCCACGCCCGGCCCGAACCGCCCGAGCCGCCGGTGGCCATCGTCACCACCCACCCCCTGCACGGCCTGGCCGAGGTGCTTGATCTGTGGGAGGAGCGGATCCATCCCGCCATTCCCGCCGCCGCCTTGCATGTGTATTCCGCGCGCCTTGCATGCATGCTGGAGCCGGAATCGGGCCCCCTCGACCCCCTCTCGCCCCTGGGGGCGCTGGCGGCGCGCGCGCGCGCGCTGGCGCCGGCGGGGGTGGAGGTCCGCGCGCCCTTGCCCTCGAAGGCGATGGCCGAGGTCTACCAGAAGGCCCGCGTCCATGTGTATCCCGGTCATCCCCAGGATATGATCTGCTGGACCCTGGCCGACTCGCAGGCCTCGGGCCTGCCCGCCGTGGCCCGCCAGCGGGGCGCCTGCGCCGACCGCATCGTCAACGGCGAGAGCGGCTATCTGGTGCCCGATACCGAGGCCCTGGCCAACGTGACCCTTGAAATCCTGCGCGGCCCCGAGGTGTGGCGCTCGCTGGCGGGTACCGCCGCCCGCCCGGAACGGCGTCGCGCCTGGGAAACCGTGGCCCTGTCCATGGAACGCCTGATGACCGTGTAATCCCGTTCTCGTACAGACCAACGGTTCAAGCTTTCTGGCGCCAAGGGCCACGGGCCGCTATGATTAACAGGCCTGCCGTCCTTGCCGCTTCTCCTGGAGTGCCCGATGGACCTGCGTATCCTTCAAGTCATGGCCGGTGCCGAACAAGGCGGGGCGGAACTGTTCTTCGAACGGCTGTGCATCGGCCTGCACCGCGCTGGCGCGCATCAGCACATCTTGACCCGTCCGGCGTCCGGTCGCATCGACCGCCTGCAGGAGGCGGGGCTTCGTCCGGTCCTGCTCCCCTTTGGGGGCCGGCTCGACCTCAAGACCATGGTGCGCATGCGCCAGGAAATCACGCGCTTCAAGCCCGCCGTGGCGCTCGCCTGGATGAACCGGGGCGCCCGGTTCACGCCAACGGGCTCGCATGTGCTGTGCGCGCGCCTGGGCGGTTTCTACGACATCAAGTATTATCGTCATTGTGACTGGCTGGTCTGCCTAACCGAGGATATCCGCGAGCACGTGGTGGCCTCCGGCTTCCCGCGCGAGCGCACCGTGCACCTGCCCAATTTCGTGCCCCTGGACCGGGGCGAGCCGGCGGCGCGCAAGACCTTGTACACCCCCGACAACGTGCCCTTGATCTTCGCGCTCGGGCGCCTGCATGAAAACAAGGCCTTCGATACCCTGCTGCGCGCCCTGGCCCAGGTGCCCGATGCGTACTTGTGGCTGGCGGGCGACGGCCCCTTGCGCGCGGACCTGGAGGCTTTGGCCCGCGAGCTGGGCATCAAGCCGCGCGTGCGCTTCCTGGGCTGGCGCGACGACACCGCCGC
Source organism: Pararhodospirillum oryzae (assembly GCF_007992075.1). Classification (GTDB taxonomy): domain Bacteria; phylum Pseudomonadota; class Alphaproteobacteria; order Rhodospirillales; family Rhodospirillaceae; genus Pararhodospirillum; species Pararhodospirillum oryzae. The sequence goes on from NZ_BJZO01000054.1 coordinate 4,681, forward strand.
CTTGTATGCCGCCGCCGACCTGGTTGTGTTCCCCTCGCGTCACGAGCCGCACGGCAACGTGGTGCTGGAAGCCTGGGCCCAGGCCCGCCCGCTGATCTGCACCGCCACCCACGGCCCGGCGAGCCTGATCACCCACGGGGAAGACGGCCTGCTGGTGCCGGTCGACGATCCCCGGGCCCTGGCCCAGACCATCCGCCAGACCCTGGAATCGCCCGCGTTGCAAGAAGCCCTGGCCCGGGGCGGCTGGGAAAGCTATCAGGCCCGCTTCACCGAGGAAAAGGTGGTGGGCGCCTACCGGGCGTTCTTTGAACAGGTGGTGGCGCAGCGCGCGGCCGAACGGACCGGCGCCGCCCACCCCCCGGCTCCGGCCGCCTGAAGGGACCTGCCATGTGTGGAATCGCGGGGCTCGCGTGTCTGCCGGGACGAGAGCCGCCCGAAGGGCTGGCGGCGCGTCTGATCAAGGCCCTGGCCCATCGCGGCCCCGATGGCAGCGGGCTGCACGAGGCCCCGGGGGTGCTGCTGGTCCAGACCCGGCTTGCCATCGTGGACCTGGTGAGCGGCGATCAGCCCCTGATCGACGACGCCGGCCGGGTTCTGGTCGCCAACGGCGAAATCTACAACGATCCCCTGCTGCGCCAGATGCTCGGGGAAACCCGGTTTCGCACCCACTCGGATTGCGAACCGATCTTGCCCCTGTACGCCGATCACGGCGTGGACGGGGCCGGGGCCTTGCGGGGCATGGTGGCCTTCGCCCTGTGGGATCCGGGCCCCCGGCGCCTGGTGCTGCATCGTGATCCGTTTGGCATCAAGCCCCTGTACATCGCCGAAACCCCGTGGGGCGTGGCCTTTGCCAGCGAGCCCCAGGCCCTGATCGCGGCCCGCCTGGTGGACGCGGTGGAAAACCCGGGCCCGCGCGACCAGCTGCTTCAGCTTCAGTTCACGTGCGGGACCGAAACCGCCTTCGCGGGCATTCACCGCGTGGCCCCGGGCGAGCTTCTGGTGATCGAGGATGGCCGCATCGTCGCCCGTCACCACCGCGAGGCCCTGCCCCCCACGCCCACGCCCCTGGTTACGCCCAAGGATCCGCTGGCGGAACTGGACCGGGTTCTGGCCGACAGTGTCGCCGTGCACCAGCGCGCCGACGTGCCCTATGGCCTGTTCTTGTCGGGGGGCATCGATTCGTGCGCTGTCCTGGCCCTGATGGCCCGCCTGGGCGACCGGCCGGTGCTGGCGTTCACCGCCAGTTTCCCCGAGGGCGGCGCGCCCGACGAAGCCGAGCCGGCCCGCGATGCCGCGCGCGCCGTCGGGGCCCGGCATGTGGTGGTGCCGGTGCGCGAACGCGATTTTCTCGACCACCTGCCGGCCATGGTGGCGGCCCTCGATGATCCGGTGGCCGATTACGCCATTGTTCCCACCTGGCTGCTGGCCCGGGCCGCCCGGACCGAGGTCAAGGTGGTGCTGTGTGGCGAGGGGGGCGACGAGATGCTGGGCGGCTATGGCCGCTATCGCCATGCCCGCCGCCCGTGGCCGTTTGGCCGCCCCTTGCGCCGGACCGGCTTGCTGGAAGGCCTGGGTGTCTTGCGCGCGCAGTCCCGCGCCTGGCGCCAGGGCATCGCCGGGGCCGAGGCCCGGGCCCGGGCCCTGGGCGGCTCGCGCCTGATCCAGGCCCAGCGGGTGGACTGCGCCGACTGGCTGCCCCACGACCTGCTGAACAAGCTCGACCGCTGCTTGATGGCGCACGGGGTGGAAGGGCGGGTGCCCTTCGTGGACCCCGAGGTGGCGGCCTTCTGCCTGCCGCTGGCCGACGATCTCAAGATCCGGGGCGGGCGCGGCAAGTGGCTGCTGCGCGCGTGGCTGGACCGCCATCTGCCGGCGACGAACGCGTTCGCGCCCAAGCAGGGCTTCACGGTGCCGGTGGGGCAGTGGATCCACGCCCATGGCCCGCGCCTTGGCGCCCTGGTCGCGGCGGTCCCGGCGGTGCAAGCCCTGGCCGAGCCCCAGGCGGTGCGCGCCTTGTTTGAAAGCCCGCGCAAGGACGCGGCCCTGGGGGCGTGGGTCCTGCTCAGTTATGCCTTGTGGCACCGGCGCCATGTCGGGGGGCTGGCTCCCGAGGGCGACGTGTTCCACTGCCTAGCCACCCCGGGATAACGGCCGCCCGAGGGGCCGCCCCCTGTTGTCACACGGAAAGGACCGCGCCATGACCGAGACCTTCGACCTGATCTTGACCGGCGGCACGGTGGTTCTGCCCGGGCGCACCGTTCGGGCCGACGTCGGCGTCCGGGGGCCCCACGTGGCGGCGATCGGCGCCCTGGACCCCGGACACGCGGCCCAGGTGGTGGACTGCGCCGGGCTCCACGTGCTGCCCGGGGTGATCGATACCCAGGTGCATTTCCGCGAGCCGGGCCTGGAACACAAGGAAGACCTGGAAAGCGGCACCCGGGCCGCCGTGCTGGGGGGCGTGTGCGGGGTGTTTGAAATGCCCAACACCACGCCGCCGACCGATTCGCTCGCCGCGCTCAAGGACAAGCTGGCCCGCGCGCGCGCGCGGGCCTGGTGCGATCACGCGTTTTACCTGGGGGCGGGCGCCGACAACGCCGACGCCCTGGGCGGCTGGGAACGGGCGCCTGGCTGCTGCGGCATCAAGGTGTTCATGGGGTCGTCCACCGGCACCTTGCTGGTCGAGGACGACGACGTGCTGCGCCGGGTGCTGACCTCGGGCATCCGCCGGGTGGCCGTGCACTGCGAGGACGAGGCCCGCCTGCGCGAACGCCGCGCCCTGGTCGCCGAGGGGGCGCCGGTGGCCGCCCATGCCGAGTGGCGCGACGCCGAAACCGCCCGGCGCGCCACCGCCCGCCTGCTGACCCTGGCGCGCGAGACCGGGCGCAAGGTGCATGTGCTGCACGTCACCACCGCCGAGGAAATGGCCCTGTTGCAGGCCTACCGCGATATCGCCAGCGTCGAGGTAACGCCGCAGCACCTGACCCTGGCCGCACCCGAGGCCTACGAGACCCTGGGCACCCTGGCCCAGATGAACCCGCCGATTCGCGACGCCCGCCACCGGGCCGCGTTGTGGACGGCCCTGGATCAGGGAATCGTGGATGTCATCGGATCCGATCACGCGCCCCACACCCGCGAGGAAAAGGCCCGGCCCTATCCGGCCAGCCCCTCGGGCATGCCCGGCGTGCAAACCCTGGTGCCGGTGATGCTTGATCACGTGCACGCCGGGCGCCTCAGCCTGGAGCGCTTCGTGGACCTGACCAGCGCCGGACCGGCGCGCCTGTTCGACATCGCCGGCAAGGGCCGCGTCGCCGTGGGGTTCGATGCCGACCTGACGGTGGTTGACCTCTCGGCCCGCCGCGAGATCACCGACGCCTGGAGCGCCAGCCGCTGCGGGTGGACTCCCTTCAACGGCCACACGGTCACGGGCTGGCCGGTGATGACCGTGATTCGGGGCCACGTGGTGATGCGCGAGGGCGAGCTTCAGGGGGCTCCCCTGGGCGCGCCGATGCGCTTCCATCCCCTGCCCCCGGCTCCGGCCGAGGGGTCGCTGGCGTAGGGAAAAGGCCGGTTGGTGCCTCTCGAGTCGCGGGAGGCACCGGCGGGCAGAGGCGGCCCCGGCCGCTTGAGGGGGCGAGTCTTATGGTCAGGTCCTCCGGACGGATCAAACCGAGGCCCCGACTTTTTCCTAGACTTTTTTCCAGCCGTCCGGCGTCCGGTCCTTCCCTTTGGAGAACCTTGGTTTTTCCGCCCTGTCCTTTTGGCAGGGATGACCTGCATTTCAGGCGGATTGACCCGTCCCTTGACAGATTCGACCATTCCGTCAGCATCAGGGGGGGCGGATGGGGCATGACGGTTGAATCCGGAGCCCCCGCGACCATGGGTTTTCGGCGAGGAGGTAAAGGCGTGACCAAGGCAGTGGATCCGGACAACCCTCCGAAAAAGGACCAGGCCCGCCTTTTGTGGGAAACCCTGACCCATCTGGAGCAAGAAGCGCTCGCCGTGGTGGGCAAGGACGTGGGCATGCTCATCGGCTGCGCCCGCCTGGCGCTCGAACAGCAGTTCGGTGGTTTTCCCGGGCAAGGCCCCCCGCCCGTGGTCCACTGAACAGGGTGGGTTTTTGCCCTGCCATTGACGTTGACGTAAACGCAAGTCCCGCGATAGCCTCTCCCGATAACAAAGAAACGGCGAAGGGGACCCCCTTTGCCCGTTGGACGAGGGGGGGGCACCCATGCACGTGAACGGATCGGTAGCCGTGGTGACGGGGGCCGCCTCGGGCCTCGGGCGGGCCACGGCGGCGGCCCTGGTGGACGCGGGCGCGCGGGTGGCCCTGCTCGACCGGGCCGGCGACACGGTGAAGGAAACGGCGGCGGCGCTGGGCCCCCGGGCCCTGGGGCTGGTGTGCGACGTGTGCGACGAAGCCTCGGTCACGGCCGCCCTCGACCAAGCGGCGGCGGTCCACGGCCCGGCCCGCCTCGTGGTCAACGCCGCCGGAATCTTCAGCGCCGGGCGGCTGGTGGGCCGCGATGGCCCGATCGACCTGGACTCGTTCCGGCGCACGATCGAGGTCAACCTGATGGGCACGGTGACGGTGATGAGCCGGGCGGCGGCGCGCATGACGGCGCTTGAGCCCATGACCCCGGACGGCGCCCGGGGGGTGATCGTCAACACGGCCTCGATCGCGGCGTTTGAAGGCCAGACCGGCCAGGGGGCCTATGCCGCCTCCAAGGGCGCGGTGGCGGCCCTGACCTTGCCGGCCGCGCGCGAGCTGGCCCGCCATGGCATCCGGGTGGTGGCGATCGCACCCGGAGTGTTTGAAACACCCATGGTCAGCGCCGGCCTGACCCCCGAGGTCCGTCAGGGTCTGGAAGCCGCGTGCGTGTTTCCGGCCCGCCTGGGCCATGCCGACGAATTCGCCCGCTTCGTGGTGGCGGTGTGCCAGAACCCCATGCTGAACGGATCGGTGATCCGCCTGGACGGCGCCCAGCGCCTGGGCTGATTACCGGGCGGCCTCGCGGGCCAGAATGAACGACGCCGCCTCGTCCAGGGAGTCGGCCACGAAGGCCGCGCCCGGGGCGCCCTCGGCCTCGGTTTCGCGCCCATGCCCGGTTCGCACCAGGATGGAACAGGCGCCCACGCCCAGCCCCAGATCCAGGTCCGCCTGCTTGTCGCCGATCATGTAGGACTGGGCGGGATCGAACGGAGTCAGGGCCTGGGCGGCCTCGACCAGCCCGGGGCGGGGCTTGCGACAGGCGCAATCGTCGTCGGGACCATGCACGCAGGCATGAAGGCCGGTGAGGGTCACGCCTTCCTCGGCCAGCAAGGCATGAAAGCGATCGTGGATGCGATCGAGCACCTCGGGATCGATCACGCCGCGCGCCACCCCCGACTGATTGGTGACGACGATCAACGCGAACCCGGCCGCTTGCAGCCGGCGCAATCCCTGGGCGGCGCCGGGCAACAGGCGCAGCTGGTCGGGGTCGGACAGGTAATGGACATCCACGTTGATCGTGCCATCGCGGTCGAGCAACACGGCTCGGCGGGACGGAGGGGCCATGTGTTTTCTCCGGTTGGAAGGGGGCCGATCATAAGGAAGCGGGCCGTGGTATCAGGGAACGGGCGCGCAGGCCAGCGCGGCGTCGGACGGGCCTTCCGGAAGGAAGCGCCCTCCCCCTTCCGCAAGGAAGCGCCCTCCCATGACGCGGTGACGCACGCGCAGGTGCCGGCCCTCCTCGCCCGGGGGCGCCAGATCCCACCACCAGCGCGTGCCCTCCACCCCCGGGCGGGCGCCGAACAGCAGATCGACCCGGCTGGCGGCCCCGGCGCCGTCGGTGGCGCGCTCCTCGCGTTCGAAGTCGGTGATCAGGCACACCGCGCCCGAACACTGGGCCAGCGCCGCCAGGTGGGCGTCGATCAGGGCCCGGGCCACCCGGTCCTGGGCGGCACCGTCCTGGCCGGCCCGCTCCATCCAGCGCCGGGGCGCCACCGCGAGCTGGCTCAGCACGTTGGCCGAGACCACCAGATCTGCCGCGCGCGCGATCGGAGGAAAAAGCGCCGGATCGGGCACCACGGGTTCGGTGGCGGGCGAGGCGGCCAGCGGGCCCAGAATGCCGGTGAGATCGGTTTCCAACACCCGAACGCCCGGCCCGGCCCGGCGGATGGCAAGGCGCGTGGGCCAGGGGATCACCGCGTCCACCAAAACCACCTGCTGGAAGCGCGCGGCCAGGGCCTCCAGCGGCACCTCCAGCAGCCACCCGGCTCCCAGCACCACGGCCAGCCCCTCGCCCGGGGCCTGGTCGGCCACCCGCAACACGGCGGCTTGCGCCTGTTCGCGGTGGGGGGCCCAGGCCCGGGCCTGCCGGCGCGACCGCGCCCACAGGGCCACCGTGTCGTGCACCAGACCCAGGCGCCGCGTCGCGGGGGGGGCCGGGGTGGTCAACGCCAGGATCCATTCCGCGAGCATGGGCCAGACTCCCGTCAAGAGGGATGATCAGCGCCGGGCGAACAGGCGCTCGATATCGGCAAGGCGCAGCGTGACATGGGTGGGGCGGCCGTGGTTGCACTGGCCCGAGCGGGGGGTGGTTTCCATGGCGCGCAGCAAGGCATTCATTTCGGCCAGCCCCAGGCGCCGCCCGGCCCGCACCGACCCGTGGCAGGCCATGGTGGCCACCACGTGCCCCAGCCGGTCTTGCAGGATCTGGGGCGTGCCCCATTCGGCCAGCCCGTCGGCCAGGTCGCGCACCAGTCCCTTGACGTCGGTATCGCCCAGCAGGGCCGGAACCTCGCGCACCACCACGGCGCCGGGACCGAAGGCCTCGATCCCCAGCCCCAGGCGGGCCAGATCCTCGGCGGCTTCCAGCAGGCGCTGGGCGGCCGGTTCGTCAAGGTCCACCACCTCGGGCAGCAGCAGCCCCTGGCGGCGCACGCCCCCCTCGGCCAGGGCCTCGTTCATGCGCTCCATCACCAGGCGTTCGTGCGCGGCGTGCTGATCGACGATGACCAGACCGTCGCGGCTCTGGGCCAGGATGTAGGTGGCATGAATCTGCCCCACCGCCCTCCCCAGGGGCCATTCGTCGGGGATGTCTCCGGGGTCCTCGGGAAGACCCTCGGCGGAAGCCGGAAACGGCTCGACCACGCCCGCCGGCAGGGGAACCCGCGCCGTGCCGGACTCGGCCAGGCCGCCGCCTTCTCCCGCGCCCGCCCCCGATCCCGTCCACGGCGCGGGAGCCTGGGCGGCGTAGGCGAAGCGCAAGGCGCCCTGGCCGGGCCGGCGCGGCCCGTGCCACGGCAAGGAGCCGGTTCCCTGGGGCGCGCGGGGCGGCAGGGTCCCGGCCGGAAGCGGGTCGTCTCCGGCTCCACCGGCGCGCAAGGCGTCCAGGACCTCGGCCCCCAGGGCGGGATGGGCCTGGGGCCGGGCCTGGGCCAGGGTGTGGCGCAAGGCGGAAACGATCAGGCCCCGGACCAGGGCGGCATCGCGAAAGCGCACCTCGGTCTTGGCCGGATGCACGTTCACGTCCACCAGGTCGGTGGGCAGGTCGAGGTACAACACGACGATGGCATGGCGGTCGTGGGGCAGCACGTCGGCATAGGCGGCGCGCACCGCCCCGTGCAGCAGGCGATCGCGCACCGGCCGGCCATTGACGAACAGGTACTGGGCGGCGGTGGTGGCGCGGTTGCAGGTCGGCAGGGCGATGGCCCCCGACAGACGCAGGGGGTCGCGCTCGGCATCCACCGGAATGGCGTTTTCGGCCACGTCGCGCCCCAGGATGGCGCCCAGGCGGTCCAGGCGGCCACTGAACAGATCGCCTTGCGCCGGAGCCAGCCGCAGCACGGAGCGATCCCCATCGGTCAGGGAAAACCCGATCCCCGGATGGGCCAGCGCCAGCCGGTGCAGCGCATCGACCACGTGGCCCTGCTCGGTGCGGGGCGCCTTCAGGAACTTGAGGCGGGCCGGGGTGGCGAAGAACAGGTCGCGGACCTCGATCCGGGTGCCCGGGGGATGGCTGGCGGGCTCGGGCGTGCCCTTGGCGCCCCCTTCCACGCTCAGGCTCCAGGCGTTGGCGGCCCCGGCCGGACGGCTGGTCAGGGTGAGGCGCGCGACCGAGGCAATGGCGGGCAGGGCCTCGCCGCGAAAGCCCAGGGTATGAATGGCCAGCAGGTCGTCGCCGGGCAGCTTGGACGTGGCATGGCGTTCAACCGCCAGCACCATCTCGTCGGGGGTCATGCCACAGCCGTCGTCGACCACCACCAGGCGCGCGCGCCCACCGTCGGCCAGAACCACGTCGATGCGCCCGGCCCCGGCATCGATGGCGTTTTCGACCAGTTCCTTGAGCACCGAGGCCGGGCGCTCGACCACCTCGCCGGCGGCGATGCGGTTGACCAGGGTGGGGGGCAGCAGACGAATGGTCATGGGAAACGAACGCCGGATTCCGGGGGATGACAAAGGACAAGGGGGCCGGCGCGGGCCCTCTTGCCCCGCCACCCCGCTCCTGGAAACATAATCGCGGGGCGGGTTCACGCCAAGAGCGCACACCGGCGCCTCCCGGGCAACCGGGTGAACCGATTGCCCGGGAGTCTTTGCAGTGCCCTCAAACGCCGGGCACGCACTCCGTGCGCTTAGCTCTCGCGGCAGGGGCCGCGCGCCGCCGTCGCGGCGCGGGGGCTCGCGCGATTGACTCTAGCGCCGCCACTCGCGGATCAGGCCGATCAGGGCGTTGGTAGAGGCGTCATGCGCCAGCGGGCGGGTGTCGTCCTCCAGCTCCGGCAAGATGGCGCCGGCCAGGCGCTTGCCCAGCTCGACCCCCCACTGGTCATAGGCATTGATGCCCCACACCGTGGCCTGGACATGGATCTTGTGTTCGTAGAGGGCAATGATCATGCCCAGCGTGCGCGGATCCAGGCGGCGGAAGACAAGGGTGTTCGACGGCCGGTTGCCGGGGAAGACGATATGAGGCAGCAAGGCTTCCAGCTCGGCTCCCTTGAGGCCCCGGCCTTCCAGCTCGGCCCGGGCCTCGGCCTCGGTGCGCCCGCGCATCAGGGCTTCCGCCTGGGCCAGCACGTTGGACAACAAAATGGGATGATGACGGCCCAGGGGGTGGAAGCTGGTGGCCGGCGCCAGGAAATCGCACGGGATCAGGTGCGTTCCCTGGTGGATGAGCTGGTAGAACGAGTGCTGGCCGTTGGTGCCGGGCTCGCCGAACAAGATGGGGCCGGTGCCCCAGGCCACGGGCTGGCCATCAAGGGTCACGCGCTTGCCGTTGCTTTCCATGTCGGCTTGCTGAAGGTAGGCGGGCAACCGGTGCAAGGACTGGTCATAGGGCAGCACGGCGTGGGCATGGGCGCCATGGAAGCCGCCATACCATACCCCGAGCAGGGCCAGGATGACCGGCATGTTCTGGTCCAAGGGCGCGGTGCGGAAGTGGTCATCCATGGCGTGGGCGCCATCAAGCAGGGCCCGGAAAGCCTCGAACCCGACCGCGAGCGCGATGGGCAGCCCGATCGCCGACCACAGGGAATAGCGGCCGCCCACCCAGTCCCAGAACCCGAACATCACGTTGGGATCGATGCCAAAGGCTTCCACGGCCTTGGCATTGGTGGAAAGCGCGGCGAAGTGATGGCGCACCGCTGTTTCGCCCAGGGCATCGACCACCCAGGCGCGCGCGGTCTGGGCGTTGGTCAGGGTTTCCTGGGTGGTGAAGGTCTTGGAAGCGACCAGAAACAAGGTGGTGGCCGGGTCCAGGCCTTGCAGCGTGGTGGCGATGTGGGTCGCATCAACATTGGAAACGAAATGAACGCGAAGGCCGGGGCGGGCATAGGGCTTCAGGGCCTCGGTCACCATCACCGGGCCCAGGTCCGAGCCACCGATGCCGATGTTGACCACGTCGGTGATCACCTTGCCGGTGGCGCCGCGCCAGGTGCCGTCATGAACGGCGGTGGTGAAGGCCTTCATGCGTTCCAGCACGGCGCGGATCTCGGGCTTGACGTCGGCGCCATCGACCAGAACGGGGGTGTCGGTGGGATCGCGCAACGCGACATGGAGCACGGATCGCTGCTCGGTGCTGTTGATGGGCTGGCCCGCGAACATGGCGTCGCGCCGGGCCTCGACCCCGGTCTGGCGGGCCAACTCCACCAGCAAGGGCAGGGTTTCGGCGGTCAGGCGGTTCTTCGAATAATCGAGCACAAGATCCCCCAGACGCAGGTGAAAGCGCTGGAAACGGTCGGGATCGGCGTCGAACAGGGCGCGCATCGGGGTGTCGCGCACGCTCTCGGCATGGGCGGCCAGCGCCTGCCAGGCGTCAAGACGGGTCAGGTCGGTCATGAGGGAGGCTCCTGGGGACGGCAGGGAAAGAGAATCAGGGCGCAAGCGAATTGAGAAAGAAAAGTTAAAAGGTATCGGATGGACGCAGGGCCGGCACGAATGCCAGACCCGCGCCGGCCGGCACGAGCAACGGCCCCCGCGCCGGCCGGCACGATACCCGAGCCGCCGCCCGACCGGTAGGCCCGAGGCCGGGAAATCCAAGGGATGGCTGGCATGGCGTGGAGGCGATACTTTCCTTCGCGATTGCATCACAAGGGGGCTTGCGCTGGCAGACGTTGGGGATTATGGTCCGGGCCTCTCGGGCGCCGTGGTAGCTCAGGGGTAGAGCAACTGATTCGTAATCAGTAGGTCGGAGGTTCAAATCCTCTCCACGGCACCATTCTTTTCAAGGGCTTATGGGTTAGCCCAGGTCCTTTTTCCGTCGGTTCTCAGAGGGGCTTTCCGTCAAGGTTCCCGAAAGGTACTGACCAAGGCGGTTCATCGCCGATTCGGCCATGATTGAATTGGGGCGCACATAGCGCGCCACGACGCTTCGGCTCTTGTGTCCGGTGATCGCGCGGATTTCGTCGTCGGAGCATCCCGCTTCCCCGAGCCGGGTGGCAGCGGTGCGGCGCAAGTCGCGGAACTGAAGGTCGGTGGGTAGACCGGCCGTTTTGGCTACTTTTCGAAACAGCTTCGAGAATGGCTCCATGGTGTAGGGCCGTCCCGTTCCTTCGTTGACCACGATCACCGGGGAACGGCGTGGGGTGCTGTCCAGCAAGGCCGCAAGTTCAGGAAACACGGGCACCACAAGCCGAGTTCCCGTTTTCGATTGCCTGATCTCGCAGGTGCGGGCATTGGCGTCATAGGCGGACCAGGGAAGGCTAAGAATGTCGCCTTGCCGTTGTCCCAGCCAAAATCCCAGGTGAACCGCCAGAGCCACGGAAGGGCGCCCCGCCCCCAAGGCGGCATCCGTCAACGCCGCGATGTTTTCTTCCGTCCAAACCTGATCGCGTTCGGCAGCCGGTTTGATCCGGAGGTTCCGCGCGGGGTGTTCCTTAAAGTATCCCTGGTCGTAAATATACCCGCATAGCGCCGAAAACGTGCGCAACAAGGAGGCAGCCACCGACGGCTTGTAGTTCGCTTCCACCCCGGCTTGGAATGCCTTGACGACTTTGCGGGTTAGGGAGCCGGCCGCGACTTTCCCGAGAACCTCTTCCACCACCCTCAAATAACGATCGTAATCGCGGCGGGTCAGGTCAGATAGCGATTTGTAACGATCGCTGGTCTGGAAGTCCAGGATCATCCGTGCCACCGTTCCCGCTGGCGGACTTGCCGTTCTTTGGTCCTGAAAAGACGCATCGACCGCCTTGTTCAAGTCCATTGCCCGATCAATGGCTTTTTTCTGGTCTTTGCCAAGGGGTTCAGAAGAAAAACCAAGCGCCCGCAAACGACGGGAAGGTTCCCAGTACCATCCGCTGGTTTTGCGGCGGAGGTGCGGGATATTCACTTCCGATGCCATTTTTCCACCTCCTTCAACGCAAACTCTTCGCCTGTATCCGTCGCGTCCGTTCCGGTAAAAATGCTTATTCTTCCGTTACGATCGATTTCATACTTGGAGATGACCAGACCGGTATCAACACCCGCCTTAAGGGCGTTGGTTAGTTCCTTTTTTCGAACGGCAGCCGGTTGCGCGACCATGATGAGCCCCCCCCCTTAAGCGACCGCGCCGTTGAGGCGCACGCGCCCCACGGTGGCGGCGGACGGGGCGGCGGCAAGGGCAACACCGATCAGGGTGTTGTCGGTGGCGGTGGTGGTGACGGTCTTGGCGTCGTCGTTCCAATAGACCTTGGCGCCCACGGTCCAGGCTTCGCCGGCGGTCTTGGCCAGGTCGAAGACCCCGGTGGTCGCCAGGGTCACGGCGGCGCCGGAAGGGGCGTCGGTGGTCGCCACGCCAAACAGGGCACCGACCAAGGCCCCGGCCCCACCGGGCAGGGCATAGGGGGCGTTCAGGGTGACGTTGTGGCCGGGCTGGACAAAATTGCGCATGTTACACCCCCCTTGTGGTGAGGAAGCGGATTTGGGTCACCGGGCCGGGCGATTGCGCTGCGGCAATCTCCCGGTCCAGGGCTGCGAGGGCGGCGGCCATTTCCGCGTCCGAGCGGTATTCGACTCGCCTGCCTTCGACTTCAACCGACCGGGTTCCCTGGGCGCGCAGGTACCGCAGCTCTTCCCGTTGCGTGATCAGGTCGGACAAGGTGGCCATGATCAGGCCCCCTCGTTGCAGTACCATCCCCGGTGATCGACAAACCCCGCCCCGAAATCGAGGCGAACCTTGATCTCGACCCCGTCCACATCGAACCCGGCCCGGGTTTCGATTTGCGGCCCCGGGGCGCCTTCCAGGTAGGCGTATTCCAACCCGTCGATGGTCGCGGGCGAGGCGGCCAGATACCAGCGGGTGGCGGAAACGTCGTCCAGGCGCGGATCCACGGCCAGGGTCAGGGCCGTGAACGGGTTCACGTCGCTGGTCCTGGTCGCCTGGATTTGCGACAGCAGCTTTTCGGCCATTGTTTCCAGGGCCGCGGGCACCAGCAGGAAGGCGGGGGTGGCGTCGATCGGGCGCCCGGTCAGATCGGTTTGACGGCGCAGCGCCAAGCGCCCCGCCGACAAGGTGGCTTCCGACAAGACCCCACCCATTGCGGCGCGGTTGCCGTGGTCGGCATGGAACAGGGGCTTGCCATCGGCCAGGATCGGCCCGGCGCCGGCGTTGGCGGTGATCAGGTCAACCAGGAACTGGCATTCGAACGTGGTGGCGCCCGCGCCAACCCGCCGGGTCAGGTCGGCGAACACCCCCAGGTCATCGTTGATGATCGCTTGGCGCGACAAGCCGATGATCCGGCCGTAGGTGTCCAGGCGGTAGGACTCCCCGGCTTCGACCAAGGTCCCCCGGGTGAACTCACCGGCTTCCGACACCTTCAGCAACTCGGGACCATCCGACATTTGAAGCCGCGCCCTGGCCCGGAAGTCGCGCGCCGTGGTCTGCCGGCCCAACTGGCGCACGCCCGAGGGCGTGGCGCGGTAGGCATCGCGCAGGGTGCGGCCCACGGTGTCGGCCAGGGCCAGCGGGAAGTCCGACGTGACATGCAAGGCGCGGGTGACCAGCGCGGCCGGCCCCAATCCGGTCACCGGCATGCCGGAGCGGGTCAGGCAGTCGCGCGCCAGGTCGGCCGTGGTCATGCCGGCATAGTCCCGGGCCGGCGCCGTCAGGGCGTGGGCGGGGTTCAGGCGGGCATACAGGGCTTCGCCCATGCGGGCGGCGCGGGCGTGGGGGGCATCGTGATCGACGCCAACGGCCACCCGGATTTCGGTCTGGATCGGCGCCGACGGGGGCTTGCCCAGTTCCAGGCGCACGGCGGCCCGGCAGTCCTCCAAGGGGACGTTGCGGGCGATCAGGTCGGCGGCGAAGGCGTCGGGCAACCCGGCCAGGGTCACCAGGGCGCGCACGTCGTCGGCGGGCGCCGACGGAACGGCGGTGTTCAGGTCGGTCATGGGGGCCTCTCTCAGCTTGGCGCCCGGATCGGCTCCCAGCGGCACAAGCGAAACCTCGACAATGGTGAAGTCCTGGGCGGTGATGGTGCGGGTGCCGTCCTCGGCCTTGCCCGCGCGCCACGCGCCCACCGAATAGCCAATGCTCACATCGGTAATCGTGCCGTCCGCCACCCGGCCCACCAGGTCGGGGCGATCGGCAAGGCGAAAGGTTGCCACCACCTCGTCGCCCTCGCGCCGGATCTCGGTCACCCGGCCCAGGATATCGGCGATCGTCTGGCGGCGGTGGGAGTCCAGCAGGGGCACGCCCCCGGCCGGCGCCGGGCGCATGGCGTCCAGGGGCAGGATTTCCAGCACCGGCCCCGACAGGTCGCGCCGTGCCACCGGCGCCCCGGTGGTGATCACCGCCCGCCCGGTTCGGGTGTCGGCATCGAAGGTGGCAAGGGGTTGAACCCGGGTCAGAAGATCAGGCATCGGGGGCTTCCTCGGACGGGCCGGGAGCGGGCGCGGCGGGGCGCGGGGCGGCTTCCAGCCCGGAGCCCCGTTCCGCGTCCTGGCGGCGCAGGGTATCAACACGAACCGGGTCCTCGCCCCGTTCGGCGATCACCTGCGAGCGCGCCTTGAACCCGGCTTCCACGGCCATGATTTCGGCTTGGGTGTCCTTCACCGGGTCCACCCAATCCCATCCCGGGGCATGCCAGTCGGCAGCCAGCCAGGGGGCGGGGTTTTGGCCGTAGGCCGCAAGCGGCACCGTTCCGGCCAAAACCTCGTCCTCCAGCCACCAGCGCCACACCGGACGGCACAAGCGGGGCACCAGCAACGTCCAGCGCAACGAGTCCACCCGGCGGCGAAACTCGATCAGCCCGGCCCGGATCGACGAATAGTTGACCCCGCTCAGGTCGCCCGTCAGTTGTTCGTAGGTCACCCCCAACCCGGCGGCGATGGCCCGCAACTGGCCCCGGATGAAGGTGTCGTTCTCGCCGATCTCGGCCGGGGTCGAAAAGGCCACGTCATAGCCCGGGGGCAGCACCTTCAAGGTGCCCGGCTCCAGCCCGGTTTCCAGAAGCCCGCCGGTCTGGGCGCCCGTGAAGCCGGCACCATCGCCTTGCGGATCCTTCAAGAAGCCCACGAACAAGGCGGCCACTTTCTGCCGGACCAACTGGGCATCCTCGTATTGGGCCAGTTCATGCAGCCGCAGCATGACCGGCGCCAGCCAGGACAGGCCGCGCACCTGGCCCGGCTCCAACACCTCGAACAGATGGATCATGGAATCGGCCGGAACGCGGACCGGTTCCCAGGTCAAGGGCGCCAGATCGCCGGGGCGCTGGGGCAGCACGTGATAGGCCACCGGCGCCCCCCAGGGATCCAGTTCGATCCCGGCCCGGATCCGGTGGCCGTTGTCCAGGTCGCGCGACAAGGACGGGTCCACCTGGTCGGGGTGCAGCACCTGAAGGCGCAAGCGGCCATCCGGCCCGGTCACCCGACGCACGAAGGCTTCGCCGCTTTCGATCATCGAGCGGACCAGCAGGGTTTGCAACGCGGGCCAATCCAGGCGCCCGGCGGCATCGGCCCGTTCCGACCACGCCGCGAAGGCTTCGGCCAGCCGGGTGCGGATCGCTTCGTCGGGGTGGCGCGAGCGCGGCCACAAGCCGGTTCCCACGATGTTGGACACCAGGGCATGCACCGCGCGCACCACGTGGGCGTCGTTGCGGGCCTGATAGGCGGCCCGGTGGCGCACGAGGGACGAGGGGGCGGGGATGGTGGTTCCCAGCACCGGATGCCCGGCCCAGCGCCACCCGCCCCCGGCCGCATCCAGGGCACGGCGCCCACGTGGGCGAAGAAGGCGAGACAACACCGACATCACACGGCTTCCCCTTGCTCGGAGAGATACTTATGAATATTGCGATCAACCTGACTAAATGTCATAGTACAATTAATAAATAGGCCATTTCTCACGGAAACGGATCCGTACATCATCGGGTTTTCAAATTCTTTTTCTCTGTAATTCGGATTATTGGGGTTGTACATCATCGGCTGCAATCCACCCTCTACCGTTCCGAGAAGAAACCAATCACCACCATTATGATAAGACGAGCTATTGAAAGGCTTCCATGAGCGATGACAATAAAAATGTGGTGCCATTTCGATGTCATCGATATAGGCTTCTTTAATAGTCTCCTCGGCAGAAGGATTGTCTAATTCGTCCAGATCATCTTCGTATGTAATATTGTTAACAAGTGAAATCGCCATTTGAGCGTTCCCTGTCAACAACACAAGCTCCCGGACCAGGGCAATCATGTAAACGTCAATAAGCGCGTATTGGCGGGACCGCCCCCGTCCGGGGGCTTCTGAAACAAGGTTCAAGGGAGGCTTGTTCAGCTTTAGATAGTTCATGATGGTGGATGAATTGACGCGCGTTGCGTAGGCAACGCAATCCTGTCGAAACCGACGGATTGCAAGGCGGCGCATCAGTTCTTGGTCGCTCAGTTCGCCATTCATAGCAAACACCCTAATCAGGAAAGTTTGCCACGTCTAGCATTATCTTCGCCTCCCGGTCAAAAACCTCGTTGCGTGCGCTTCACACGCTCAGACAACGCCCGGCCCGGCCTGGGAGACAGATTGGGCCAAAGAGGAATCTTCCAGGTAATACACATCGCCTTCAACAGAATAAATGCGCTCCTTCAGGGCTTCGCAACGCTTCTCCATTTGGTCGATTATCAGACAAAGCGCAGGATCATACTCATCTTGTGCATGCTGAACACTTCGAATAACCTCGATCCATGTCATGATATCCAAGACATCATCCGCGAGGTAGTGAACGGAATTGGTAATTGGGTGTAAGGCGAGATGTCGGGGGATACCGTCCATGGCTGGCTTCCTTCCGTGATCGCTGTTGCGCCCCATACAAAGACTGCGCAAAATGTGTAATCCTGTGCAGATATCCAGTCAACACATTTTGGATAGCATTATGCAAAATGATAACCTTTCCCCTGCCCAATGTCGCGCCGGCCGCGCTTTGGTAGGGTGGTCACAGCAAGAGCTATGTGAACGCGCCCAAGTGGCCAGAAAGACGCTTGCCGACTTTGAGGCTGGAAAAAGCACTCCATACCCTCGGACTGCCGCAGCCATCCGGATGGCGCTGGAAGCGGCGGGGATCGAGTTCATTGCCGAGAACGGGGGCGGGGCGGGGGTGCGCTTCATCCGCCCGACATCCACCGCGACCGCACCGTTGCCGGACTGACGGCGCGCGCCGGGCCGGGGGTGCCGGCTTCCCGGGCCGGGGGTGTGGCCATCACAGCCGCAGCGGGGGATCTCTGTGCCGGAGGCAGCGGGGGCGACAGCATCAGGTCGCGTTGCGCCTCTTCCACTTCCGCCCAGCGGGTTTCGGGCCAGCGGTCCAGGCCCAGGGCCAGGGCGGCGGCGGTGGCGTACACCCGGCAATCCAGGGCTTCGTTGCGCGCGCGCATCTTCTGCCATTCCAGCTTGGGATACCCGGCCCGGTTGGTACGCTTCACCAGTTCCTCGGCGGTCAGCATCTTGAAGAACTCGGCATCGTATTCGGGGAAATGGCAGTAGCCGGCCGGGGGCGGGGCGTCGCCGTCGCGCACCAGCCGAAGCCAGCCGTACAACTGGCGCTTCAACAGGCCCACCCCCACCGGCCACACCCGCAGGCCCCGGCGCAGGCTGTGGCCCCCGCTGGTCACGTCCACCGGGCTTGCGGCGCCCACGGGCACGGCAACGGTATCGGACCCCTTGACCGGCATCACCAGCCGCGCCCCGTGGCGCCGGGCCCAGGAATAGACCGTTTGCGTCTCGTACCCCGTATCCACGGCCAGACGCGACACGCTCAGGGCGCCCCCCGCCTCGGTTTCAAACGTGGCGCCCAACAGGCGGTCCAGATCCCGCCACACCTCGGGGCCGGTGCTGGGCCCCATCAGGACCTCGTACACCACCGACCAGCTTTCCAGGCCCCGGCCCCAGGCCACCACCTCGACTTCCAGGCGGTCCTTTTGCACGTCCACCCCGGCGGTCAGCACCAATCCGCCCCGGGGTACCCGCCCGATGGGGTAGCTTTCGCGGCGCTCGAACAGGCGTTCCCATTCCGGCGCCTCGCCTCGTTCCTGCCATGTCTCGGCCAGCTTGGTATTCGTCCAGGTCTTCAGGCGGATGGGATTGCTGCGGGCCTTCACGAAGTCGGTGGCGATTTCCCCCCACGACAGCCAGCCGGGCGGGCTGTACAGCGAGGATATCCAGAAGCCGGCCGTTGTGCCGTCGCCCTCGGCCTCGGCCCGCCATTCCCCGCGTGGCAGCATCCACGCCTTGGCGGCGTTGTCGTGGATGGTCCCGCAGTGTTCGCACACATAGGCGGCCCCCTGCGGGTTGCCCTCGGGCCATTGGACTTGCGACCATTTCAGCACCTGGAAGACCCCGCAGGCCGGGCACGGCACCCAGAACTTCCGCTGGTCCGACTCCAGATAGGCGGCTTCAATGCGCGACAGACCGGCCACGGTGGGGGTGGACACCAGGATGATCTTGCGCCGCGCCCCGAAGGTGACGGTGCGTTGAACCGCCAGGTCCACCGGGTCGCCCTCGTTGTCCGCGTCGGCGGGGAAGCCGTCCACCTCGTCCATCACCAGGAAGCGGGCCGGCATCGAGCGCAGGCCCACGGCCGAGTTCGCCCCGGTCACCACTGCCAGCCCACCCGGGAACTCCTTCGACAACACCGTGTTGCCCGAGTCCCGGGAACGGGGATCCTTGACCAGCCCGCGCAAGGGACGGGCGTCCACCAGCGGATCCAGGCGCTGGCGGCTCCACCGCTTGGCCGTCTCGACGGTGGGCAGAACGATCATCAGCGGGCCGGGCGTGTGGTGGATGACGCTGCCCACCAGGTTCAAGGCGGCTTCGGTCTTGCCCAACTGGGCGCCGGCCATCAGCACCACCCGCTGGTACGGGCTTCCGGCGCTCATGGCGTTCATCACCTCGCGCAGGTAGGGCGTGCGATCGGTGCGCCAGGGACCGGGCTCGGAAGCCGTCTTGCCGGCCAGGGTGCGGTACCGGTCCGCCCACTCGGACACGCTCAGGCGCACATCGGGGCGCAGGCCCCGGCGCCAGATTTCATCCACCCAAGCCGTGGTCGTGTTGTTCATCGTCGAAGATCTCCAGGGGAAGGCGGGACAGGTCTTCCAGGTGTTGGCGCATGTGGCGATCCAGGGCCGCCAGCACCGCCCCCTCGGGCGCGCCCAGGTCGGCCGCCAGCAGCGGCGCCACCCGCACCACGAAGTTTTCATGGGCTTCGCGCTCCAGCCGGGCACGGGCGTAGATGGCCGCTTGCACCTCGTCCTTGGTCACGGTGGTTCCGGCTTCTCGCGCCAGGCGAAGGGCAGTCATGTCGGCCTTCAGGGCTTCGTGCTTGGCACGCAAGGCGGCGTAGTCCTCGGGGGCGTCGGCGGGCGGCGGCGATGGCTCGGCAAGGGAGAACAGCCCCCGGGAGGCCCGGCGTTCGACGTTGGCATCAATCCAGGCCCGCGCCTCGGCGACGTTGATGCGCCCGTCCGGGCGCTTGGGCATGCCGGCCTTGGTCATCTGCGACACCCGGCCCTTGGTCACCCCCAGGATTTCCGCCAGTTCAACCGGCCTCACGGCCCCGTCATCGGTTGGCTTAACCATGATTAACCCATTGGTCTAATTAGTGTTTAAGTCTTTACCGACCCTGTCGCTAGCAAAATCCCGGGCCTTTGCCACCTGTACACGGTTTCGGGGGGAAGGACCCGGAAGCCTTGGTCTGGTCCGGGTGGTCCGGGTGCTGCAATTTGGGTTGGACCGGATTTCATGTTTATTCTCAATTGGTTGCCCGGGTGGTCCAGGTGGTCCAAGGGAAAACGAGGTTTGTTATCCTGTGCGGTCTTCCTCGCGCGCGCGTGTAGTGCCCGAAATTGCCTGGACCACCCGGACCACCCGGACCACCCCTTGAAAACAATAGACTTTTCCGGTCCAAGCGACGGCCCGTCACTCGGACCACCTGGACCAGTGATCCCCCGCAAGCCCGTAAAGGTCGCGGAATGCATCCCGGCACGTCTCCAGGTCCGGCAAGAGAATGTGCCGCTCTCTTTCCCCATTCGCCGTTCGGATGCGTTTTTCTTCAAGAGAGGGCATGATCTTGCGCAGCCGTGTCCAGAACTCGGGCTCGCTGGCCCGACGTCGTTCCCCGATCCGATCCGATTCCTTGATGTAATCGTCGTACATGGCGCGCTTTGAGTACGATGGCGGCCAGCATTCGACGTCTCGCGTTATTGCACCATCCACCAATCGCCCCATCCACCACCGTTCGATTGAGGGCATGGAGCGGATTTTCTGGTCATCCAGAGCAACCGTTCGTGGTGGCTGACGAAGGTTGATTTGGGAATAATCATAGTCAAGCAGGTGTTTCAGGAGGGCTCCCCGCCCCCCGTTTTCCAGTTGGGAAAGCATTTCTCCAAAATATTCATGGTTGCCCTTGGCATGATCGGCCATGTCAAGAACACAGAACCGGCGCTCTTCCTTGCCCGCCGGCACAACCCAACCCTCGTTGGACGTGATCAGCAGCCGGACAAGGTTGGGCAGCGTGACGGGTTCAACGCCCTTTTGTTCGACCATCTGATGCGAACTGGTAATCAGGCCCTTGATCCGTCCTTCCGCCGTCTTGTCCCCGGCCCACACCCCTTCGTCCACTTGCAGAAACAAGCAGTCGGCCATGTGGGCGTTGAACTGCCCGGTGACGTAGCGGGGGCTGTCCACCAGTCGGTAATGGTGAGGGAACAGGGAGCCGATCACCTCGCCCACGATGGTCTTGCCCGCCCCCATGCCACCCCGCAGAACCAGGGCTGTCCCTGGCTTGGTCATGGGGTCTTGAACCATCTGGGCGAACCATCCGACCACCCAGGCGTAAATAACCGGGTCTTCCGCGCAAACATTGACCCGCAGATGGTCAAGGAACAAAGAGCAATCGCCCTCGCAGGGTTCGACGGCAAAGCCTCTCCAAAGGTTGTAATGACCCGGGGTTTCTTGCCCAGGAGCAAAGGTGATCCCCTCGAACGTCCGGCGCCCCGGCCATTCCAGCCACGCTTGCCCCGTCTTGACGGGCTTCTTGTCCAGAACCACCGTTTCGTTGCCGAACAAGGTGGTGAAGGCGGCTTCGGTCAGGAACGACACCGAGGACTTGCCCTTGGCGTCCGTACCGTGGCGCACGATCCGAACCCCGCTGCCCATGATGACCAGGGCGCACGTTTCGTTCAGGCGATCCAGGGGGGCCGTTGGATCCTGGTCTTGCTGCTTCTTGGCGGCGTTCCGTCGGCGCCGGGCTTCGTCAAGGGAGATGGTGTTCTTGCTCATGCCACGTTCCTCTTGATGACGTGGGCGGGAAGTTCGATACGGGCGCGGGGCGGGGGCCTGTTCAGCGCCCGGTCAAGCCGTTCGGCCAGATCCAGAGTGGGAGCGATCAGCGAAGGCGGCCCGGCCATCCACACGGAAAGGGGGCGGCTCCAATCCAGAACGACAACCCCGGCACCGGCGGCTTGCATCCAGGCCAGGGGCGTGGGGTGAACCACGAGCGGTTCGCGACAAAGCGCGGCCCGGGCTTGCGCCTCTTCGTTCAGAAGGGGGCACCCCAGACGAGTCCACCAGCGTTCAGGGTCGCGTGGATCGAACGCCACCAGGTCGCCCACGTCGGCGCTGGGCCAAATCGGATCGTCCAGGGCGGCAAGCGGGCAGGCTGGCAAGACAAGGACCGTGGTCCCCTCGGCCGTGGGCACCCAAGACCCATCCCGGTCAAGCCGCGCCCGCGCCACCCCGTACCGGGCCGGCGCCGTGAGGGCCTGCAACCAGTCCCGAGGCACGCGATAGCGATGGATCAGGGCTTCATCCCATCGCGTCCCGGTTCGAGCGGCATAGTGGGAAAACTCAAGAAGAAGGTCGGTCATCGCGTCCGATCCTTCCGTGCCCGCCAGTCGGCCAAAACGGCCACGGCCAAGCGGTCAACATCCTCGTCCGGCCGGGGCATGACGGGACGGACCAGGGTGTTCGTCGGATGCTCCCAGCGTCGGCGAAACTGGCGGTTCGCCTCGGGGTCCGATTGGGCAGCACAGTCCGCAGTCGATCGCATTTTCTTTTCCGTCGCTGCGCGTAAGCCATTGATTTAGCTTAAGCGGATGAGTCACGCTCATGACGGAAAAAGGGCGAAAATCCAGGTGCGCAATCAGGATTCGTAATCAGTAGGTCGGAGGTTCAAATCCTCTCCACGGCACCATCCAAAACCCTGGAAACAGATCTGTTTCCGGGGTTTTTGCTTTCTTGGGCCCCTGACGGAACCAGGCGCCGGCTGTAGGGAGGTGATCGGATTGGGACATGGGGGGAGGCGGGATATTGGGGGAAAAAGTGAGATATGGCGGGACGTTAGGGGGGAGGCGGCGGGCGGGGCGGTTTGGGACAAAATGAGCGGCCGTGAGCGGAATCGGCACCCGATTTGAGACACGACGGGGGTGGGAGCAGGCGGGTTGCGAGCGCGCCCCAGGCCCGCCCCCGTCGGGGCCGCCCCCAGCACCTGGTCAGGGGCCGCAGGCGGCGGCGATACCGGCGTTGATCGCCTGCTCCCAGCTAACATTAGAAAATATCGCCGCCGCCTGCTTTTTTAAAAGCTACATACTTTAATGATCCCCAAGTTCCACTGCGCCTCAAAAATGGCGCTGGGAAAACGAGAGGTGTCTTTCTGATAAAACTCAGCACCTTTTGGGCTGGCTGCAAAGGCGCTATAGCCAACATAAGCGCCATATGAGTTTTTCGCGTTAACTTCTCCACAAACAACTTTTCCCCCTTCAAAATCAACGACCTTAACATTTCTTACAAGGGCGGAATCTGGATCCTTCATTGTATCCTTTACATACTGAACGGATCGGCCAGAAAGTTCCTTATCCCCATTTTTCCGAATAAAATCTGCATTTTGCGATGCAATTATCCGAACTCTATCTATGGACTGATTACCAATTTCGTTAAGGGAGTCCTTTCGGCTTGCGCATGATGCGATCAATGTAACCATCACTATGGTCGCACCAAAAAACACTTTCCTCATAGCCATGCCTCCTATGCTGTCGGGAGAGAAGAACCTAGAAAGGGCATTCCGTTTGAGAAAATACCATTAAAGAGCATAGCATCTAAAATGGACCTTTCAACGACTCTTAGGCCAAGCGTTTAGTTGAATTTGACTCGATCTGGGTTGCGCGGAGGTCGCGGGCGAGGGCGTGAAGGGACATTTTCAGGGCACCGGGCCAGTCGTCCGGACCGTCGCTGACGGCCACGATATCGTTGGCGATACGGGCCGCGAGGCGCCCCAGGTCCACCGGGGCGATACGGGCTCCAGACTCCTTATAAACCTTTGAAATACCATCGATAACGCGAGCGAAAAGCTCCTCGTCCAGAAGCGTTGGGGCTGGACGGCCCGAGGCAGACTCTGCCGGGGCCGTTGGCGCTTGCGCCTCCTCTTGCCCTGATCGCATCGCACCACGGCCCGTAGCCAGCCACTCAAGGTTTACGTCTGCGGCTCTTGCGATGGGAATAAGCGTATCCAGGGTGGGGCTAGTGCCCTTTAAGACACTTCGGAGCGTACTATCGCTTATCCCTGCCCGCATAGCGAAAGATCGCGCACTCTCACCACCAATGATTTGCCGGATTCTGTCGGGAAGGCTGTCAGTGTTCATGGCTTTAACTCTGACATCTGTAAGCGAAAAACCCTGACAGGTCAGAGTTTTCGCAAGCGGCTGATATTGCGCGATAAATCACGAAGATCATCGATCTGTCACCCACCCGAACTCTGACGGCGAAATATCGCTTGTTTGGTGAGCGATATTTCGCTAACGTCCTTGCCATGGCAAATGCACCTGCAACCTTGAGCATCCCAAAAAACCCCGCCGAACGGCGGGCGTGGATCATCTATCAGCTGCGCTTGCGGCACCTCTCCTTGCGGGCGTTGGCCCGGCGGGAAGGGGTGAGCCACCAAGCGGTGAGCGCGGCTGCGGCCGGGGGCGGACACCGCCCCTTGCAAGAGGTACTCGCCGCCGCCCTGGGCCTGACGCCCCAGTCCCTGTTCCCGGAACTCTATGACCCGTCCGGGAACAGAGTGGGGCCGACCCGTGATCCTCAGCGTAGCAGACGGGGGCCCGGCGGCAACGCTCAATCCGAGGAGGCCGCCTGACATGACAGAGTCGATTGGTGACGTGATCGAGGTGCAAACCGGATACCCCGGCCTCGTGGCCTACGAAG
>NZ_BJZO01000055.1 GCF_007992075.1 Pararhodospirillum oryzae
TTTGAGGGCCCTGCAAAAACTCAAGGGCAATCGGTTCATCCGATTGCCCTTGAGGAACCGGCGGGCCGGAAGACAGGCTGTCTTCCGGCCGCGCGAAGGGCATCAGGCCGGCGGAACCTCGCCCACGTAGATCCCCAGCCCCCGGGCCGCGTTGAGCAGGGGGCCGTGCGGTTCCAGGCAGCGCGGGCCCACGCAGACTTCTTCCAGCGGCACATCAATCACCCCGCGATTCTGCCAAGCGACCATCCGCCCGAATCGACGTTGGGCGATGAGGTCCACGGCGTGAACCCCGAAGGCCGAGGCCAGCAGGCGGTCGCGCATGGAAGGGACGCCGCCGCGCTGCACATGGCCCAGGATGGTGACGCGGGTTTCGGTGCCGGTGGCTTCGGCGATGCGTTCCGACAGATAGGCGCCAATCCCGCCATAGCGGGTCTGGCCGCCGGAATGCGACACCGTGGCCGCCTCGCCGCCCAGGGTCTTGACGCCCTCGGCCACCACGATCAGGGCGTGGCTGCGGCCCTCGGCCTGGACCTTGCGAATGCGTTGCGCGATGCCTTCCAGCGAATAGGGCAGCTCGGGAACCAAGATCACGTCGGCCCCGCCCGCGATGCCGGCGTTGACCGCGATGTGGCCGGCGTCGCGCCCCATCACTTCCAGGATCATCACCCGGTGGTGGCTGGCGGCCGTGGCCTGCAGGCGATCGAGCGCCTCGGTCACCACGTTGACCGCTGTCGAGAAGCCGACCGCGTATTCGGTGGCCTCGACGTCGTTGTCGATGGTCTTGGGCACGCCGACCATGCCGATCGAGCCCTTGTCGCACAACTGCTTCAAGATGCGCATCGAGCCATCGCCGCCGATGACCACCAGCCCGTCGAGTTCCAGGCGGTGAAAGCCGTCGACGAAGTCCAGCGAGCGGTCCACCACCTTGCCGTCGGGCATGGGAAAGGCAAACGGGTCACCCTTGTTGACGGTGCCCAGCACCGTGCCGCCCGCGCGCAGCAGGTCACGGCCGGAAAAAAGATCCAGGTCCATCTCGGTGTAGCGCAGCGGGCGGTCCATCAGGCCCAGGGTTCCGTCCAGGATGCCCAGGACCTTCCAGCCATAACTGCCCACCGCCCGGTGCGTGACCGCCCGGATCACCGCGTTCAGACCCGCGCAATCCCCGCCGCTGGTCAGTACGCCAATGCGTCGAATGTCGCCCATGGGGCCCCCTTCTTGTTTCGGTTCGTCACGGCCGCGCGGTTAATGGTATAACGACCCTGTTGCCTGCGCCAATGCCGTGGCACGGCGCAGGCCCGCTTCCCTTGAACCAGTATAGACTTATCGTTGCCGCCTTGTTTCCGCCAGTGTCAAGACCATGACCCGGATCCCGACGGCCGACGGTCCAAAAAGCCGAGGAACCCCAGCGTGGACCCTCACGAAATCGAGATGCTTAAGGTACGACTCGGGGAACTTCGAGTCGAACACCGAGATCTGGACGATATCATTGCCAAGGTAACGGAGGGCTCGCCGTTTGACATGCTGCAAATGCAGCGCCTCAAGAAAAGAAAACTGGCCTTGAAGGACCAGATCGTTCGTTTGGAAAATCGACTGATTCCCGACATCATTGCATGACGGAAACCGGCTGATCCGTTTTCCGTGGTTCCTGGAGCGGTGGCGCGCCCAGGGCAGGGCCACGGCCGTTGGCGCGCGCCGGGACGCTCCGCGTCGCGCGCCACGGGCGGGAAGGGGCTTCACGCGCCGGGAGCGGCGCCCCGCCGGTCGATGAGATCCAGGCGCAGGCACAAGGCGCGGGCATCCTCGTCGGGCCGGGCCGTGGCAACACCCAGGGAAACCTCCAGGGCAACCGGGATATCGCCCAGGATCTGGCGCTGGCCGGTCAGGGCGAGGCGCCGGGCCTGGGCCCAGTTCTCGAAGGCCCGGGCTTCGTCGGGGTCCGCCTGGCGGGCGATGAGCACGCTGGCTCCCCCCAGCGTGCCCGCCACGCTCCCTTCCGGCCCGATCGCGTCGGCGGCCAGGCTCAGGGCAAGGCGGGTCAGGGCGTCGTTCGCGCGCGCGAGGCCGGCGGAGCGGCGCAAGCGGTCGTAGTTTTCCAGGTAGAACAAGGCCGCGATCACGGGCGTCCCCAGCAGGCGCCCGGCTTCCAGGGCTTCGTCGAGCGCCTCGACCGTGACGCGCGGGTTCAGCACGGGCAGAAGGCCGTCCTGGCGGCTCAGGGCGCGGGCCTTGGTTTCGGCCTCGCGGGCGCTGGCGACCTGGGCGCGCAGGCGTTCCATGTCTCCCATCAGGCCCTCGATCGCCTCTTGCACCGGCTCGGTGAACAGATGAGGCGGCAGGCCCAGGGCCGAGGCGGTGACGCTGGCCTGGTCCCGCCCCGTGTCGTCCAGGGCATCGGCCGATCCGGCCAGGGCCCGGCCGATGCCGTAGGCCCGGGGGATGGCATTGGGGGGCGCGGCCGGGTCGGGGTCCGGCGGGAGGTCGAAGCCCGGCACGGGGTCGGGCGCGGGGTCGGGCTCGGGGGCGTCGCCCGGGGCCTCGGCCGCCTCGGGGTCGGGGCGCCGGCGAAAGGGATTCTGATAGGGCCCGCGCCGGTTGCGTCCGGGCGTGCGCCAGGACAGGCCGGGAATGCGCTCGGGACCGCCGATGTCGTCCGCCATGTCGGTTCTCCTGATCCGTGGGGGCCTTTCTGGCCAGCCATCAGTCTACACCACGAAAGGGCAGGGTGGGAGAGGGCGCAAGGCCGCCCTGCCTTGTTGTCATCACCCGCCCTCTTGACACCCGGTCCCCCCGTGGCCTACCGTATCTTGGTATCCAATCGAAAGTTATCCACACCATCTAGAGCGTTGGGCCTCGCGTGGCCCCACTCGATCCCTCTGGCTTTTTGTCCGGGATCGCCGGGGCAGACGCGAAGCGGTGCCCTTTCGCCTGCGTTCCAGGGCTGTTGTCCCCAGGGCGCGGACGGTGTGCGGACAGGCCAGGAAGGAAGTCATGGGGAGTCCCGCCATTTCGTTGCCCCGCGCCGTGACCAAGCGCAGTGGGGCCCGGGTGCCGTTTGATGGCGACAAGATCCGTTCGGCCATCAAGCGCGCCGGCCGCGCCACCGGGGCCTTCGATGAAACCGAGGCGGCCCGTCTGGCGGACGAGGCGATCCGGACCCTGGCGGCCAGCGTGCGGGACGCCGACGACGCTCCTCATATCGAACAGATCCAGGACGTGGTCGAGACCACCCTGGTCAACGCCAGCCACTTCAGGACCGCGCGCGCCTACATCGTGTATCGGGAATCGCGCCGGCGCCTGCGCGACGACACCAAGACGGTGGTCAACGTCGAAACCTCGATCAACGAGTATCTCGATCAGATCGACTGGCGGGTGAATGCCAACGCCAACCAGGGCTATTCCCTGGGCGGGCTGATCTTGAACGTGTCGGGCAAGGTGGTGGCCAATTACTGGCTGTCGCATGTGTATCCGCCCGAGGTCGGCCAGGCCCACCGCGACGGCGATGTGCACATTCACGATCTCGACATGCTGGCCGGGTATTGCGCCGGCTGGTCGCTGCGCACCTTGCTGGCCGAGGGCCTGAACGGCGTGCCCGGCAAGGTCGAGGCCGCGCCGGCCCG
Source organism: Pararhodospirillum oryzae (assembly GCF_007992075.1). Taxonomy (GTDB): domain Bacteria; phylum Pseudomonadota; class Alphaproteobacteria; order Rhodospirillales; family Rhodospirillaceae; genus Pararhodospirillum; species Pararhodospirillum oryzae. The sequence goes on from NZ_BJZO01000055.1 coordinate 3,618, forward strand.
CCATCTGTCCAGCGCCGTCGGCCAGATCGTCAATTTCCTGGGCACCTTGCAAAACGAATGGGCGGGGGCGCAGGCGTTCAGTTCGTTCGACACCTACCTGGCGCCGTTCGTGCGGGTCGATGCCCTGCCGTATGAACTGGTTCTTCAGTACATCCAGGAGCTTGTTTACAACCTGAATGTGCCGTCGCGCTGGGGCACCCAGACCCCGTTCACCAACCTGACCTTCGACTGGACCTGTCCCGAGGATCTGCGCGACCAGGTGCCGGTGATCGCGGGCGAGGAGATGCCCTTCACCTACGGCGATCTCCAGCCCGAAATGGACATGATCAACCGGGCCTACATCGAGGTCATGACCCGGGGCGACGCCAAGGGACGGGTGTTCACCTTCCCCATTCCCACCTACAACATCACCCCTGATTTCGATTGGGACAGCGAGAACAGCGATCTTCTGTTCGAGATGACCGCGAAATACGGCTTGCCGTATTTCCAGAATTTCATCAACTCGTCGCTGAAGCCCCACATGGTGCGCTCCATGTGCTGCCGGCTGCAACTCGACCTGACCGAGCTGCTGGCGCGCGGCAACGGCCTGTTCGGCAGTGCCGAGCAAACGGGCTCGCTGGGCGTGGTGACGCTGAACTGCGCCCGCCTGGGCTACCGCTTCCGGGGCGACGAGGTGGGGTTGATGGCCGGCCTGGACGAGCTTCTGGAAATCGGCCGCACCAGCCTGGAAATCAAGCGCAAGGTCATTCAAAACCACATGGATGCCGGCCTGTTCCCCTATACCCGGCGCTACCTGGGAACCCTGCGCAACCACTTCTCGACCCTGGGCGTGAACGGGATCAACGAAATGATCCGCAACTTCACCAACGACGCCCACGACATCACCACCCCCTGGGGCCATGCCTTCGCCGTGCGTTTCCTCGATCACGTGCGCGCGCGCATCACCGCGTTCCAGGAAGAAACCGGCCACATGTACAACCTGGAGGCCACCCCGGCCGAGGGCACCACCTACCGCTTCGCGCGCGAGGACCAGCGCCGCTATCCCGATATCCTGCAAGCCGGCACCCCGGACCAGCCCTATTACACCAACTCCAGCCAGTTGCCGGTGGGCTTCACCGACGATGCCTTCGAAGCCCTGGCCCACCAGGAAGACCTGCAAAGCCGCTATACCGGCGGCACGGTGCTGCACCTGTACATGGGCGAGCGGATTTCGTCGGCGGCGGCGTGCAAGAAGCTGGTGCGCCGGGCCCTGGAGCGCTTCCGTTTGCCTTACCTGACCGTGACGCCGACGTTTTCCATTTGTCCCAAGCACGGCTACATCGCGGGCGAGCATGAATTCTGCCCGTTGTGCGATGCCGAGGCCCTGGCGCGCAAACGCCAGCAGCGCGCCGCTTCGTAAGCCACGCGCCGATGCCTTGCCTTTCGTTCCCCAGACTCAAGGACGCCGAGATGACTCACCTGTCCCTGTCCGCCATGCCCCGGGCCGATGCCGAGCCCCTGACCTTGACCCTGACCGACGACGAGCGTCAGCCCTGTGAAATCTGGACCCGGGTCATGGGCTATCACCGCCCGGTGTCGTCGTTCAACCGGGGCAAGAAAGCCGAGTTCCTGGAGCGGCGGTGCTATCAGGAAGCGCACATGAAAGAGCTGCTCGGCGGTGAGTGATTTCCTGCGGGTGGGCGGGCTGGCCCGGCTGTCGACGTGCGACTGGCCGGGGCAGCTCGTGGCCACCGTGTTTTGCCAGGGCTGTCCCTGGCGCTGCGCCTACTGCCACAATCCCCACCTGTGGCCGGCCGGAACCCCGGCCCTGGTGTCGTGGGACGAGGTGCTGGCGTTTCTCGACACCCGGCGCGGTCTTCTGGACGGGGTGGTGTTCTCGGGCGGCGAAGCCTTGTGGCAACCGGGCCTGCCCGAGGCCATGGCCGCCGTGCGCGCCCTGGGCTTTCGCGTGGGGCTGCACACCGGGGGCGCCTTCCCCCGGCGTCTGGCGGCCGTGCTCCCCTTGCTTGATTGGATCGGGTTCGACGTCAAGGCGCCGTTCGCCGCCTACGACGCGCTCACCCGCATGCCCGGCAGCGGCGCGCGGGCCCGCGAAAGCCTGCGCCAGGTTCTGGCGGCCGGCGTGCCGGTTGACGTGCGCACCACCGTGCACCCCGCCTTGCTTGACGAAGCGGGCTTGCGGGCCCTGGACGCCGATCTCGCCGCCCTGGGCGCGCCGCCGATCCGCCACCAGCCGTTTCGTCCCGCCGGTTGCGCCGATCCCGTCCTGGTCGGGCGGGGATGAGGCCGGAGCGACGAGGCTTGTTGAAGGGCTTCGCGTCGCTTCCGGGAGGCTTCTTGCCGATGGTTCAGGCGGCCGCGTGACTGGCGCGGCGGTGGATGTCCAGGTCGGTCAACACGGGCTGCTTGCCACACAGGGCGCAAGACGGATCGGGCTTCAGGCGCACGGTGCGCATTTCGCCTTCCAGGGCATCGACCACCAGCAGCCGCCCCGCCATCGACCGGCCGATTTCCAGTAGTTCCTTGATCACCTCGGTGGCCTGAAGGCTGCCCATCACCCCCACGACCGAGCCCAGCACGCCGGCGTCGGCGTTGGTCGGGGATTGTCCGGGCGGGGCCGGGATCAAGCAGCGGTAGCAAGGTCCGCCCAGATGCGGGCGATAGGTGGAAAGCTGACCCTCGAAGCCCAGCACGGCGGCGCTGACCAGGGTTTTGCGCGCCAGGAAACAGGCGTCGTTGACCAGGAAACGGGTGGCGAAGTTGTCCGAGCAATCGGCGACGATATCGACGGAGCCGATCAGGGCAAGGGCGTTGTCGGCGGTCAGGCGTTCGCGGTGCAGTTCCAGATGGATGTCGGGGTTGAGCGCCCGCACCGCCAGCGCGGCGCTATCGACCTTCCACTGGTCCAGGCGGTCGGTGGAATGCAGGATCTGGCGCTGAAGGTTGGAAAGGTCGATGCGATCGCCATCCACCACCACCAAGGTGCCGACGCCGGCGGCGGCAAGGTAATAAATCATCGGAGAGCCCAGCCCTCCCGCGCCCACGACCAGGACGCGGGCCTGACTGAGGCGCTGCTGTCCGAGATCGCCGACCTCGGGCAGCCGGATATGACGGGAATAGCGGAGAATCTGGTCGTCGGAAAACGTCATCGGAACGGCTTTCATCCTTGTGCCGGCAGGTCGGTGACCTCCAGATCGGCGTCAAACGGCCGCATCAGTTCGACAAGGGAAACAAGAAGGGCACGCAGCCGGGTGGCATCGGTGCCCCGGGCGATGAGGCTGGTTCCAATCCGATCGCCCTGGGCGAAGGGATAGCTGCCAATATCGATGTCGGGAACGGTGCCTTGCAAGGCCCCCAGCGGTTCGGCGATGTCGCCTTCGCGCACATGCCCGCGCACGCTGACCGACAGCATCGGCGGGCCTCCGGCCAGGGTGTGGGCCAGGCCCTCGAACATGGCCTGCATGATGCGCGGCACCCCGGGCAGAACGTGCACGTTGTCCAGGCGAAAGCCCGGCGCCACGCTGACCGGGTTATCGATCAGGCTGGCCCCCACCGGAATGTCGGCCATGCGCAGGCGGGCCGAATTCATGTCCACCAGGTGTTCGTAATGGGCGCGCAGGCGGGCTTCGGCCTCGGCGTTGCGTTCAACCGGGGTGCCAAAGGCGGCCGCCACGGCGGCGGTGGTGATGTCGTCGTGGGTCGGGCCGATGCCCCCGGTGGTGAACACGTAGGTGTATTGGGCACGCAGGGCGTTGACCGCCTCGATAATGCGTTCGCTCACGTCGGGGACAACGCGGATTTCGCGCACCGGGATTCCCAGCCCGGCCAGGCGTTCGGCCAGCCACGGCGCGTTGGCGTCGCGTGTTCGCCCGGAGAGGATTTCGTTGCCAATGATCAAAACAGCCGCGGTCGGGCGATACTCCATGGGGACGAACTCCGTTACAGCCAGTCCAGCAACAGCGGGATCAAGGGCCGGTCGGCGGGTGGCATCGGCATGTCGCGCAGGCGGTTCGGCGCGACCCAGGTCAGGGCCTGCCCCTCGCGGCCCTGGGGACGGCCCCGCCAGCGGCGGCAGACGTAGAGGGGCATCAGAAGATGAAAGGTCGGGTAGGAATACGACGTAAAAGCCAGGGGAGCAAGACAACTGTGGCGGGTGTCAATCCCCAGCTCCTCGTCCAGCTCCCGCACCAGCGCGGCCTCGGGGGTTTCCCCGGGGGCCACCTTGCCCCCCGGGAACTCCCACAACCCGGCCTGGTCGCGTCCCTCGGGGCGCTGGGCCACCAGCACGCGCCCGTCGGGATCGACCAGGGCGGCGGCAACCACCAGCACCAGGGGCAGGCCCACGGGCGGCGGCGTGGCGCCGGCGGCGTAGCATCCATCCACGTCGTCGTCGGGGAGATCACTCGGGGGGCACATGGGCGTCAGGTCCGATAGTCGGCGTTGATGTCAATGTAACGATGGGTCAGGTCGCAGGTCCACACCCGGGCCTCGCCCTGGTCCAGGCCCAGGTCCACCTCGATCAGGATGTCGCGGCCTTGCATGTGGGCGGCCACCGGGGCCTCGTCGTAGTCGGGCACGGCCTCGCCGTTGGCGGCGATCAGGTGCCCGCCCACGCGCACTTGCAACAAGTCGCGGTCGGCTTCCTCGCCCGACTTGCCCACGGCCATGACAATGCGGCCCCAATTGGCATCGGCCCCGGCCACGGCGGTCTTGACCAGGGGCGAATTGGCGATGGCAAAGGCAATGCGCCGGGCGGCCTGGTTGGTCCGCGCGCCGCTCACCCGCACGGTGACAAAGCGGGTGGCGCCTTCGCCGTCCTTGACCACCTGCTGGGCCAGGTCGGTGAGCACCGCGAACAGGGCCTCGCGGAAACCGGCCAGGCGGGGGTCGCCGGCGTCGCTGACCGGGGCGTGGGGGGCCTGGCCGGTGGCGAACAGCATCAAGGTGTCGGAGGTCGAGGTATCGCTATCAACCGTGATGGCGTTGAACGAGTCCTCGACGCCTTCGCGCAGCAGGGCATCCAGCACCGGGGCCGGCAAGGCGGCGTCGGTGACCACGTAGGCCAGCATGGTGGCCATGTCGGGGGCGATCATGCCCGAGCCCTTGGCAATGCCGCACACGGTGACGGGAACCCCGTCGAGGGGGACCGTGCGGGTGGCGCCCTTGGGGAAGGTATCGGTGGTCATGATGGCGCGGGCGGCCTCTTCCCACCCCGCGCCCGGGCCCGCGTCGGCGGCGGCCTGGGGGAACAGGGCGGTCAGCCGGCTGTCGTCCAGGGCCACGCCAATGGTCCCGGTGGACGCCAGGAACACCTGGGAGGCGGGGCAGTCGAAGACCTGGGCTCCGGCGGCGACGGTGCGCGCGACGGTTTCCACGCCGCGCCGGCCGGTGAAGGCATTGGCGTTGCCGGCGTTGACGACCAGGAGACGGGCTTGTCCCTCGCCCTCGGCCAGGGCCTGGCGGCACCAGTCCACGGGGGCCGAGCGGGTCAGCGAGCGGGTGAACACGCCGGCGGCGGTGGTGCCGGGCTGGAAGCGGGCCACCAGCAGGTCGGAGCGGCCCTTGTAGCGCAGGCCGGTATTGAACACGTGAAAGGCAACGCCGGCCACGGGCGGCAGGTCGGGGAACCGGGCGGGCGCGAGCGGAGAAACAAGGTCGGCCATGACGGGTCTTTCGCGAGGGGGGCGGACCGGCGCGGCCCGCCGGCAAGGCGCGCCTCGCCGGCGGACCGTCCCGGTCGCGGGCCGCGTTGGATTACTTCTTCTTGTTGGCGTCGTCTTCCTTGGCGGCTTCCAGGGGCTTGCCGTCCATGCCGAACAGCTCGACCTTGGCCTTGGCCTTCAGGTCCTTGACCCGGCTTTCGACCGCGTCGCCGGCCAGGTCGGCGCGGATCTGGGCGCGCATGTCGTCGAGCGACGGGAAGGAGGTGTCGCGGGTTTCCTCCACCTTGATCACGTGCCAGCCGAAATCCGTCTTGACCGGGGTCTTGCTGTACTGGCCGGGCTCCAGGGCGAAGGCGGCGTCGGCGAATTCCTTGACCATGCGGTCCCGGGTGAAGAAGCCCAGGTCGCCGCCGCTGGCGCCGGTGGCGCTGTCGGTCGAGTCCTTGGCCAGCTCGGCGAAGTCGGCCTTCTTGTCCAGCTTGGCGATGATTTCGCGCGCCTTTTCCTCGGAATCAACCAGGATGTGGCGGGCGTGGACTTCCTTCTCGGGCTTGAACTTGCCCTTCATCTCGTCGTAGCGCTTCTGGATGGCGGCGTCGGTCACCTGGTCGTTGACCACGCCTTCCAGGTAGGCCCCCCCGATCAGACGATCCAGCAACTCGGCCAGGCGCTTTTGGACCTCGGGGTCCTTGTCCAGGCCGCTCGCGCGGCCGGCGGCGGTGACCAGCTCGGAATCAACGGCCGAGTCCAGCAGCTGTTCGTAGACCACCTGCAACGGCAGGGCCGCCAGCTGCGGCTGGCCGGCTTTCATGGCGTCGAAGCGGTCCTGGATGGTGGACAGGTGGATTTCCTTGCCATTGACCTTGGCCACCACCGGATCCGGATCCGCCGCCAGGGCGGGGCCCGCGATCAGCGGCAAAACGAGGGCTCCGGCCAAGGCAAGACGGGACACGCGCAAAGACCTCATGGGAGTTGGTTCCTTGTCATGATTGATCAGGTCCCCCGGTTCGGTCGGGACCAGCCGCCGCGAGAGGGAATGAGGCGCGGGGAGGGCGCCAAGATCACCACATCCGACCGGCCGACTCAAGGGGAGCCGGTAGGGGGAAAGCCGGGGGAACCAATCCTAAAGGCGGGCCAGGCTCGCGTACAGGCGCACCAGGGGCGAGGAAAAATGCAAGGGTCCGGTGGTGGCCAGCAGGCACACGCACGGCTCGTCGCCCACTTCCGGGCGATGGCTCACGCGTTCGTCGGCCTGGGCCACGTCGCCCAGCCGGTAGCGCCCCTGCTCGTCGTCGAAGCCGCCGGCCAGCACAATGGCGTATTCCAGGCCCCGGTGGGAGTGGCGGGGAAAGGCGGTGCGCGGCCGGATCGACAGCAGGCGCGCGCACGAGCCGTCGCTGGTGGGTTTCACCAGCACGACCTGGCGAATGCCGGGCCCCAGGGGTTGCCAGGGCAAATGCCCCGAGGCCAGGGGGCTCAGGAACTGGCGCACCGGCGCCGGGTATTCGGCCGCCTCGCCCGTCACCCGGGGGGCGGGAGACGCGACAGGCGCCGGGGGGGCGGGAGACGCGACAGGCGCCGGGAGGGCGGGAGGCGCGACAGGTGCCGGGAGGGCATCGAGGCGGGCCAGGGCACGGTCCAGGGCATCGTCGGCGAGGGGATCGGGGGGCAGGCTTTCCAGCGCCTCGCCGCCCCAGGCTTCCAGGGTGTCCACCCGGTCCCGACAGTTGAAGCAGAAGGTCAGATGGCTGGCCACCACCAGGGACGGCCCCACCCGCAACGAGCCGAAGGCATAGTCCGTCAGGGCAAGAACATCGGGGTGATGCGTCATGACCGGGGCGACGGGCCGGGAGGGAAGGGCGTTCATGACGGCTCCTTGGAAACGTGATCGCGCATCTTCGCGAGCGCGAGGCGCAGCCGGGATTTGACGGTGCCCAGCGGCAGGTTCAGCCGCTCGGCGATGCTGGTGTGGCTCAGGTCCTCGTAAAAGGCGAGTTGAAGGACCGTTGCCTGTTCGGCCGGCAAGGTGGCAAGGCCCTTTTGCAGGTGCTCTTCGCGTTCGTGGGCTTCGACGGTGCTGTCGGCGCCCGACGGCGGCGGCGGAACCAGCAGGGGATCCTCGGGGTCCAGGGCCGGACGTCCTTCCTTACGCATCTGATCGATGCGCAGATTGCGCGCGATGGTAAAAATCCACGTCGACGCGCCGGCCCGGGCCGGGTCGAACTGGGCGGCCTTGCGCCACACCGCGAGCAAGGTTTCCTGGGCCAGTTCCTCGGCCTGGGCCTCGGGGGCGCCGTGGCGGCGCAAATACGCCTTCACGCGCGGGGCGAAATGGCGAAACAGGGCCGCGAAGGCCTCGCGGTCGCCGTGCAGGGCAATGGCTTGGATGCAGGCGTCATGATCAGCCAGCGCCGGGGCCGGAGGCAGGGCGGTCATGACGCCGCCCACACCACGTTGGCCCGCGGGCAAGACAGGGGCAAGGGGAACACGAAAGGCACTCCACGAGAGCGAGACCCGAAAAGGGGGGGCGGCTTTTCGGATCAGTCGGGCGTCGGAACAAGGACAAAGGGCACCGTGCCCGGACCTGACAGGGCGCGCGGTGCCCTGGTGCCACGAAAGGCAGCCGGAGCACAAGGCCGGGAACGCAACCGTGCACGCCACCCGCGACCAGGCCGGATCCGCCATGCTACAGTGCTCCATGATACACGTGTCGAACCCTGCGGGGCGAGTCCCCGTGCATCAGAGGAGCTTGCGCCCGTCATGACATCCTCGCCTTCCGCCGATCGTGCCTCCGGCCGCCTGTCCGTCGCCGTCATCGGGTCGGGGATCGCCGGCCTTTCCGCCGCTTGGCTGCTGTCCCAACGCCACGATGTCACGCTTCTGGAAAAGGAACCGCGCATCGGCGGTCATGCCCACACGGTTGATGTCCGTCCCGACGGGGCAGCGCCGGTCGCGGTCGATACCGGCGTCATGCTGCACAACGATCGGTATTACCCCAATTTCGTGGCCCTGCTCGATCACCTGGGGGTGGCTACCCGGCCCGTGCCGGCGTCGTTTGCCGTGTCGATCGACGGCGGGCACCTGGAATACGCGAGCCGGGGGCTTTCGGGCCTGCTGGCCCAGCCCGGCAACCTGCTGCGGCCGCGCTTTTGGAGCGTGCTGACCGGTGCCTTGCGCTTTTACCAGCAAGCGCCGGCCCTGATGGCCGATCCCGCGATGGCCGGGCGCTCGCTGGGGCAGTGGCTGGCGCAAAGCGGATACGCGCGCCCCTTCATCGAGGATTACCTGGTGCCCCTGGCCGCCGCCTTGTGGTCGTCGCCGGCCCAGGCGGTCGAGGAACGCCCGGCCCTGGCCCTGCTGCGCGCCTTGCAAACCCATGGCCTGTTCGAATGGCGCCGTCGGGTGGCGTGGCGCACCGTGGTCGGCGGCGCGCGGGTCTACCTGGATGCCCTGGCCACGCCGGTGGTGGGCAACATGAAACTGCGCGTGCCGGTGCGCCGGCTGATCCGCTGCGCGTCGGGCGTGCTGGTCGAGGATCACAGCGGGGCCCAGCATCTGTTCGACAAGGTGGTCGTCGCCACCCATCCCGATCAGGCGCTCGCGTTGCTTGACGAGCCGACCCCCGACGAACAGCGCGTGCTGGGGGCCTTCGCCGCGCGCACGACCGAGGTCTGGTTGCACCAGGACCTGAGCCAGATGCCGCGCCGGCCCTCGGCGTGGGCGGCGTGGAACACCCTGGTCGAGCGCCGCCTGTCGCGCGAGGGGCTGGCGACCGTCACCTACTGGATGAACGAGCTGCAAGGCATCGATCGCTCGCATCCGTTGTTCGTGACCTTGAACCCGGCCTTGCGTCCGGAAGCCGAAACGGTGCTGGGCCGCGCGACCTACCGCCATCCGGTGTTCTCGGCCGAGGCCCTGGCGGCGCAGGGCGATCTTTGGAAGCTGCAAGACCAAGGCGGCATCTGGTACGCGGGCGCCTGGTTCGGGGCCGGTTTCCACGAGGATGCCTTGCAGGCCGGCTTGCTGGTGGCCGAAAGCCTGGGCGGCGGCCGGCGGCCGTGGCACATCCCCAACGAAAACGCCCGCCTGGCCGTGGCCGGGGTGCCGGCGGCATAGGAACCGTCGCGCGACAAAAAGAAAGGGACAAGGATCGAAGCCGATCCTTGTCCCCAGGTCCAAGGACTCCGCGCCGGGGTGGCGCGGAGTGTGACGAGGGGCGTTACTCGGCCCCGCCCAGGCGCACGGGGATGAACGTGCGGTTGCCCCGCACCTCGACCAGCATCAAAACCGTCTTGCGCCCTTCCTTGCGCGCGGCGGTGATGGCCCGGGTCAGGTCCTCGGGGGTTTCAACGTCGGTCTGGTTCACCCGCACGATGAGAACACCCGGTTCCAGGCCCTTTTTCGCGGCGTCGCTGTCGTCGGTCACGGCCGTGATCACCAGGCCGGTTTCGTCCTGGTCGTAGCCAAACTCGCTGCGGGCGCGGTCGTCCAGGCGGGCCACCGACAGGCCCAGGCCCTCGATCGCCACGCCACCCGAGTCATCGGGAGCGGTCTGGGCGTCGCTCCCCAGCAGGCCATCGGCCTCGGCCTTTTCCAGTTCGGCGACTTCCATCTTGACGTTTTGTTCCTTGCCGTCGCGCCACACCGTGACCGCGACCTTCTTGCCGATATCGGTTTCGGCCACCAGGCGCGGCAGCGAGCGCATGTCGGGCACGTCGTGGCCGTCGAAGGTCAAGATGACATCGCCCAGCTTGAGGCCCGCCTTTTCCGAGGGGCCGCCGGCGGTGATGGCCGCGACCAGGGCGCCGCGCGCCTTGTCGAGCTTCAGGCCCTCGGCGATTTCGTCGGTCACCGACTGGATGCGCACGCCAATCCAGCCGCGCCGCGTGCGGCCATACTGCTTGAGGTCGGAAACCACCTGCTTGGCCAGGGTGGACGGCACGGCGAAGCCAATGCCCACCGATCCTCCCGAGGGGCTGAAGATGGCGGTGTTGATGCCGATCACCTCGCCCTTGACGTTGAACAGCGGGCCGCCCGAGTTGCCCTTGTTGATGGCCGCGTCGGTCTGGATGAAGTTGTCATAGGGGCCGGCGTTGATGTCGCGGGTCTTGGCGCTGATGATGCCCGCCGTCACCGTGCCGCCCAGGCCAAAGGGATTGCCGATCGCCATCACCCAGTCGCCGACCCGGGCCGTGTCCGCGTCGCCCCAGGCCACCGCCGGCAGGGGGCTCTTGGCGTCCACCTTGAGCAGCGCCACGTCGGTTTTCTCGTCCGCGCCCACCACCTCGGCCTTCAAGGCGGTGTTGTCTTGCAAGATCACCGTGATTTCCTCGGCGTCCTTGATCACGTGATTGTTGGTCACGATCAGGCCGCTGGAATCGATGATGAAGCCCGAGCCCAGCGAGGTCGCCCGGCGTTGCTGCAAGCGGGGCTTGCCGTTGGGCACGCCGGGGGCGCCATGCCGGTCGAAAAAGTCCTTGAAGAACTCCTCGAACGGCGAACCCGGGGGAAACTGGGGCATTTCGGGGCCGCGATTGCCCGACAGGATTTGCGTGGTCGAAATGTTGACCACCGACGGCAGCAAGGTCTCGGCGAGATCGGCGAAACTATCCGGAATCTCCCGGGCCTGGGCAGGCTGTGGTCCTTGGACCATCGGCAGGCCGACAACGCCGAGGGCCAGAACCACGCCTGCGATCAGGCGGCGCGGGGAGCGCTGGGGCCGATCCGCCAGGGACCCAGGGGTCCGGCCGTGGGCGTGATCGAACAAGGACAAGGTCACGGGTGCGGTCTCCTTTTGTGTCCCCCGTTGGCGATGTCAGCCGGCGCCTCCCCGGGGGAGGGAAGGGGCGTCGCGAAAGCGACAATGATCGGCGAAGGTGGCGAAAATAGGCACTAAAGAAGGATGGGTAAGGCGCAAGTCGGCCGATCTTTGGTCTTGTGTATGGTGGCCGGGTCTTGAAAAGAGGGACTCAAGCAGGCGATGGCCTGGGGTGGGGCGCTTGAGCGCTTCAAGAAAGACACTATAGCGAAAAAAAACGGGGAGAAGACGAACCCGGAGCGCGTCGGGTTCTGGTTCGCTTCCGACGCGCTCCGGGGTGACAGGGTCAGGCTTGAAGGATCCGAAAGACGGTGGGCGGATCCTTCAGGCCAGGGTCAGCGGGACGAGGCCGCCTCCTTGTGGTCGAAGTAGCGGAAGAAATCCCCATCGGGAGACAGAACCAAGGTGGTGGTTCCGTCGGCGAGGGCCTTCCGGTAGGCCTGCAACGAGCGGTAGAAGTCGAAGAACGACGGATCGGCATCGAAGGCGCTCGCGTAGATGCGGATCGACTGGGCGTCGCCATCGCCGCGCAGTTCCTGGGCGCGCTTCTGGGCCTCGGCCAGCAAGACGGTGCGTTCGCGGTCGGCGCGGGCGCGGATCTGCTGGGCCAGTTCCTGACCCTGGGCGCGGAATTCGCGGGCCTCGCGTTCACGCTCCGAGCGGATCCGCGCGAAAATGGCCTGGCTGGTTTCCTCGGGCAGGTCGGCGCGACGGATGCGCATGTCGGTGACCGAAATCCCCAGCTCGCGGGCCTCGCGGTCCACGGCCACTTTCATTTCCTGCATCAGGCGCGCGCGCGCGGGCGAGAGCAGCTCGGCCAGGGTGGAGTTACCCAGCACCCGGCGCAGGGCCGAAATCACGATGTCGGACAGGCGCGAGGCGGCCTGCGTCTCGTTGGTGACCGCCTGGTAGAAGCGCAAGGGGTCGGCGATGCGGTAGCGCAGGTAGGTATCGACCACCAGGCGCTTCTGGTCGGCCAGGATGACCTGCTCGGCCGGCGGGTTCAGTTCCAAGACGCGCCGGTCGTAAAAGATCACGTTCTGGATCAGCGGCAGCTTCACCTGAAGGCCGGGTTCCTGGATCGTGCGCACGTACTGACCGAACTGGAACACCACCGCCTGCTGGGTCTGGGCGACCAGGAACAAGCTGTTGGCGGCCACGATGCCGGCGCCCACCAGCAAGACGATCAGGGCGACGAGAACGGGCTTTTTCATCGGCTGCCTCCTGGGCCGGGGGACGCGGGGGCGGCGGACGCGGGAGCCCCCAGCGGGCCCTGCCGGCTCGTGGACGCCTGGGCGCGGTTCTGGACCTCGGGCAAGGGCAGGTACGGAACGACACCGGCCGCGTTCTTGTCGAGCAGGATCTTCGTCGAGTTCGTCAAAACGTCTTCCATGGTTTCCAGGTACAAGCGCCGCGCGGTCACGTCCGGGCTCGCCTTGTAGGCCTGGTAGACAGAGGTGAAGCGGGCGGCGTCACCCTGGGCGCGGTTGACGATTTCTTCCTTGTAGGCCTCGGCTTCCTGCACCAGGCGCTCGGCCTGGCCCCGGGCCTCGGGGATGATGGCGTTGCGGTAGGCCTCGGCTTCGTTGCTCAGGCGCTCGCGGTCGGCGCGGGAGCGCTGCACGTCGTTGAAGGCGTCGACCACCTGCGAGGGCGGATCGACCTTGAGCAACTGCACGCGCCGGATCTGAATGCCCGCCTTGTAGTCGTCGAGCAGGGATTGCAAGGCTTCCTTGGTCTTGTCCTCGATCGCCTGCCGGCCCTCGGTCAGGGCCACCTGAATGCGGGTCTGGCCGATGACCTCGCGCATGGCGCTTTCCGCCGCCCAGGTCACGGCGCCGGCCGGGTCGCGCAGATTGAACAAGTAGGCGCCGGCGTCCTTGATCACCCACACCACCGAGAAGTCAATGTCGATGATGTTTTCGTCGCCGGTCAGCATCAGGCTTTCTTCGAGCACGTCGCGCACGGCGGCGCGGCCACGGCCGTCGGAAAGCCCGCGAAAGCCCAGCTCCACGCGGTTTTCGCGCGTGACCTTGGGCAGCAGGACTTCTTCAATGGGATAGGGCAGGTGATAATGCAGGCCCGGCGGGGTGGTGTGCGTGAACCGCCCCAGGCGCAAGACCACGCCTTGCTCGTCGGTGCCAACCCGGTAGAATCCGGTCACCAGCCACACGGCGATGCCCAGCATGATGATGAGCGCGAGAGACTTGCCGCCCCCCATGCCGCCGCCAGGAAACAGGCGTGACAAGCGCTCCTGGCCCCGGCGCAGCACGTCCTCCAGGTCGGGGGGAGGATTGCCGGGGCCGCTGCCATTCCCGCGGCCACCGCCGCTTCCCCAAGGACCGCCGCCACCGCCGCTGCCCCAGGGTCCTCCCCCCTGCTGGTTCCAAGCCATTGATATGCGTTCCTTTCGCGTTTATTGCGTCATGCCCGGGGTCGCCCGCGCCGTGAGGGCATGGCGCAAGCCAGCCCCGCGTCGTAGCCTAACCCTTCGTCCTGGCCTTATAGGACAGCCTGAGGCCGGGGCCAAGCAGGGCGGCCGGATGCCAGGGTCGTCTCCTCGCACAGGGCGGGCGTCCTCCATATCGTTTCTTCGGCAGGGGCTTTCAACAAATGACTGATGTAACGCGCGCCGACCTTCTCGCGGCCCTGGCTCAAGTCAGGCCCGATGGTCCTTCCGGCCCTGATGTGGTGAGCCTGGGGTGGGTCGAAGGGCTGGCCCAGCGCCCCGGAGCCCATGGCGTCGAGGTCAGCGTCGCCCTTGCCGTGCCGGCCGAGCGCGCCCGCGCCCTGGAACCCGTGTGCGCCACCGCCGAAGCCGCCTTGCGAGCGGTACCCGGAGTCGGACGCGCGAGCGTTGTCCTGACCGCCGAGCGCCCGGCCCCCGCGCCCACCCGGGCCGCGCCCGCGCGCCTGTCGCTCCCCGGCCTCAAGCGGGTGATCGCCGTGGCCTCGGGCAAGGGGGGGGTGGGCAAGTCCACGACCACCGTCAACCTGGCCATCGCCCTGGCCCGGCGGGGCCTGCGGGTGGCGGTGCTCGATGCCGACGTGTACGGGCCTTCGCTCCCCCGGCTGCTGGGGGTCGCGGGCACGCGCCCGGCCAACGCGGGCGGGCGGCTGCTTCCGGTTCCGGCGCATGGTCTCTCGGTGATGTCGATCGGTTTCCTGGTGCCCGAGGAGGACCCGGTCATCTGGCGCGGCCCCATGGTCGCGGGTGCCCTGGAACAGTTGCTGCGCGATGTCGATTGGGGCGAGCAGGACGTGATGCTGCTCGACATGCCTCCCGGCACCGGCGATGCCCAGCTGACCGTGTGCCAGAAAGTCGCCCTGGATGGCGCCATCATCGTGTCGACGCCCCAGGACATTGCCTTGCTCGATGCGCGCAAGGGGCTGGCCATGTTCCGCAAGGTTGATGTGCCCATTTTGGGCATCGTCGAGAACATGAGCTATTTCCTGTGCCCGCACTGCGGGGAACGCACCGATATCTTCAGCCATGGCGGCGCCCGGCGCACCGCCGAGGAACTGGGCGCCCCGTTCCTGGGGGCCCTGCCCTTGGATGTTCAGGTGCGCGAGGCCGCCGACGCCGGCCAGCCGCTGGCGCTTGCTCACCCCGACAGCCCGCAGGCCCAGGCCTACGACAGCCTGGCCGCGCAGGTGTGGACGCTTCTGGAAAAAAATCCCGCGCCCGAACGGTAACAAGACCCAAAAAAAAGGCGGGATCGCGCACGGGCCCCGGCCCGCGACGCGCCCGCCTCCCGGGGCCAAGGGCGCGGGGGGTCAGGTCAGCACGTCGATTTCGCTGTCGGTCAGACAGCCAGGCACCAAGGTGACGGGCACGCGGATGCGCCCGGCCTGGCGTCCGGTCAGGGCCCGGACCAGGGGGCCCGGGTCCTCGTCGTCGGCGGCGGTGGCCAGGACCAGGATCGAAATCGAGGGGTCCTCGTCGATCAGGGCCAGCACCTCGGCCAGCATTTCGCCCTCGCGCACGTGCAAGACCGGAGCTTCGCCATCAATCGACTGGATGATGGAAGCGCTGCGTTGCAACATCTGCTCGGCCTTGGACCGGGCTTCCTCGCGCATCAGGGAATCGACGAACATCCAGGGGCCGACATCGGGCGGTTGCGCCACGCTGACCAGGGCCACCCGTCCGCCGGTGCCCTGGGCCCGCCGGGCCGCGAAGCGCAGGGCCGCGCGCAGTTCCGTCGTTTCGTCAACCACCACCAAAAATGTTCGGTTATCCCCGGCGGTCTGTCGGTCCGGGCACGGATCGACCTTGGGCACTTCGGGAAGAACGAGCATGGATGGCCTCCCCTAGGGTGGGCCGGACAGGCCGGCCGCCAAGCCTGAAAGGCTCTTCGCGCAAGGGACTGCCCTTCGCGACTCTGAAACAAAACAAACAACGGCCAAAACCACACCAATTGATTCCGACCACAGGTTGATCGGATCGGATGGCTCCGGCACTGTCTCCCACGAAGGGGACCTTGAAATGACACGGCGCCGACACGCCCCTGTCACGCAACCACAGCATGGCGAGGTTTGCCGGAGCTGGCAACCCTCTGTCTTGGGTGCGGTGCGTCAATTCGGCAGGGTGGAGGTGTCGCGCGAGGCGTTCGTTGTCGCGGACAAAAAACTCATCCTGGGTTGAGGTTTTCCTACCGGCCGCTGAGCGCCCCCCCGGCGTGGGCCCAGGCGACCAGCCCCCCGCTCAGCCGGTGCACGGGCAAGGCGTAGCCGGCGCGCTCCAGCAGGTGCGCCGCCACCCCACACCGCGCCCCCGTATGGCAATGCAACACAACGGGGCGGTCGGGATCGGTGGGGATCCGCGTGGGATCAAAGGCGCTGAGGGGAACCAGCCGGGCCCCCGGGATGTGAACGGCGGCGTATTCGTCGGGCTCGCGCACATCAATGATGTGGACACGGTCTTGCGCCACCCATTCCTTCAGAGCCGATGCGTCGATCATGCGAACCGAAAAACCAGACATGGGCGGGATCCTGGGACAAGGGGACGAAACGCGCCCGCCGGATGCCCCGGGACGGCGCGCATGGCGTCCGGCATCCAGGGGACCGCTGGGAGAGCGGACCTGGGAAGTGGGGGGAAGCGGCGGGGTTGTCAATCTCCCCCGAACGCGCCAAGACCATGGATAGTGGAGAAACAAAAAAGGGCGCGCGGATGACGGTTGAAAACACCCCGGTGGAACGGCTCGACGTGCGGGGCCTGTCTTGCCCCTTGCCCGTGCTCCGCGCGCGCAAGCGCCTGCAGGCCCTGCCCGTGGGCACGCTCCTGGACGTGTGGGCCACGGATCCCGCGTCGGTCCAGGATTTCGCGCGGTTCTGCGAGCAAACAGGGGATCGGCTGCTGTCCAGCCAGACGCTGGACGACGGCACCTTCTTGCATCGCCTTCAAAAGGCCGGATAAGCGAGCCGGAACGTAAAAGGGCCGCCGGCACCGGCTTCCGCCTTGAAGCGGGAGCCGGGCCAGCGGCCCGACGTCGGAATGACCGGGCCAAAGGCCCGGTATTGGAATTAGTTGACCGCGAGCATGCCGAGATTGAGCAGGGCGGCAAAACCAACCCAGATGGCAACCGGGGTCATCAGCCAGCCGGCCTTCTCCTCAATCAGGAAGAAGGACCGCGCCACCATGGCGGTCACGGCCAGGAACAGCAGATCCCAGATGAAGGCCAGGCCCATCCACCCGAAGGCGAAGAACAGGACCGACCACATCAGGTTGAAGAAAAGGGAAATGCCCCACAAGGTCAGGGCGTCGCGCGAGCCGGTCCAGCCCTTCACCTTCCACACGCGCCACGCGGCCACGCCCATCAGCGTGAACATGATCGCCCACAGCGGACCGAAGGCGGCGTTGGGCGGGGTGAAGAAGGGGTGCTCCAGGCCGTTGTACCAGCCCTCGACATTGGCCCGGGTGACGATCCCCCCCAGAATCATCACCACGACCACCACGCCGCCCAGCACGACGCCCACCTTGTTGGCGTCGGCCGGCTCGCCCACGAAGGTCTTGACGCGCGCCGAGACCGACTCGGCCGCGGTTTTGATTTTTTCCACCTTGCCCAGGCGGTCGATGCCCTGGTTGACCCAGGGCGTGACGCGGGCCAGGCCCTTGTCGAGCAGCGGATTGAGACGGGCGCCCACCGTCCCGGCAATGGTCTTGAAGCGGGCGAGGCCCGTTTCCAGTTCAGTCATGGCGTTTTCCCTCCAGCCAAGGTTGTCGCGGCGCGACAACATGGGCCACACTCTAGAATATCCCTGGCCCCCCTGGAAGAGGGGGGAGGGACGTTCCGTCAAGTCGGAGGGTTCAAAAAAACGCGCGAGAGGCCTCAGGGCTGGAAAATACTCTCCATTTCCCGGCGGGCGGTGACGGCCTCGCAGGTTTCATCAAGGGCAACGTCGCTCCAGCGCACCGGGGTACCGGCCACCACCGGACGGATCAGGCGGGCCTTGTTCGCAAGCCCGATCGGCAGCACGCCGCCCGCCAGGGCGCGCTTGGCGGGCATCAGCCGCCCCCATACCCGGAAGCCGCCTTCGCCATCCAGGATTTCCCCCACCGCCAGATCGCGCTTGGCGATGGCGCCCACGTCGGCCCGCCAGCTGGCCGGATGGCCCACGCTTTCCCGGCGCAGCGCCGCCGAGAGCACGGCGGTATTGAGTTCCAGCCCGATCAGGTGGCGCGGACGGTAGATGGCGGTGTAGCGCCCGGTCGAGTCGGTGACCATGCCATACTCGGTGAAGCAGCGCGCGGCGTAGGCCGACGGCGCGGCGAAGACCACGAACACCCCCCAGCGCAGATCCCGGTGCACCGGGCGGCCGTCGCGTTCCAGGGACGACACCACTTCCACCATGCCCCGGCGCGCGAGCCGGCCGCCGTCCTCGACGGGGCGCAGCACGTGCGGCAGGTCGTCCACCCCGCACGGCGGGAAGCCCAACCCCTCCTCGGGGGCGTCGAGGCCGCAGGCGTTGGCCAGCGCCGCCATTTCGATGGCCGACTTGGTGCCGTCCAGGAAGCTGTTGAACATGCGCGGGTTCATGCCCGCCTCGGCGGCCCGGCGCGGGTCGATGCCGTAATGGGTCCACACGGTTTCCGGGGTGCTGGCATGGTAGCTGCGCAGGTACTTGGTGCCCTTGCCGGCGGCCACCACCTCGAACCCGCACGAGCGCGCCCAGTCCACCAGCTCGGCGACCAGGGCCGGCTGGTCGCCACTGGCCAGGGTGTAGACGACTCCGGCCTCGGCGGCCTCGCGCGCCAGCAGGGGGCCGCACAGGGCGTCGGCCTCGACATTGACCATCACCACGTGACGCTTGCGCGCGAAGCAGGCGCGGGCATGGGCGATGCCCGCCATGGGGTCGCCCGTGGCCTCGATCACCACTTCAACCTCGGGGGCGTCGATCAGGTCCCAAGGCGAATCCGAGAACGTCGTCTGGGCAATGCGCTCGGCCGACCACCCCACCTTGCGGCAGGTCTCGCGGGCGCGCTCGGGCGACAGGTCGCACACCCCCGTGACCTTGAGCCCCGGGGTCGTGGGCACCTGGGCAAGGAACATGGCGCCGAACTTGCCGGCGCCGATCAGCGCGACGCGCACGGATTGACCCGAGGCGGTACGGTGGGCCAGGAGCGACATCAAGGACATGGGCGACACCTCGTTTGGAGGAGGAAGGAGACGCATCCCGGACCAGGGGCGAGGGGGGCCGGGCAAGACGGGAACGGCTTCCTTCCCCCCCGCGCGGCTCATGGCGCGATCGCGGGGAAGGTTGGGGGCCGGCCCCTCGCGGGCCCGGCGGGGCCCCTTTCCCTAGTCACTGGAAGAAAACAGAATCCTGAAGTCGCGGGCGAGCTGCGACGGATTTTCCATGGTGATCTGGAAGGGCATCTGCGCGCCGGCGGCCAGCGTGGGCTGGGGCGGCTTGTCGCGCACGCGCTGCAACACCTTCCCGTCCTCGTCCATGACCACCAGTTCCAGTTCCGGAACCGGGCGTTCCTCGGCCGAGGGGTTGAACAGAAGGCCGCGCACGACCAGAACCCGGCGGTCGCCCTGCGCCTCCAGCGTGCTGACCACGTTTTGGAAAATAACCGTGTCGCGGGTCTCGCCGGTGTCGATGCCCAGCAGGGCGTAAAGCGATCCCAGCGCCGGGACCAGGGCCACGGCCTGGGCGCGCAGGAAATAGCCCGCCAGCGCCACCACCCACAGCGCGACCAGAAGGGCCACCACGGCCTTGAGCAGGCCCGTGCCGGGGCCGCGCTTGGTCGGGCGCGGGCCGGTGAAGACGCGGGGAATGGGATCGGGATCGGTGGACGCCAGCAGCGCGTCCAGATCCTCGATGTCGTCGCCGCGTCGTTTCTTGCGCGGTTCGTCGTCGTCCAGGTCGTCGTCGAGGGTGGTCCGGCCGCGTCCGCGCCCGGGCTTGCTTTCCATGAACTCGCCGCCGGGCAGCTTGCCCAGCATGTCTTCGAGCTTGGAAAGCTCCTGGTCGAAGTTGGTGGCGGGGGCCTTGGGCGGCGCGCCCTCGGGATCGCGCTCGAAGGGCAGGGCGTCCAGGTCGGGGGCCGGAGCGCGCGCCGGCGGGGGGGCAGGCTGGGGACGCGCTGGCGGCGGGGCCGCGAACGGATCCGGGTCGTCGTCGAAGTCATCCGCCCCGGCAGGCGGATGGTGCCAGGTATGACCGCATTTGGCGCACCGGAGCGTGCGCCCCTTGGATCCCAGGGCGGACTCTGGCAGGTTGAACTTCGCGGCACAGCTCGGGCAGGTGATGATCATGAGTTTTTCGAATCCGCCACAGGGCTCTGGTCCGGTTATACGGGGTCGCGCGCTGTCGTGACAAGCGACCATGATTGTGCTGTAAAATGGTTAAGCCCAGGTTTTACAGCCCGAGCCCCGGGCGGACAGGTTTTTTCGGGCCCCGGGGCGGGTGGAAGCCTTGGGCCGGCGACGGGAGGACGGATCCATCATCCACAGGCAACGCAGCCGTCGCGAGGATGCCCCGGCGGCCGAGTTCGTCGCGGTGGGGCTGCGCTACGGGAACGGACCCGAAATTTTCACCGACATCGATTTCGACCTGCCGGCCGGCTCGTTTCACTTCCTGACGGGCGCTTCGGGAGCGGGAAAGTCTTCCCTTCTGAGTCTTCTCTATCTTGCATTGCGTCCGACCCGGGGCGCGATTCGCCTGTTCGGCCGCGATGTCACCGCCGTGCCCCGCCACCAGTTGCCGGCGGTGCGCCGGCGCATCGGCGTGGTGTTCCAGGATTTCCGCCTGATCGATCATCTGTCGGCGCTCGACAACGTGGCCTTGCCCTTGCGCGTCGCCGGCATCACCGAGGAAGAAGTCCACCGCCACGTGCCCGAGCTTCTCACCTGGGTGGGCCTGCGCGATCACATGGACGCGCGCCCCGAAACCCTGTCGGGCGGGCAGAAGCAGCGGGTGGCCATCGCGCGCGCCGTCATCAGCCGCCCCGACCTCCTGCTGGCCGACGAGCCCACCGGCAACGTCGATGATCGCATTGCCATGCGCTTGCTGCACCTGTTCATCGAATTGAACAAACTGGGGACCACGGTTCTGATCGCCACCCACTCGGAGGCGCTGATCCAGAGATTTCCGTATCCCAGATTGCATCTGGAGCGGGGAAGCCTGTACCGGATTCCGTCGGCCCGCGATACCGCGCTGGTCTCTTCTCCCTCCCGGGGCGGAGGGCGTCCGCCGTGAGACTGATGAGGGCCGACCTGCCGGTGGCCGAGGACGGCACCGGTCATTTCCTGACCGTCATGGTGGCGGTCATGGTGTTCCTGGCCGCCCTGGCGATGGCCGGAACCTTTGCCGTGCACAACGTGGTCGAGCGCTGGAACCGGGACGTTTCGGGGACCTTGACCATTCAGGTCATGCCCACCCCGGGGCCCATCGACGAAAGCAACGCCCGCACCGAGGCCAACGTGGCGCGGGTGCTGGAGATCTTGCGCGTCGAGCCCGGCGTGCTGCGCGCCGAGGCCCTGGGCGAGGACCGCCTGAAGGCCTTGATGGAGCCCTGGCTGGGCTCGCCCGACATGATCGCCGACCTGCCCTTGCCCCGGCTGATCGATGTCACCATCAATCCCAAGGACGGCCCGGACGGGGGGCTCGACCTCGCCGGCCTTGCCCGGCGTCTCAGCGAAATGGTCCCCGGCGTGACCGTGGACGACCATCGTTTGTGGCTGGCCAAGCTGGTCGACCTCGCCCAGGGCCTGGCGTCGCTCGCGTGGTCGGTTTTGGCCCTGGTGACGGCCGCCACGTCGGTCGCCGTGATTCAGGTCACCCGCTCCAGCCTCGCCACCCACCGCCCGGTGATCGAGGTTTTGCACCTGATTGGCGCGCATGACGATTATATCGCCCGACAGTTCGCCGGCCGGGCCATGGTCCTTGGCTTGATGGGGGGCTCGGTCGGCCTTATGCTGGCCGTGCCCGCTCTGGCGGGGGTTGGCTATCTGGCTCGTGACATTGAAGGGGGCTTCGTGCCAGACATCTCCTTGTCGGTGCCGCAATGGGTTCTGCTGCTGGCCCTGCCGGTTTTTTCCGGGGGAGTGGCGATGCTGACCACGCGGCTCACCGTGCTGCGCGCCTTGTCGCGCATGCTGTGACCGGATCATTACGACAAGGGTAAGACGGCGCAAGGTCATGGGAACGGTTCTGGTCCGCTGGGGGCGGGTCGCGCTCAAGGGCGTGCTGGCGGCTTTCGCGCTGTGGCTCGCGGGTCTGGCCCTGTTCGCCGCCGCCTTGCCGTCATCAATCACCGATCCCCGCACCACCACCGACGCCATCGTGGTGTTGACCGGGGGCTCGGGGCGGGTGCCGGCGGGGATCGATCTGCTGGCCGCCGGCATGGCCCGGACCTTGTTCCTGTCGGGCGTTGGTCCCGATGTCACCTTGGACGACCTGCACGCCACCATCGCCACCGTGCCCTCGCGGCTGCGGCCCCGGGTCATCCTCGGTCATGCCGCCACCGACACCATTGGCAACGCCCGGGAAACCGCCCAGTGGATGGCCGCGTGCGGGTATCACAGCCTGCGCCTTGTCACCGCCGCCTATCACATGCCGCGCAGCCTCGTGGAGTTCCGGGCCGCCATGCCCGATGTGGTCATCGTGCCTCACCCCGTTTTCCCCGGCGCCGTGAAGTTGCAAGAATGGTGGAAATGGCGCGGCACGGCCTTGCTGATCGCCGAGGAATATTCCAAGTTCCTGGTCGCCTGGCTGCGCGGGCGCTTGCACACGCTGCCGGTTTTTATTGTCCTCCCCGGAGAAGGGGCCGCCCATGACCGTCCTGCGCTCGCTTGCCTTTAATGTGTTCTATGTCCTGTGGACGCTGGTCCTGGGGACCGTGGCCCTGCCCATTCTGGGGGTCTGCCTGGCCACCGGCCGGCGCATGCCGGTCCAAAGGGTGGCGCGGGTCTGGGTGGGGGGCTTCCTGGTCGCGGCCCATCGCCTGATCGGGTTGTCGTGGACGACGCGCGGGCTGGAGGCCGTGCCCCAGGGGCCGGTGATTTTCGCCGCCAAGCACCAAAGCGCCTACGACACCTTTTTGTTCCACCGCCTGCTGAACGATCCGGTCTACGTGCTGAAAAAGGAGCTGCTGGCGCTGCCCCTGGTCGGGTGGTACTTCCGCGTCACCGGCATGATCGCGGTGGATCGGGAAGCCGGCGCGTCGGCGCTCAAGGCCATGGTGCGCGATGCCCGCGCCGCCTTGGATCAGGGCTCGCAGATTGTCATTTTCCCCGAGGGCACGCGGGTGGCGCCGGGCGACGAACGCCCCTATCACCCGGGCGTGGCCGCGCTGTATAGCCAGCTCGGGGTGCCGGTGGTGCCGGTGGCGATCAATTCGGGGGTGTTCTGGCCGCGCAACGGCTTTTTCAAGCGCCCCGGGCAGGTGGTGATCGAGTTCCTGCCGGCCCTGGAGCCCGGCATGCCGCGCAAGGCCTTTCTGGCCACCTTGCACGCGCGCATTGAAGAACGCAGCCGCGCCCTGGTCGCCGAGGCCGAGGGGCGTCCGGTTCCCCCGGCCTCTCCGGTTCCCGCGAGCGACTGAACCCGGCCCGGGCGCCCGGTCCCGGAGAAGCCCCAAGGGAGGCGCGCCCATGAACGTGTCCGTTCCCCATGCCGAAACGGTGGCGCGTCTCCTCGGGGCACCGGTCCAGGCGGGCCGGCCCCTGGGGGGCGGTTGCGTGGCCCAGGTCTGGGGCCTGACCCTGGCCGACGGGCGGCGCGTGGTCTTGAAAAGCGGGGCCGGCCTGGGCGTCGAGGCCCGCATGCTGCGCTGCCTGGCCGGGGCCTCGGTCCCGGTGCCCGCCGTGCTGGCGCAGGAAGGCCCGGTGCTGCTCATGGACTGGGTCGAGGCCGGCGGCGCCCTGAACGGCACGGCCCAGGCCGATCTGGCCCGGATCCTGGCCGCCTTGCACGCCCGCCCCCAGCCTTGTTTCGGCTTCGACGAGGACACCGTCATCGGGGGGCTGGTGCAGCCCAATCCCCGGACGACGGCCTGGATTCCCTTTTTCGCCGGGCACCGCCTGATCGACCGCGCCCGCCGCGCCCGCGAGGCCGGCACACTCCCGGCTGGCGTGCTGGCCCGGGTCGAGCGTCTGGCGGGGCGGGTTGAACGCTGGCTGCTGGAGCCCGATCACCCCAGCCTGATCCATGGGGATGTGTGGGGGGGCAACGTGCTGTGCGCGGGCGGGCGGGTCACGGCGTTGATCGATCCCGCCTTGTATTACGCCCATCCCGAGATCGAGCTGGCGTTCGGGACGCTGTTTGGCACCCTGGGGCCGGCTTTTTTTCGTGCCTACGAGGCCCTGCGCCCGATCGCGCCCGGGTTTTTCGAGGAACGGCGCGATCTGTACCTGCTCTATCCCCTTTTGGTGCACGTCGAACTGTTCGGGGACGCCTATGTCGGTCAGGTGGAAGCCGTGCTCACCCGCTACGGGGCGTAGGTTCCCGCGTTCCGGCCTGTTTTCCAGGGCACGCGGCGGGCAGGGATAACCGGAGCCTTCCGGCTATCCTCGCATGCGCCGGATCCACCCGAGCACGCCCCGGGCCGCCGCTTCCACGGAATCGCCCGCCCCGGAGGCCGCCCCGTCGGCGGACGCCACCACCTGGGCGCCATCGAGGCGCGGCAAGGGGCCGCCCACCGAAACCGCGCCGGTTTCCCGCGCGGGGGAAACCGCCACGCGGGCCGTGGTGGTCGTGGTTTCCGGCATCAGGGCCCGGGCAATCCCCGGGATCTGGCCCGTGATTTCCGTCAGGCGCCGGCCCGGATCGAAACTTTCGACCACCGCGAGAATGGAATAGGTGGTGGGGCGGGCCGCCGTGTCGTCGGAGGCGTCGTTGGC
>NZ_BJZO01000056.1 GCF_007992075.1 Pararhodospirillum oryzae
GCTATGGCACTTCGATGCCGGTGGGCAGCGGTCGTCCACACCATCAATCGGTTCATTCGATTGCCCTGGCGCCCCATCGGGCCGTGCACGATCTCCCTTGACCTTCCCCCTGCTGGAAGCCTCATCACGGAGTCCTTCCCACTGCCAAGGAGGTCCTTCCATGGAATTCAGCGTTCCCACCATGAGCTGCGGGCACTGCGTTGCCGCGATCGAACAGGCGATCAAGGCGGCGGATCCCCATGCCACGCTTGCCTGCGATCTCGGCACGCGCCGTGTTTCGATCACCAGCACCCTGCCCGCCCCCGCCTTGCGGGCCGCGCTCAAGGATGCGGGGTACGAGGCGGAACCGGTCGGCGCCTGAAGGGCCTTCCGGTCCAAGCAGGCTGGACCAGGGGCTGCCTTTCCTTGAGCCACCTTGTTCATCCGCCGGAACGGATCCGTCTGGCCTCACGGCGGATCCGCCCGGCAGACCCGGTTTCGCCCTCCCTCCTTGGCCCGGTACAAGGCGCGGTCGGCGCGTTCCAGGAACGCCGCCAGCGTCTCGCCGGGCGCGCGCACCGCCACCCCGAAACTGGCGGTGATCCCCCGGTTGCCCAAGGGAGGCCCCAGGCGCAGGACCGAAACCGACAAGCGCAGGCGATCGGCCATGTTTTCCAGGCTGTCCAGGTCCACGCCCATGACAAAGACGGCGAATTCCTCCCCCCCCAGGCGCACCGCCAGATCGGAGGGACGCAACACCCGGACCAGGCACTCGGCCAGGGTGCGCAACACCAGGTCCCCGGTGCCGTGTCCGAAAAGATCGTTCACGTTTTTGAAGTGGTCGAGATCCAAAAGGGCCACGCCCACGCTGGCATGGGGATCGCGGTCGTTCAGATCCAGCAGCCGGCGCAGGGTTTCTTGCATGTAGTAACGGGTGAACAGGCCGGTCAGGGGATCGCGAATCGAGGTTTCATAAAAGCGTTGCCGCTCCTGGTCCAAGGTCCGGTGCAGGACTTCGCGCTCGACCGCGACCTGCAAGGGGTCCGTCATCTGGTTGATGACCTTTTCGTGGCCCTCCAGTCCCGCCAGGGGCTGCTCCAAGGTCAGCAGGGCCAGGGCTCCGATCACCGATTCGGGGTAGAAACCCAGGGGCAGAACCAGAACCGAGCGTTCGTCGCCCAGGGCACCCGGCGGCAGGACGACCGGCCCCGATGCCGAGGGAGAAGACGCCCCTTCCGAGAGGTCGCATGGCTCGCAGCGCTCCAGGAACGGCCGCAGGACCGGGGGCACATCCACCTCGACCCGCCCGCGATAGCGGTTCTCGGGGGAGAGCAGCACGATTTCCCCGTTGGGCGCGCGCGCGTAAAATTCCAAACGGCTGACCGACAAGAAACGGTTGACGATATCGAACAACGCCCGCGCGATGTCCTGGAAATCGCGGGTGAGGATCATGGTTTCGGTAAAATCGCGCAACGCCCGATTCAAGGTCATCAATCGGGAGATGTTGGAATCATGGCTGGCCATCAGATACAGCCCGCATTCCAACAAGCCCAGGTGTTCGACCATGAACCCGATCAGGTGCTCGGGGATCAAGGATCCGTGCTGGGGCGCGATCAGCTTCAGGGGGAATTTCCGAATGGCCGCCAGCGCGTTTTGCAAGATGTCGCGCCCGGGAATGTAGTGTTCATGGAACGGGCGCAGATGCTCGAAATAGCTTTCATCCCGGGCAACCAGCGAAAAGCCGTCGGTGAATCCCCCGAACAGGTCGCTGGAAAACAAGGTGCCCGTTGTCCCGTCGAAGGTCACGTAGGCTCCCGGGAAATGGGCATAAGGCGTGAAGGCAAACTCCAGGCACCGCCCGCCCAGGTCCAGGGCCCAGTCATGATCCTCAACCCGCCAGAAAGGCAAGGAGAGTCCGTAGTGGCGCAACAGGGCCTCGGCCCGCCAATGGGTGACAATCACCGCGTCGTCCCGGTCCACGATCTGGTCGATCAGGGGCAGCGCGCCGGTGATGTCGGGATCTTGGTGGTGGCAGACGAAATAGCGGATGTGCCCGAAGGGAATGACCTGGCCAATCTTGCGCAAGGTATGACGGAAGGTCAGGGCCGAGCCCGGATCGAACAAAACCGACTGATCACCGTGCTCGATTAAATAAACGTGGCACTGGAAGGGATCGTCTTCCAGATAATGGCCAACCCACCACACCCGATGCGCGATTTCAATCGCGTCATTTGCCTGAGCCGCCGTAATCCCGTCCAGTCCGATCGCCTGCATGATCTCCCGTTTCCACCTTCCGCTTGCCCCGACTCCAGGCCGGGACAAAAAACGAAAAGAAAAGGATGCACCCGATCGACCACAAGAGAAACCCCGTTTGCGGGGGACGGCACTCAAGGCCCACGAAAAAAGGCGGCTCGCGCCCGGCAAGCCGCCTTCCCTCCTCGGGGCCCGCCCGCAAGAGAGGAGATTAGTCCTTCTTGCAGGTGTTCATCTTGAGCGGGATGTAGGCCGGGCAGAAGCTGAAGATCGCGGTGAACAGCGGCACGACGCCGATCCAGCCCCAGGCGCCAACGCTGCCGGTCACAGCCATCAAGATCAGCGCAATACCGACAATCGCGCGAATGGCACGATCCACGCCACCGACATTCTTGGGAAAGTTCAGCATGGGGACACTCCTTTGGGATGACGGGGCGCCGGCCACGAACCGGCACCTCCAGGATGAAGAGCACGCGCCTTCTATAAGCCGCCGGGATCGCCCTGTCCGTGACTAGATCACGTTCGCGACCGGTCACGCGTTTCCCGGCTGCCCAGGCCCAGGGATGGATTGATCAGCTCCCCTGGCGGCGCAAGGCTGCCAGAGCCTCGGGCATGCGCACCGTAACACAACCGCGCGCCAGCGTCACCCAACCGCGCCGCTCGAATTCCTTCAACTGCCGCGAGACCACCTCGCGCGCCGTGCCCAGCTCGAACGCCAGATCCTGATGGGTGCCATTCCATTGGCCGCCCTGGCTCAGGGTCAGCAGGGCCTGGGCCATGCGTTCGTCAATGCGCCCGAAGGCCACTTCCTCGACCAGCATCAGCAAATCGGTGAGCCGCACGGCATAGGCGGAAAACACGAAGCGCCGGAATGTCGAGGACATTTCAATCAGACGCGCGAACGACCCGGCCGGCAGGGCCGCGGCCAGGACCGGATTTTCCGTGACCCCCTCGGCATCGTAGGTGCTGCCCAGGATCAGGCACGCGGTGGTGAGCACGCAGGTCTGGCCGCGCTCGACCCGGTACAAAACGATCTCGCGCCCGTTTTCCGAGATCTTGCTGACCTTGATGCTGCCCTCCAGCACCAGGACAAAGGCGGGGCAGCGCCCGCCGGCCTGGAAAACCTCCTGCCCGGCCGGCACCACCACCCGCCCCAGTCCCTCGGCCAGAAGGGCGCGTTCGGGGCCCTCCAGGGCTTGCAGGGCGGGAAAGGCCTCCAGCACCGCCGCGACCAGTCCCGGACCCGAGGCCGGGGGGGTGTCCTTGTCCGCGCGCGGTTCCCCTCGCGTCATGATGTCCCCCCGCCCGCTCCCCCGGTTTGGGTCAGTTCAGCCCCTCGCGCCCCATGCGCAGGAACTTTTCGCGCCGGCGCGCGCGCAGCACGCCCCCTTCCACCGGGGTCAGTTCGCGCAAGTGCCCCTCGAAGGCCGCGCCCAGCTGCTCGAACATGGCGTGACGGTCGCGGTGCGCGCCGCCCAGCGGCTCGGGGATCACTTCGTCGATGACCTTGAATTCCAGCAGATCCTGGGCGGTCAGGCGCAGGGCCTCGGCGGCCTGCTGGGCCATTTCGCCGCTGCGCCACAAGATCGAGGCGCAGCCCTCGGGCGAAATCACCGAGTAAATGGCATGCTCAAGCATCATCACCACGTTGCCGGTGGCAATCGCGATCGCGCCGCCCGATCCGCCCTCGCCGATCACGCAGGTGATCATGGGCACGCGCAGGTTCAAGCCGGCCTGGATGGTGCGCGCGATGGCCTCGGCCTGGCCGCGCTCCTCGGCGCCCACCCCGGGATAGGCACCCGCCGTGTCCACCAAGGTCAGCACCGGCAGACGGAAGCGATCGGCCAGATCCATGAGACGCTGGGCCTTGCGATAGCCCTCGGGCATCGCCATGCCGAAGTTGTGGCGCAGGCGCGTGTCGGTGTCGTGGCCTTTTTCCTGGCCCATCACCACCACGGCCTGGCCGCGAAACCGGGCCAGGCCGCCGACGATGGCCTGGTCCTCGCCATACAGGCGGTCGCCGGCCAGGGGAGTCACGTCGGTGAACAGGGCCTTGATATAGTCCAGGCAGTGCGGCCGCTCGGGGTGGCGGGCCACCTGGGTCTTCTGCCAGGGCGTCAGCTTGGCGTACACCGCCCTTAGCTGCTTTTCGACCTTCTGCTGAAGGCGCCCGACTTCCTCGGCAATGTTCATGCCGTCGGCGTCGGACAGATGGCGCAGTTCCTCGATCTTGCTTTCCAGTTCGGCAACCGGCTTCTCGAAATCCAGAAAATGCATGGCGGTCCACATTCGGCTGAAAAAAAGGGGGCGGGGGCCTTGCGTAGCACAGCCAGGGGACGACGCGAAGGGTTGAAAATGCCCTGTCGCCCGTCTCCCGCCGGTGCCCTGGCCGCCCGCCCTCCCGTTGGACGGATCAGGCGCCGCGAATCTGGCGAGCCTTGTCCACCAGGACCTGCGCCTGCTTGATCGAGGCGATATCGATCAGGCGCCCTTCCAGGGTCACCGCGCCCTTGCCCTCGGCCTTGGCCTGTTCCATGGCGTCCAGGATGGCCTGGGCGAAGGCCACTTCCTTTTCGTCGGGGGTGAAGATCTCGTTGGCGAGCGCGGTCTGGCTGGGGTGGATCGCCCACTTGCCTTCGCAGCCCAGCACGGCGGCGCGGCGCGCCTGCGCCTTGTAGCCCTCCGCGTCCTTGATGTCGCCGAACGGCCCGTCCACCGGCCGCAGGCCGTTGGCGCGCGCCGCCACCACCATGCGGGCCATGGCGTAGTGCCACATGTCGCCCCAGTGATAGGCGCGGGTGCCGTCGGCCAGGGTGTCGGTCAGCACGCCATAGTCGGCGTTGGGCCCGCCGATGCCGGTGGTGCGGGCCTTGGTCGAGGCCGCGTAATCCGCCACCCCGAAGTGCAACGACTCGTTGCGCGGCGACGCGGCGGCGATGGCGTCAATGTTCGCCATGCCCAGGGCGGATTCAATGATCAGTTCGAATCCCACGCGCTTGTCCACCCCCATGGTGTCCTCGATCTGGGTGACCAGCACATCGACGGCATAAACGTCGGCCGCCGTGCCCACCTTGGGGATCATGATCAGGTCCAGCTTGCCCGGCGCCCCTTCCAGAACCTCGATCAGGTCGCGGTACATGTAGGGGGTATCAAGCCCGTTGATGCGCAGGGAAACGGTCTTGCCCGACCAGTCGTATTCGTTGAGGGCGGCGACGATGTTCTTGCGGGCCTGCGGCTTTTCGCTGGGCGCCACCGCGTCCTCCAGGTCCAGGAACACCACGTCCGCATCCCCGGTCGCCGCTTTTTGCAAGAACTTGGTATTGGAGCCAGGCACCGCCTGCTCGGAACGATTGAGACGAGCCGGGGCCTGGTTGACGATCGTGAAGCTCATGTCCTGTTCCCATCGTTGGGACGCACCCCCCACCGGTGGCGCGCCTGGTTTATCGCACGCCGGCAACAATGAAAGGCGCGCGCGGGAATGGCAAGCCCCACCCCGGGGGTCCGCTTATCCCCCCACGGGAAGGGGCGCGCGCATCCCCGCCACCAGCGCCATGTAATCGGGCTCGGCGTCGGGATCGATCAGGCCATGGCGCAAGGCGTAATCGATCAGCACCAACGAGACATTGAACTTGAACAGATCGGTGTCGCGCACGGTTTGCAGCACCCGGCCCAGGGGCCACAGCATGAACTCGTCGATCTCGCCATCCGTGTTGCGGGGCGTGAAACTGGCCGGCAGCTCAAGGTCATAGATGAACAGGGTATCAACGCGCAGGCCGGCGGGCGTTTCCATGCAATAGGTCAGGGCCCCGGCGGCCACGGCCTGCAACGCCAGACCCGCCGGCAGGTCGGCTTCCTCGGCGCATTCCTTCAGCAGGTTTTCGCGCAAGGTCAGGCCGGCCGGCTGGCCGCCCGCGACCAGGTTATCCAGCTTGCCCGGAGCCACCGCCTTGTCGGGGCTGCGCCGTCCCACCCACATCTTGGTTTCGCCGCCCACGCCGACCACGCCGTTGAGATGCACCCCATAGGCCCGCACGCCAAAGGTCGGCACCACGGCGCGGTCCAGCAGCATCAAGGTGGGCGCGCTCCAGCCCTGCCCCACCCGGTACAGCTCCCCCCGAGGCGCTGGCAACACCCCATCCTCGGCCAGTCGGGCGATCACGTCGGCCACGGCGCGGGTGCGCGCCTCGGGAGTTTGCAGCGTGGGCGCCAGGGCCAGCCCGTCCGCGCCGCCTTCGAACACCCGGCCAAAGGCCCCCAGACGCCGGGCCAGGGCCGGGCGCACCCAGCCCACGCGCTGGTCCTCGACGAAGAACCCCACGAATCCCGTCAGGTCATGGGTGTTGCACGCCCGGACATGCGAAAGATAACCCACCGTCTTGATCCTTTTTCGTTCTTGTCGGGGGCGCGCCCGCCGGGCACGTCCCGCGCCGCGCGGCCCTGCCTCAAACCGACCAACGAAACGGCCCCTTGTCAACACACCCGATCGTCGGGCCGGTTCCGAAGTCCCCCCCGTTGTGCCCCGGCTCGATTTTTCAGGCAATTAAAACAATTGTATGAAACGCTTCCTCACCATGTTCCAAGTCGCGCTTCGCCCCTCCTGGCCCGGACGGAGAACGTGGATTTTTTGCGCCGCATCCCTTCTGTGAGCCCGATCACTGCCCCCGGCGCCCATGGGTGGCAAGATGACAGCTCAGGGACAAGGCGCGGCCGCGCGCTTTCATTCACGGTGTCTTGATTTTCATTTCCGCCGGGCCATCCGAGGCAGCTTGCCAAGCAGGCTGACCGGCTCTTCGGAAAACGCAGGGCCGGACGGAACGCGTCCCTTCACGCCCCGGCGCCTTGCCCGAGGATTTGTCTGTTTCGCGTGTCGCCGCCGGCCGGAAAAGCCGCTGGCCTCCGGCACGCCCGAAGGGAGAGACCCCCATGAGCGTCCCGCACGCCCTGGCGAATCTGATCGCCCTGACCGCCGCCGTGACCCTGGCCGGGCTCCTGGGCATTCCGGTGTACGATGAAATCCAGCATGTGATCGCCCGGGCCTCCCAAACCGAGGGGATGATCATCAACCCGCTGGACAGCCTGGGCTTTTATGGCGTGGGGCCGTTGTCGGGCCTGACCTTGTTCGTGGTCACGGCGCCCTTGACCATCAGCGTGGCCCCCACCTTGCTCACCAAGATCATCGGGGTGGGCGGGGCCTTCCTGGGCTCGGCGGGCATGTCGGCGGTCATGGTCCTGGCCGGACGGGGCCAGACGGTGGGCGCCGCCCTTCTGGGCATTGTCGCCCTGCTGATCCTGGTGGCCCTGTTCGCCCAGCAAGGGCGCATGCAGCGCGCCAAG
The DNA here is from genome assembly GCF_007992075.1 of Pararhodospirillum oryzae. GTDB lineage: Bacteria > Pseudomonadota > Alphaproteobacteria > Rhodospirillales > Rhodospirillaceae > Pararhodospirillum > Pararhodospirillum oryzae. The sequence continues at coordinate 7,567 of NZ_BJZO01000056.1, forward strand.
ACCCTGGCCACCGAGCGCCTGCGCCGCGACGTGGTGCGCCTCATCACCGGCATTACCCGCTGCCATGCCAGCCCCACCCCGGAGTCCGACCAGGCCGCCACCCCCGATGTTTCGGTTCTGGCCAACCGGCGCGCGCTGTCCGGCCTGGTCGAGCGCATGGCGCTTGGCGTCGTGTGGCAGGCGGCCACCAACGGCGACCCCTGGACCTTCGCCCAGCAGGTGCAAGACGGCCTGGCCGACCTGGCCCAGGATTTCGAAGGCAACCGCCGCGCCGACCCCGAGGGCATCGCCGCGCGCACCGCGCAGGCCTGCGCCCGGCGGGTTGGCGGGTTCCTGAACGGTAGCGACCTGGATCCCACCTGGGACGAAATCCTGGCCCCCGCCGACCGCGCCCGCCCCAGCACCCGCAACGCCTGACGCCCGCGCCAACGCCCCCAAGGAGGGCGAGTCGGCGCCGCCGGCGGGGAGCGACGGACCCCCGCCCCGGTCAGGAGGTGGGGGAGGCGTCGAGGGCGGCCTGCGCCGCCGCCTTGATGGTGGCGGCCATGCTGGCCACGCCGTTGCGCCGGTTGGGACTGATGTGGGATTCCAGCCCCAGGGCGCGCAGGGCCTCGTCGGCGTCGGTGGCCAGGATCTCCTGGGGCGTGCGCCCCGAGAACAACACCATCATCACCGCCGCCAGGCCGCGCACGATGTGGGCATCGGAATCCACCAGGAACCGCAGCCGCACCGGCGGGCCGGGATCGACCAGGGGCACCAGCCACACCTGGCTCATGCAGCCCTGCACCCGGTGCGCCTCGGTGCGCGCGGCCTCGGGGAACGGCTCCAGGGCGCGGCCCAGGTCGATCAGATAGCGGTAGCGGTCTTCCCAATCGTCGAACAGCGCGAAGGTTTCAGCCAGACCGTCAACGGTCAGGGTGCTCAGGTCGGTCACCTTGGTCTCCTTGCCCTGGGCCAGGGATGCCTTGAGTCCTGCGAGTCCATCCGTTGCGCATGAACGCGGACGGGCTCCGGATCTCTTTGTTCGAGTTCGTCTTTTCGGGAAAAGTGGTCCCCCCTTTTCCCGGGTGGACTCTAACGCCAAACCCGCCCCCGGCCAAGCGCCCATCAAAAAACCGTCAAACAAGGGGCTTGCCAGGGCCGCGCACCCGGGCTATACACCGCCTCGGAAGGCTGGCGCGGACGCGATCCCCGCCAACCCGGTCAGGTCCGGAAGGAAGCAGCCGTAACGGGTTCTTTGCGGGTCGTGTCCAGTCTTCCACTTCTCGCCCAGGACGGCCCAACCGGGGGTTCCCCCGAGGCCTGTCCTCCCGGCCGCCTCTGGCAGACGGCATGACCGAGCTCCAAAATCCCTCTTCCTCGCCGGCCTCTGATGCCGGACCGGGTGCGTCTCGTTCCTCCACCGAGGGGGACCCGGCCGCCTATCGCGTGCTGGCGCGCAAATACCGTCCCACGTCGTTCGATGCCCTGATTGGCCAGGATGTCCTGGTCCAGACCCTGACCAATGCCATCGCCTCGGGGCGGCTGGCCCAGGCCTGGATGCTGACCGGCGTGCGCGGCGTGGGCAAGACCACCACCGCGCGGCTGATCGCGCGCGCTCTCAATTGCGTGGGCCCCGACGGCACCGGGGGCGTGACCATCACGCCATGCGGCCAGTGCGAGCACTGCCGCGCCATCGCCGAGGACCGCCACGTCGATGTCCTGGAGATGGACGCCGCCAGCCGCACCGGCGTCAACGACGTGCGCGAAATCCTGGAAGGCGTGCGCTATCGCCCGGCCATTGCCCGGACCAAGGTTTATATCATCGACGAAGTGCACATGCTCTCGACCGCCGCCTTCAACGCTTTGTTGAAGACGCTGGAAGAGCCGCCGGCGCACGTGAAGTTCATTTTCGCCACCACCGAGTTGCGCAAGGTGCCGGTCACCGTGCTGTCGCGCTGCCAGCGCTTCGACCTGCGCCGGGTGGGGGTGGAAACCTTGCGCGCCCACTTCGCGCGCATCGCCGTTCAGGAAGGCGCCGAGGTCGAGGAGGGCGCGCTGGCCCTGATCGCGCGCGCCGCCGATGGCTCGGTGCGCGACGGGCTGTCGCTGCTTGATCAGGCCATCGCCCACGCCGGCGGCCCGGTTTCCGAAGCCCGCGTGGCCGACATGCTGGGCCTTGCCGACCGCGCCCGGGTGCTGGACCTGCTGGAACACCTGATGGCGGGGCGGATCGCGCCGGCCCTGGAAGGGTTGGGCCAGCAATACGCCCTGGGGGTGGATCCCCTGGTGGTGCTGCAAGACCTGCTGGAGCTTGTCCACTGGATGACCCGGGTCAAGGTGGTGCCCGAGGCCACCGACGACGCCGCCGTGCCCGAGGCCGAGCGCTCCCGCGCCACCACGCTGGCCGGGCGCCTGTCCATGGCCGTGCTCAACCGGGCCTGGCAAATCCTGCTCAAGGGCCTGCAAGACGCCCGCGACGCGCCCGTGCCCCTGCGCGCGGTGGAAATGGCCCTCATCCGCCTGGCCTATGCCGCCGACCTGCCCACGCCCGAGGACGCCTTGCGCCGCCTGGCCAGCGGGGGCGCCGGTGCGACCGGTGCGACCGGTGCGGCCGGAGCACCTGGCGGGGGCGGCTCGCCTGGCGGGGCCGGCCCCTCGGCTTCCGGCGCGCGGGCGTCACGCCCCGAGCCCGCGCCCCCCTCCCCGCCCCCCCCGGCGGCGCCGGCCCTGCGCGCCATGGCCGGCACCCATGCGCGCCCGGCCCCGGCCCAGCCGGCTGCGGCTCAGGCACCGGCCGGAGACGTGGTGGCGATCCCGCGCACCTTCGCGCGGTTGGTCGATCTGGTGCGTACCCGGCGCGAGGCGGTGCTGGCGAGCCACCTCAGCCGCGACGTGCGTCTGGTCCGCTACGATCCCGACGCGGCGGTGCTCGACATCCACCCCCTTCCCGCCGCGCCGCGCGCGCTGGCCGGGCAACTGGGCGGCCTGCTGTCGGCGTGGACCGGGCGGCGCTGGCTGGTATCGATCAGCGACCAGCCGGGCCAGCCCACCTTGCACGACGCGCAAGAGGCGGATATCCATGCCCACCCGCTGATTCAGGCGATCCTGGCCACGTTCCCCGGGGCGACGCTGGGCACGGTGCGGGTGAACGCGACCAACGATGACGAGGCCCTGGGCGCCGAGGGCATGCCCCTGGCCGAGGCCCCGGTTTTCGACGCCGACTTTTTCGACCCCTTCACGACAGAGGATGACTCATGAAGAACATCGGTCAGATGCTCAAGGCCGCCCAGCAGATGCAAAGCCGCATGGCCGAAGCGCAAGAAGCCCTGGGCGCCATGGAGATCACCGGCCGCTCGGGGGGGGGCCTGGTGGAAATCACCCTGACGGGCAAGGGCGACATCAAGTCGGTGACCCTGGATCCGTCGATCCTTTCCCCCGACGAGGCGGTGACGGTGCAAGACCTGATCATCGCCGCGTTCTCCGACGCCAAGAGCCGGGTGGACGAAGCGGCCAAGGCCAAGATCTCGGAAGTGACCGGGGGCCTGAAGCTGCCCGAAGGCATGCCGTTCTAACGCCCGCCCGACGAAAGCCACGGCCGTGCCGGGCGAGGCGATCGACCGCTTGATTCAAACCCTGGCCCGCCTGCCGGGCCTGGGCCCCCGCTCGGCGCGGCGCGCGGTGCTGGTTTTGCTGCGCCGGCGCGCCGCCTTGCTGGAGCCCCTGCGCGACGCGCTGGCGCTGGTGGCCGAAACGGCGCGCGACTGCCCGGTGTGCGGCAATATCGATACCACCACCCCCTGCGCCGTGTGCGCCGACCCCGGCCGCGACGCCGGGTTGATCTGCGTGGTGCGCGACGTGGCCGACCTGTGGGCCCTGGAACGCACGGGCTCCTTTCGCGGCCGCTACCATGTGCTGGGGGGACTGTTGTCGGCCCTGGACGGCATCGGCCCCGACGACCTGGGCCTGGAGCGCCTGGAAGCCCGCCTGGGCCCCGACCAGGTGCGCGAAATCATCCTGGCCTTGCCGGCAACGGTGGAGGGCCAGACCACGGCGCATGTGGTGGCCGACCGCCTGGAACGCCCGGGCCTGATCGTTTCCGGCCTCGCCCACGGCGTGCCCCTGGGGAGTGAACTGGACTACCTGGACGACGGCACCCTCAACGCCGCCCTCACCGCCCGCCGCCCCTTGCAGGGATAACGCCCGCGAGAGAGGCGCCCGTCGGAGGCCCCGCCTCTCGCCACGGCCCGGCGCGAGACGCAAGGGTCAGGAAGCGGGGGAATCGGTGGATTCTGGCAGGCCAATCGCCCCTTCCAGCGATTCCGCCGCTTCAAGCTGTTCCCTGGTAACCTTGGCCCCGGTCAGGTTGGCCTTGCTCAAATCGACCCAGTTCAGATTGGTCCCGCTCAGGTTAGCCCCTCTCAGGTCGATCTTCATCATGTTGGCCCCGCTCAGGTTGGCCTCCCTCAGGTCGGCCAAGCTCAGGTCGGCTCCGAACAGGTCGACCCAGTTCAGGTTGGCCAAGAGCAGATAAGCGTTCCTCAGGTCGACCTCCCTCATGTTGGCTCCGAACAGGTTGGCCCAGTTCAGGTTGGCCAAGAGCAGATAAGCCTTACTCAGGTTGGCATTGCTTAGCCTGACTCCACTCAAGTTGGCTTGGCTCAGGTTGGCCCCACTCAGGTTGGCCTTTCTCAGGTCGGCCCCACTCAGGTTGGCCTCGCTCAGGTCGGCCCCACTCAGGTTTGACCCTCTTAGATTGATTCCCATTACTTTGGCCTCACTCAAGTTGGCCCCACTCAAGTCGGCCTTGCTCAAGTCGGCCTTGCTCAAGTCGGCCTTGCTCAGGTCGGCCCAGTTCAGATTGGTCCCGCTCAGGTCGGCCTCGCTCAGGTTGGCATTAAATAGGTAAACCCCGCTCAGGTAGGCGTCGCTCAGGTTGGCTTGGTTCAGGTTGGCTAGACTCAGGTCGGCCCCTAACAGGTTAGCGACCCTCAGGTCGGCCCCGCTCAGGTCAGCCCCGACCAGATTAGCCCCCCTCAGGTCGGCCCCGCTCAAATCACGTCGAAAGCCGGCAGTGAAAGCAGACGACCGGGCGGACAGCACGGACAGAATGGATTTGATATCCTCCGGGAGCGCCGTTTCGCGGGGGGGATCGTCGCTGGGGGAGGCGTCCGGGCCCTCGGCTTTCGGCCGCTCCATGCGGACATAGGCGCACAGCACGTCGCACACTATGACCTGATCCGCCTTGGCGTTGGTTTCCTGGGCCACGGCGGCCAGCCCGGCGATGCCCCCCAGGCGGATGGCCAGCTTGTCATCCCCCAGTTGCTTGACCGATTCCGAAAAGCGCTTGCTCAGATGGTCGCGCCGGGTCATGGCCAGTTCCTCGGTGCGCTTCTCGATGGCGGCCAGATTGGCCTCCGCCGTCTTTTGCAGCGCATGCGAGCGTTTGGCGAGGTAGTAAAGGGTCAAAGCACCCCCCGCTCCCAGCACAAGCGATTGCAATTGCTTGAAGGCGCCGCTGACATCGGGGGGACAGGTCGCGGTCGCGCAGGCCAGCATCTCGCCTTGCACCTTCGCGTACAAGGCACCCAGAATCGACAGTGCCTCCCAGAGACCCCGATAGAACGGAAAAACCCCGGCGAGATCGGCAACCCCCAGGGCGATCGCCACCAAAAGGCCCCACCGCCACGCCACCGCCCACGTCAGCAGCGCCTTTACAAGGGCACGCCCTCCTGCCTTCAGCGGAGAGCCCCATGTCGTGACAAGGGCGCGCCCCCGCGCCTTCCCCCACGCCCTCAGCCCCACCCCGGCCTCCCCCGATCGCAGACCCCGCGCGCAACCCCCGCGTTTTCCAAGAAAAAATACGACCGATGGCAACACGAGGCAATCGGTTTGGGAACGGCCGCCCCCGACACGATCGCCCCACGCCCCCCGGGCACAACGCCCCTGGCAGGGGGATACCGTTCGCGGGGATCAAGACCCCAGGAGCTTGGCCAAGCCGACCATGGCGCCCAGCACCATGACGCCGTTGAGAAGAACGGCGACCAGAACGGTTCCAACCATCCACCGGGTGGTGTCGCTTTTGGCCGCGTTGATTTCCGCTCTCAAGCCCGCTTCAACGGCTTTCACCTCCGATCGCAGGGCGGCAATCTCCCCCGACAGATCCGATCGGACGGTGGAGATTTCTCCCATCAGTTCCGATCGCTGGGCGGCAAGGTCGGCACGAAGGGCGGCGAGGTCCGTTTTTGTCGCCAGTTCACCGATGGCGGCGCCCTGGGCTTCGCGCACCAGATCGGTCACGGCCTCGGCTTGCGCTTCGGTCATGCCGGCACCAACCATTTTCTTGATGAAAGCGTGGGTATCCAGGGCAAAGGGAAGGGCATTCATGAGCGGATCCTCGTGCGCCGTCGCCTTCAAGATGGAAGGGATCGGCCGCCGTGTCCAGACTCCCCGCGCAGCCCCACGCCTTGCACGTTTTATTTCGCAGCTTCTGGCCTATTGATGCGAATTGACATTAACATAAAATCGCTCCAGTTTCACTTGCTGATTCCACGTAACTTAATTTAAGATTGTTTTTCAACGGAGGCTCGATGTGATCGATCCACCTTCTTGTGATGTCCCCTGGGCTAAATTTGATGAGGAGGCGTTCCATCCCCTGGCCCATCACGGCGCGGACGTCGCGTGCTGTTTCGAGGCTATCGCGACCGGGCCGGTCATTCGCTCGCGGCTGGAGCGGGTGGCGGGCCGCCCCCTGAGCCCCACCGACATCGCCCGGCTTGCGGTCTTGGTGTTCTTGCACGATGTGGGCAAGCTGCATCCGGGCTTTCAGGCCAGGGCCTGGCCCCCGGGGGTCTGGACGGGCACGCGCCACGGCCATGTCGGGGAAGGGGCTGCCCTCTTTTCAGCGGGGGGCCCGCCGGGGCTGGCGCACGCCTTGTGCGTTGATGATCTGCATCGCTGGGGCGTCACGCCCGACCTGCTGGGGGCGGTTCTTGCCCACCATGGGCGCCCGGTTGCTCCCAATACCGCCGCGTCGCAGGGATGGCATTGCGTCGCCTCCTATGATCCGCGTGCGGCGGCTCACGCCCTGGGCCTGCTGATGCGGCGGTGGTTCGGCCCGGCCTTTGCCGCCGACCCCACCCGCGTGCCCGACACGCCCGAGTTTCAGCATTTCCTGTGCGGGCTGGTGGTGTTGGCCGATTGGCTGGGATCGACGCGGACTTTTTTCCCGTTCACGGCCCCGCCAGACCCCGACTACATCGACAAGGCCCGGCTCCGGGCGCGCAAGGCGGTGGCGGCGGTGGGGCTGGCATGCGAGCCCTGGCGCGCCCTGGCCCAGGGCAGAACCGGCTTCGCCACCTGGAGCGGCCGGGAGAAACCCAGGCCGGCGCAAGCCACGATGGGCGGGTTTTCCCTTGATGATCCGCTGCTGATTCTGGAGGCCGAAACCGGATCGGGCAAGACCGAAGCGGCACTGTGGCGTTTCTTGCGCCTGTTCGAGGCGGGCCGGGTGGACGGCTTGTATTTTGCCCTGCCCACCCGCGCGGCGGCCATTCAGATGCATCGCCGCGTCGCGACGGCGATGACCCGGGTGTTCGGAACGAATGTTCCCGCGCTCCCCGAGGCGGTGCTGGCGGTTCCCGGATACCTGCGGGCTGGCACCGTCGAGGGTCACGCCCTGCCCGGGTGGGAGGTCCGCTGGGATGATGACGACGGCGCCGACGAACGCCGTCTGCTCGCGCGCTGGGCCGCCGAAAGCAGCAATCGGCACCTGGCGGCGATGGTCGCGGTGGGAACGGTGGATCAGGCGCTGCTGGCCGGCCTCAGGATCAAGCACGCTCATGTGCGTTCGGCGGCACTGGCCCGCGCCCTGCTGGTGATCGACGAGGTTCACGCCAGCGACCGCTACATGACCGAACTGCAAAACCACCTGCTGAGCGTTCACCTGCGCCGGGGCGGCCATGCCGTGCTGATGTCGGCAACCCTGGGCGCGGTGGCGCGGGCCAAGGCCCGGGGCATGCGCCGTCCCCCCCCTTTCAACGACGCGATCCAGGCCCCCTATCCCGCCATATGGGGGAAAGGCGGTCCTGTGTCGTGCGCGGAGGCAGGCGCGCAAAAGAAGGTCGCCGTGCGCCTGCATGCGTCCTGGAGCCCTGAAACAACAGCCGAGCACGCCCTTGCGGCGGCGCGGGCCGGAGCCCGGGTGCTGGTGATCCGCAACACCGTGCGCGCGGCCATCGCCACCTTTGGCGCGATTCAGGCGGCGGGCGGAGCCTCGTGGCTGCTCCAGGTGGCCGACGGCCCGGCGCTGCACCACGGCCGCTTTGCCCCCGAGGATCGGGCCTTGCTTGACCACGCGGTCGAGGCGGCCCTGTCGCCCGATCCATCCCTCCGCCCGCCCGGTGGCCGGATCGTTCTGGGCACGCAAACCCTGGAACAAAGCCTGGATATCGATGCCGATTTCCTGATCACCGACCTGTGCCCGATCGATGTCTTGTTGCAGCGGATCGGGCGGCTGCACCGCCATGCCCTGCCCCGCCCCCAGGGGTATGAAACCGCGCGTTGTTTGGTTCTGGCGCCCGAAAGCGGCCTTGAACCCCTGCTGGCCCCCGCCTTCGACAACGGCCTGGGCGCATGGCGGGAGGAAAAGACTGACGGGCTTGGCGGGATCTACCGCGATCTATCGGGCCTGGAACTGACCCGCCGCCTGATCGAGGCTCACCCCGAATGGTCGATTCCGGCCATGAACCGTTTCCTGGTCGAAAGCGCCACGCATCCCGAGTACATCGAGGCCCTCAATCAGGAATTGGGTGCGGCCTGGGAAAAATACTACTCAATGGTGTATGACCGCGACGTCGCCGATGCCTGCGCGGCGCGGGGTGTCGCCCTGCCGACCACGGAACCGTTTGCCTCCCTTCAGTATTCCACCGACGACGAAAAAATCCGCACCCGGCTTGGAGCGGAAGGGGCACGGATTGCCTTCGCCGCACCGGTCACGGGCCCCTTCGCGACCCCGATCAGCGGCGTCACCTTGCATTCCGCGTGGTCACACGGGGTTACGACGGCTCCCGAGGCGGTGCCCGAGGTCCAGGACGGCCGCGTGCGGATCACGCTGGGGGATCGCGTCTTTCTTTATGACCGCGCGGGACTGAGGAGACCGACACAATGACGCAGGCCCTATTCAACCTCCTGAGCGCCCCTTTGATCCGGGTGGCGCCGGGCGGGCGGCTGACCCTGCCCGGGGTGCTGGCGGCCCTGGCGCGCGATGACATCGAGACCTTTCCGGCGCTGCGACCCCATCAAGGCCCGGCGTGGCATATGTTTTTGGTGCAACTGGCGGGGTTGGCCCTGCACCGGGCCGGGGAAACCACCCTTCCCGCCCGGGAAGAGGCCTGGACGAGCCTTCTACGCGGCCTGACCGACGCCTTTTCCGATGACGAACCCTGGTGCCTGGTGGTCGAGGACGACGGCAAGCCGGCCTTTTTGCAGCCTCCGGTCCCGGCGGGGATGACGCTGGCCAAATCCGTCCACACCCCGGACGCCTTGGATCTGCTGATCACCGCGCGCAACCACGACATCAAGCAGGCGATCGCCCGCCATGGCGAGCCCGACGACTGGCTGTTCGCCCTGGTCTCGTTGCAAACCGGCGAAGGGTTCTCGGGACGGGACAACTATGGCATTGCACGGATGAACGGCGGCTCGTCGTCGCGCCCGATGCTGGCGCTCGCGCCGTGCCCGCCCCATGCCCCCAAGACGGCGAGCCCCCGCCCCGGCGCCTGGTTTTGCCACAACGTCAAGGCGCTGCTGGACAACCGCGAGCGGGAACTGGACCGTCATGCCCCCCTGGACACCCCCGACAGCGGCGGGCTCGGGCTGGTGTGGCTGGCGCCGTGGCCCGACGGACAATCGCTTGAGCTGCGCGCGCTTGATCTCTGGTTCATCGAGGTATGCCGGCGGGTGCGGCTGGAAATCGTCGAGGGGCGGATCATCGCCCGCAAAGGCACCTCGAAGACAACACGGATCAACGCCAAGCATCTGAGTGGCGCCGTGGGCGATCCCTTCGCGCCCGTGTCCAGGACCGAGGGCAAGAGCTTCACCCTGTCCGAGCGCGATTTTGATTACCGCACCTTGTGCGAGCTGCTGCTGTCCGGAGACTGGGAAGTGCCGGTGCTGGCCCGGCCCGGTCCGTCGGACCAAGGAACGTACCTCCTGGTGGCGGCGGCGCTGGCACGAGGCAACAGCAAGACCTATGGCTTCAAGTCCCGCGTCCTGCCCCTGGCCGGCCCCATCGCCCGTGCCTTGGGACCCCGGCGCCAGGAGTTGCACGAGCTGGCCAAGGCGCAAATCAAGGGAATCGGCGAGATCGACAAGGTGCTGGCCTTCGCCCTGGCCCTGGCGGCGGCCGGAGGCGACAAGGACAAGGTGAGCAAGGAACACTACGCCCACGCCCGCGCCCGCGCCGCGCGCGACCGCTTCGACCAGGGCGCCGACGAAATCTTCTTCGATCACCTATGGGCGCGATTCGCGGCCCAGGATCAAGGGCCCGACGCCGTCAAGGCCGAGGAAGACCGCTTCGCCCGCGCCCTGATCGACATCGCGGGCGCGGTGTTCGAGGCCGCCTTGCCGGCCCTGCCCGGTCACGGCCTGTTTCGCCCTCGGGCGCGGGCGCGGGCACGGGCGGCGTTTTGGGGCCGGGCGCGCCATGCGTACCCCGATCTGTTTCCCAGGCCCCCGCAGGAGGAGACCGTCCATGACGTTCAACAAGACGAAGCCGGAAGAGAGCTGGCTTGAAACCACGGTGAGCGCTCTTTCGGCCGGACTGCAAACGCTGGACACGGGGCAGCTTGCCGCCTTGCGCCGGCTGGCGGTGGGTGGGCCGGGCTGTGGTCCGTTCTGGGATCTGGCCGCCCGGGCCGACTTCATCGACGACACGGCCCGGGTCGAGGGCTGGATGCGGCTGGTCAAGATCATGGCCCTGCTGACCCCCAAGGGCGAGCGGAACAAAACCACTCCCCTGCATAAGCCCGAGCAGCGGCTGGGCAAAGTGCTGTGCGATGGCGGCACTTCCGGGTGGGAGGGCTCGCCGCCCCGGCCATTTTTGTCGGAAGCCCGGCTGGCCCGCCTGCTGGCCCAACCGGCCGGGCAGCGGGGCCTGGCATTGGAGCGCATCGCCCGCGCCCTGGCCGGCCACATGCAGGAAGGCAACGGGGTCAACTGCGTCGATATCGCCGCCTTGCTGCTGCTTCCCGACCCCACGCACACAAAAAGAGACCTGGCCCGCGCCTATTACAAGCGGCTTGACGCCGCCGCCCGTTCTCCCTCCCCCACGCCGGAGCCCCGCCCATGAGCACCGCCCGCTTTTTGCAAATTCACACCTTGCACACCTACACCGCCGCGCTGCTGAACCGCGACGATACCGGTCTGGCCAAGCGCCTGACCTATGGCGCCACCAGCCGCATCCGCATTTCGTCGCAGTGCCTGAAGCGCCATTGGCGCAAGGCCGAGGATCCGCACGCGCTCTCCACCCTGGCCGGATACGTGGACGCGTACCGCTCGCGCGAGCTGGTCACGGAAAAGGTGATCGAACCGCTGCGCGGCCGCCATCCCGATGACGTCGTCAACGCCCTGGAGCCCGAGTTCCAGAAACTGGTTTACGGCGACAAGGCCGACAAGGGCAAAAAAAGCCGCCAGACCTTGCTGTTGGGCGAGTCGGAACTGACGTGGCTGGCCGCCGAGGCCGACCGGCTGGCCGCCGAGGCCCCGGACGCCAAGGCGGCGGCCAAGGCGGCGGCGCAGTGGGTCAAGGGTAAGAACGTGAGTGTCCTGGCCCAGAACACCGCCTTGCCGGCCGGGGTGACCGGAGCCTTGTTCGGGCGCATGGTGACCTCGGACCCTGGCGCCAACATCGAGGCCCCGGTGCATGTGGCGCACGCCTTCACCGTCCACGCCGAGGAAGCCGAGGGCGATTATTTCACCGCCGTCGATGATCTGAAAAAGGACGAGGACGACAGCGGCGCCGACACCATCCAGGAAACCGAACTGACCTGCGGCTTGTTCTATGGCTACGTGGTCATCGACCTGCCGGGGCTGATCAAGAATTGCGGGGGGGATGCCGATCTGGCGGGGCGGATCGTCCACCACCTGCTTTACCTGATCGCCGAGGTGTCGCCGGGGGCCAAGCGGGGCTCCACCGCGCCTTATGGCCGCGCCGACCTGCTGCTGGTCGAGGCCGGCGCCCGCCAGCCGCGCAGCCTGGCCGGGGCCTTTCGCCGGGCCTGCCGTCCCGACGTGGAAGAAGCGCTGCGGGTGCTGGATGGCCACCTGGCGCACCTGGACGCCACCTATGAAACCGGCGAGGCGCGCCGGTACCTGTCGCTGGCGCAAACGCCGCTGTCCAGCCCGGAGGGCAGCGGCCTGGAGCGGCTGTCGCTCAAGGCCCTGGCCGAGTGGGCGGCGGCGCAGGTGGGGACAGGCGCCGATGCCTGAACCCCGCTGGCTTATCATGCATCTGGAAGCGCCGATGCTGGCCTTTGGCGGCGCGACCATCGATCAGGTTGGCGTTATTCGCCCCTGGCCGGCCCTGTCCATGCTGACCGGGCTGTTGGGCAACGCCCTGGGCTGGCGGCGCACCGACACCACCTTGCATCAGGGCCTGCAAGACCGGCTGGTGATCGCGGCCCGGCGCGACCGGCCCGGCACCTCCCTGACCGACACCCAGAATGTCCGCCTCGACAAGGCGGACAAGGGCTGGACCACCTGGGGCGAGCCCGAGGGTCGGGCCGGAGACAGCTACGACGGCCCCCACCGCCGCGTCCGCGACTATTGGGTGGATGCGTGCGTGGTGGTCGCGCTGCGCGTGGACGGGGAAAACGCCCCCGATCTCGACACCCTGGCCGCTGCCCTTGACCGCCCGGCCCGACCGGTGTTCCTGGGACGCAAATCCTGCCTGCCCTCGGCGCCATTGCGCAGGTTGCGGGCGTTCGAACAGGCGGCGACGGCCCACCAGGCGCTGTCCCAGGTCCCGCGCACGGCCGGTGCCGGCCCGGACCGCCTGCCGGCCGTGTGGCCACTGGGCGAAGGCCCCGACACGGGGCAAGGCGTGCTTCGGATCATCGATCTTCCCGACCGGCGCGACTGGTCAAGCGGCCTGCACGGTGGCAGCCGCCGGGTGGTCGAAGGCTTTGTTGTTCCGCCGGGAGACACCCCATGACCGCGCTGCATCTTGCCTGCCTGCCGCTGCTGCTGCCCGACGTTCACCGCTGGGCCGCCCGGCGCGGGCTGGGGGGCGACGAAGGCCGCGCCTTGCACCACCTGTTGGCGGAAACCTTCGGCAAGGGGGTCGCGCAGCCCTTTCGCCTGATGGTGGGGACGGGTGGAAGCGTGGCCAATGTGTATGCCTATACCCCCCACGACGCCACCGCCCTGCGCGCCACCGCCCGCGAAACCGGGCTGCCCGATGCCCTGGCGGTGTGCGATCCCACCCGGCTGGACACCAAGGAAATGCCATCCCACTGGCGGGAAGGCCGCCGTCTGGCGTTTGATCTCAAGGCCCGGCCGGTGCGCCGCCTGGTCAAGCCCGCCGGCGCGTTTTCCAAGGGGGCGGAGATCGATGCCTATGTGCTGGAGGTCTTGCGCCGGTTCCCGGATGGGCCGCCGCAAGACGCCCCGCCCCTGCGGCGCGAGGAGGTCTATCGGGACTGGCTTGCGCATCGTCTGGCCGGAGCGGCGCGGTTGGAGGAGGTGCGGCTTGCCGCCTTTCACCGCCAGCCGGCGTGGCGCGGTGCCCAGCGGGTGGACGGTCCCGAGGTGACCTTCCACGGCCACCTTGTCGTCGAGAAGGAGGCCTCGTTCGCCCGCCTTCTTGCCACCGGCGTCGGCCGCCATGCCGCCTATGGCTATGGCATGCTGCTGTTGCGTCCGGCCCGCTAAGGAGGGCGGCCATGCTCGCGGGACGGCTTGGACTGGAAAAGGCGCGTGTTCCCCATGCCGACCGCCACGGCGTGGTCTGGCTGGAACGCGGGCGGCTGGAGGTGGAAGCGGGCTGCCTTCGCTTTGTCACCGCCGGCGGGGGTGACTTGGCGGCGGGCGACTATCAGGTTCCCCATCAAACGATTTCGATCGTCCTTTTGGGCCCGGGATCAAGCGTGACCCACGATGCGCTTCGCCTGCTGGCCCGCCACGGCTGCGCCCTGGCCGCGATTGGCGAGGGGGCCGTGCGCTTCTACACCGCGCCCCCCTGATGCCCGATACCTCCGCCGTGGCCCGGTCCCAGGTGACGCTGTGGGCCGATCCGGAACGCCGCATGGCGGTGGCACGCGCCATGTACGCGATCCGCTTCGGCGAAATCGTCCGCACGCGCGATATCGAGGTGTTGCGGGGGCAGGAAGGTGCCCGCATCAAGCGCAGTTACCAACTGGCCGCCGAGCGCTTCAACATCCCCTGGCGGGGGCGGGACTACGACCGCGCCGACCCCGAGGCGGCCGACCTCGCCAATCAGGCGATCAACCACGCCGCCGTCGCCATGACGGCCGCCGCCTCGGTCGCCGTGGCGGCGGTGGGGGCGATCCCCCAGCTTGGCTTTGTTCACGAGGATTCCGGCCAATCCTTTGTTCTTGATATCGCCGACCTCAACCGTCACGACGTGATGCTGGACATCGCCTTTGGCGCCGCGCAAGAAGCAATCAAAAACTCCGAATCGATCGAACGACTGACAAGACGCCGGGCGGCGCGGATTTTTCGCCAACAGGCCGTTATCCCAACCATGATCGACCGGATCAAAGGCCTGCTTGATCCGAACGGCCCGGACGAGGAAAACCTGTGATGCCGATGGTTGTCGTGATCACCCGGGACGTCGAAACTCGTTATCGTGGCTTCCTGGGATCGATGATGTTGGAACTGGCGCCTGGTGTCTATTCCCATCCTCGGATGAACGCCGGGGTGCGGGCTCGCGTGTGGGCTGTTCTCGCGGACTGGCATGCCCGGCTACGCCAGGGCAGTATCGTCATGACCTGGGCCGACACGGCGGCAAACGGCGGCCTGGGCCTCGCCACGCTGGGAGAGCCTCCCAAGGACATTGTCGCCCACGACGGGATGCTCCTGGTCCGCCGCCCCCTCCCTCAAAAGGGAGAAAAAACCGACGACATTCCGTTTGCTGTTTGAAATCGTGAACAATCCTATAAAGTTACAAGGCAGAGGTTCCCCCGCAAGCGCGGGGATAGACCCCTCATATCATTATGCGTCGGGGGCATGTGGGGGGTTCCCCCGCAAGCGCGGGGATAGACCCCAAAGACGAAACACACCCGATTGTGTCAACCGGGTTCCCCCGCAAGCGCGGGGATAGACCCCCTCCCCCCGCTGATCCGATCCCTCTCAGCACGGTTCCCCCGCAAGCGCGGGGATAGACCCGGGAATGATACCTGGACTCAAACCCAGCTTTTGGTTCCCCCGCAAGCGCGGGGATAGACCCTTGCAGGGAGCTTACTTGCGGGGAGCTGACTTGGTTCCCCCGCAAGCGCGGGGATAGACCCTCACCCGAATCCACCGATCGGCCGTGTACCCAGGTTCCCCCGCAAGCGCGGGGATAGACCCGGTCAGAACCCGTATAGCGGAGACCTGTACGAGGTTCCCCCGCAAGCGCGGGGATAGACCCGGCCACGTCGGGCAGCGCCTGGCCCCCCAGCGGGTTCCCCCGCAAGCGCGGGGATAGACCCGCCCTGGTGTGGTCTTGCCGGGTCCGGGAGATGGTTCCCCCGCAAGCGCGGGGATAGACCTTTAGTACGCGCGCGCGTCATCACCGCTCCCCCGGTTCCCCCGCAAGCGCGGGGATAGACCCGAGCATGCGGGCTTTCAGGCCAGCAAGTTGTAGGTTCCCCCGCAAGCGCGGGGATAGACCCGATATGACCATACCTGTGTCCACACGGATCCCGGTTCCCCCGCAAGCGCGGGGATAGACCCTCAAGACGTGCATTATTGGGGATAACCTCGTGAGGTTCCCCCGCAAGCGCGGGGATAGACCCCCGAGGGCCAGGCGCTCGTCAAGCGCCTTGGGGGTTCCCCCGCAAGCGCGGGGATAGACCCCTTGATGGCTACTTTGAACGCTCCTCCGACGGGGTTCCCCCGCAAGCGCGGGGATAGACCCTTGGTTGACATCTCCTCGGGGAGGGTGCGCCTAGTTCCCCCGCAAGCGCGGGGATAGACCCTCCTCGCCGTCGGCCGGGCCTGGGCGCGGGCCGGTTCCCCCGCAAGCGCGGGGATAGACCCTGCCGAGGAAAAATGCCGCAGCGATCAGCCCCGGTTCCCCCGCAAGCGCGGGGATAGACCCAGGTCGATGCAAGACAGGCCGGAAGCGTCACGGGTTCCCCCGCAAGCGCGGGGATAGACCGCCGCCGGGCGCGGGCCGGGATGGGCCTGCTGGGAACCGGAAAAGAGAACGAAAAGGGGTGAAGCCGTCCAGGTTTGGAAAATTGTCTAAAGGGCTTTGGAAAAAAGGACACGCACAGTGACCCAACCGCGCCCTAACCCTTTGAAAAAACTGGTGCCGGATGCAGGAATCGAACCCGCGACCTTCTGATTACAAATAAGGAAAAACGGGCTGAAACGGGGTGACGCGAAATGACAGGAGGTTTTGCGGACCCCGCCCAACGTCATTGAATGTCATATGGTTTCAGCATACCCTCTTATTATTCGATGACACCCGGTGACACCCGATCCCAGCTCACCGGGTCCGCACTGGGTCCGCACTTTGAACTGCGGACCCGGGCCGGGAGCGGGGAAGGAGCCTGTCCCATGAAGTTGACCGAAAAGAATATCGCCGGCCTCGTCTGCGAGCCAGGGCGCAAGGATCGGCTTTTTTTCGATGATGATTTACCGGGGCTTGGGGTTCGTGTCACCGCTGGCGGGTCAAAGACCTTCATCGTCCAATACAGCGCGGGGAATACCAAGCGACGGGTTCCCCTGGGCCGCTGGGGGGCCGTGGCACTGGCCGACGCAAGAAAGGCGGCACGGGCGATCCTGGGCGAGGTTGCGGGCGGCGGGGACCCGGCGGCGGAGCGGAGGGCGAAGCGGGAGGAGGAAGAGGCCAAGGCGGCGTCTGAACGGTACACGCTGGGCGTCCTGATTGAGGAGTGGGAGGCGCTGGCCCTGGCCGGGCGGTCCGAGTCCTACCGTGCGGAGGCACTGCGGGCGATCCGGGTTGCCTTTTCGGAGCACTTAAAAAAGCCAGCGGGTACTCTGACCCGCGCCGCCACCCTGAAGGTGCTGGACGGGCTGGCGAAGGAGGGCAAGGCCGCGATGGCCGGGCGGACCCTGGCCTATGGCCGGGCTTGCTACGGTTGGGCACTGAAGCGGGGCCGGGTCGCTGGCAATCCGTTCCAGGGGCTCCCCATTCCCACCACCACACCCTCGCGGGAGCGGGTTCTAACCGACGACGAGGTGGGGGCGATCTACGCCGGGGCCGGCACTCTCGGGTGGCCGTTTGGCCCCCTCCTGCGGGTCCTTCTGCTGACAGCACAACGCCGTTCCGAGGTGGCGGGAATGCGGTGGTCGGAGATCACCCCCGACCTTTCGACCTGGACCCTACCCGGGGAGCGGGCCAAGAACGGGCAGTCCCATGTCGTTCACTTGTCGGCCCCGGTCCGGGAAATCCTGGCCCAGGTGCCCCGCACAGCCGGACAGGACCTTGTCTGGTCCACGACGGGCACCACTCCCCCCTCGGGATTCAGCGCGGCAACCGTGCGCTTGCGCGCTGCCGGCGATGCCGAAAGGGCGGCGCGGGCCGAGGCGGCGGGCGAAGACCCGCCCGGGCCGATGCCCGAATGGCGCCTACACGATTTCCGGCGGGCTTGTGTGACCTGGCTGGCCGGGGCGGGATACAACCCTGCTGTCGCTGATAAACTCTTGAACCACGTAGCAACCACCGGCCTGTCGGACGTGGCGAGGGTGTACCAGCGCGGGCAGTTTCTTCCGGAGCGGAAGGCGGCGCTTGAGGCGTGGGGCGCCCATGTCCTCGCCGTGAGCAGCGGAAGGACCATTCCCGGGAACGTGGTGCCCCTTCGGGCGGAAGGGTGAGGCATGCCCTACAAGCCCACCGGGCGACCACCGGGGCGACCACGTGCCAAACGGGATGTTTCGTTCGGAGTCTGCCCAAGATTGACGAAAACCCAATGGGCAGCCCTGCGGGCCGAACTCCGGGGGGTGAGGGGTTGGGGACGGGATCCCTGGCCCTCTGAGGCCCCGGCGATGCGCATTGCCGAGGCGGTCGGGGTGTCGCGACAGATGGTCTATCTATGGAGGAGGGACACTCGCTATCGCCAGGGGTTATTCTGGCTGGCTGGGGAAAAAATTGCGGAAACCTTAATCGAAGACCAGAAGCGCAAGGATATTGCGCCCACATCAACGGAACAAAGGCGGGTTAACCTTGAGATTTACATCAGGGATCATTGGAGCGGCCCCGTTGAAAGCCCGCTGGATGGAGAGGTGTACGAAACAATAGAAGATTATATCGGGCACGTTCTTGATTTTGACCAAGAAAACCCGATCGCCCCCGCCCCACCCCCAAAAGGGAGGCGGTAAGGGGGCGTCGGGGTTTTGTTTTACAGTTTTGGTGCCCCCGGACGTGGTTCCGGGGGACAAACCCGAAAGGTACGGGTCATCATGTCGTCAGGAATTAACCGATGACATGAGGTAATTATGTCCTCCCTCCCCAATGAAATGATCACCACCGACCAGTTGGCCGCGCGTCTTGGTGTAACAACCAGAACTGTAATGCGGTGGCGTGTCGAGCGTTTCGGTCCTCCGTACCTTCGTCTCGGCCGTTCTATTCGGTATCGGCTGGACGATATCCTTCAATGGGAAAATAACCGCCGGTTTGAGTGTGTGGCGTCGGAACTTTCCAAGAAAAATTGATTGAAAATCTCCCTCGTGAGACGGGATTTCCCAATGAAGGACGCACCAAACCCAAGGTCAATCCCCTTTTTTAAGGGAGATGTGGCCGGGCCCATTGAATTTTCAAAAGTATTGCCCCTTGCCCTGATCCAGATCGCCCGCTCCGTCGTGACAAATCCCAACGCTGGATCGGGTGCCAGGACCAAGGCTCGGCGTCTTCTGATTGAAGTCGGGGAGGTCATGTCTGATGAATGACCTTCTTGAAGAGTTTGCCACCCTGGCCACCGCCACCACCCCCGACCACGATAGGGCCCTGACCCGTCGCGGTGTCCCGGAAACTTGGTTGAAGGCGCCATCGGCGCCGGCCCGGTATGGAGTGGGTCGCGGGGCCCTGACCAAGGAAGGGTGGGTTTTCGGCCCCGGCCACGCCCACGCCTTCTTGCCCGAACCCCCGTTGGCCGACATCGATTCCCCGGAATGGCCGACCCCGGAGTTGTTCGACCTGGTTGTTTTTCGCCCTGATCAGCCCGGGCGGTGGTGGAGCAAAAATGAGTCGGTCCTGTTGAATGGGTCGGAGGTCGAAAGGGCAACCTTCTTCGAGGACCCCCTGGTCATCCACCCCGACCCGTTGGAATGGATGAGGGCCGGCGGGCAAGGGGTGGTGATCTTGGATTGGGGGCGCTTCTTGCCCCTTCATGTGGGAGGGCCATCCCGCTTGGTCTGCACGACGCTCCCCCTGGCCGAACGCCTGGACCGGGCCTTACGTGCGCCCCCCCGACGCTTTCAAATCGAGGTCATCGAGGAAGGGGTTGCAGCATGACCAATTCCATTCCCCTTGATGAGGCTCGACGGCGCCGGGAATGGCAAGATACCCGGGTCCGCAGCGAACCCCGCCCGAAGGCCGCGCCCCGGGCTTGGGGTGGATTTCGCGACACCGGGAGATGGGTGGGGAAAGCCCCGCCATCCGTGGACTGGATCGTGACCGGCCTTATCCCCGCGCGGATGGTTACTCTCCTGGTTGCGAATGGTGGTGTGGGAAAAACAATGTTCGCCCAGCTTGCCACGACCTGTTGCGCCGTGGGTGCCCCCGTCGCGGGGCGGGCTACGGCCGGCGGGGCCGGGGCTGGGGTGTTCGGTGAAGATCCCGAGGGGATCCTTCATGCCCGGCAGGAGAGAATTTGCCGTCACCTGGGATGCGATATGGAAGATCTTGTCGGCCGGGTTTTCCCGATCAGCTTTGCGGGCCTGGACGCTGCCCTTTGGCGCGGAGGCAAAACCACGCCCTTGTTTGACAGCGTTGAAGAAGAGGCCAAAAGGATTGCCGACCTCCGTCTTCTGGTTATTGATAACGTGGCCCTTGTCTATGCCGACAACGAAAATGACCGGGTCCCCGTTTCTGGTTTCCTTAACGCTTTGAATGGCATGGCGGAGCGCCTGGGGTGCGCCATTCTGTTGTTAACCCATACCTCGAAGTCCAGTGAAGCCGGCACGTTCAAAGCCGCCTCCGGGTCAACGGCGTGGATCAACGGGGCCCGGTCGGTGCTCCAATTGAAGGTTGACGACGAGGACCCCGGGCGCGTCGAATTGAAGTTGGTCAAAAGCAACCACGCGAGGCCCGGGGATCAAATAGACCTCAGGTGGACCGACTGCGGGGTTTTGGATGTCGATCCGGACGCGGCCAATCAGGGGCTACTTGACCGCCTTGATCGGCAAACTCGCGCCAACAAGGCGAAAGATGCATTCCTTGCCGGGTTGGAGATTTTGGCCACCCAAGGTCGGAAGGTCTCGAACAGCCGACATGCCCCGAATTACGCCCCCAGAGAATTGCAATCCATCGGGGCATGCCGAGGGTTCATCTTGCGTGACCTTGAAGACGCAATGAGTGTGCTTTTCGAGGTCGGGGAAATTATTGTGGCAGAGGACGGCCCGCCCTCCCGCCGTCGCTCATTCATCGTCAGAAAGGGGCAGTGAC
>NZ_BJZO01000057.1 GCF_007992075.1 Pararhodospirillum oryzae
GGTATTTTCGGGAAAAGCGGTTCCCGCTTTTCCCCGGCAAGCGTCAAGCGGCGTAGGAGGCCAGGGCCTGGGGCAGGAAGCCTTCGGATTCCTTGCGGATCAGGGCCCGCAGGGCACTGGCCCCGGCGCACTCGGGAATCGAGCCCGTGGCCTCGTCGATCAGGCCCTTGAGGCGACCGATCGCCCCCTTGACCCCGAACTGGGCCACGGCGTTGGGCCGGCCCAGGGCGGCGTCCTGGCCCACCGGCTTGCCCAGGGTCTCGGGATCCGAGGCCACGTCGCGCAGATCGTCGGCCACCTGATAGGCCTCGCCCAGGCGCTCGCCCAGGATTCGCCAGTCGGCGGCCACGCCCCCCGCCGCCACCGCGCCGGCCATGGTCGAGGCCGCGAACAGGGCCGCTGTCTTGGCGCGCTGGTAGTCGTTGATCTCAACCTCGGGTTCCGACTCCCAGGCCTGGCCGGCGACGATTCCGTTGGGCACGCCCACCGCGTCGGCCACCAGGCTGACCAGGGGACCCAGACGCTGCGGCAGGCCGCTGGCCGCCTCGGCCAGGTTCTGGAAGGCGAGCAAGATCAGGCCGTCGCCCGTCAGCACCGCCAGCGGCTCGTTGAACGCCTTATGAACGGAAGGCTGGCCCCGGCGCATGTCGGCGTCGTCGAAACACGGCAGATCGTCGTGCACCAGCGACGCGCAATGCAGCAGTTCGATGGCAACGGCGGCGGCGTCGGTCAACTCGGGGGCATCGTCACCCAGCGCAAGGGCGACACCCAAGGTCAGGCGGGGCCGAAAGCGCCCTCCACCCGGAAAAACGGCATGATGCATCGCCCGCGCCAATAAAGGCGGCGATCCGGGCGCCGTGGTCCGGCCAAGGGCACGTTCCAGAGCCCGATCGATGCGCTGCCTTGGGTCCATCAATTCCTCCCGCCACCGGCAATTGTCAATGATTTGTGCCACTTGCGACTGTTAGGCACTTTGGACATTTGATAGGGTCAAGTCAATGACGATTGGGAGGCCTGCAACGTCACGGCAAAGACGCCAAAAACAAGGAGGCGGTCAATGGCGACAAGACGGGTGGTGGTGGTCGGCGCCGGGATGGGGGGGCTGGCGGCGGCGGTGGATCTGGCCGCCCGTGGCGTTGACGTGACCGTGATCGAACAGGCCGCCACCCCCGGCGGCAAGATGCAGGCCGTGCCCTCGGCCCTGGGCCCGATCGACGCCGGCCCCACCGTCTTGACCATGCGCTGGGTGTTCGATCAGCTGTTCGACGACGCCGGCGCCAGCCTGGACGCAACCGTGGCCCTGCGCCCGGCCGAGGTCCTGGCGCGCCACGCCTGGCCCGACGGCGCCCGCCTCGACCTGCTGGCCGATCCGGATCAGACCGAGGCCGCGATCGCCGCCTTCGCCGGCGCGGCCGAGGCCCGGCGCTTTGCCCTGTTCCGCGCCCGGGCCCGCGAGATCTACGGGCTTTTGGAGCCCACCTTCATCCGCGCGCCGCGCCCCAGCGCCGCCGGGCTGATGCGCCGGGTCGGCGCGCGGGGGCTGGCCGACATGGCCCGCATCGCGCCCTTCACCACCCTTTGGAAAACCCTGTCCGACATCTTTCGCGATCCGCGCTTGCGTCAGCTGTTCGGACGCTACGCCACCTACGTGGGCTCGTCGCCCTTTCTCGCGCCGGCGACCTTGATGCTCATCGCCCACGTTGAACAAGAAGGCGTGTGGCTGGTGGAAGGCGGCATGGTCGGCCTGGCCCGGGCCCTCGCCGGGCTGGCCGAGGCCAAGGGGGCCTGCGTGCGCCTGAACACCAGGGTGCGGGAAATCCAGGTCGCGGACGGCCGGGTTGTCGGCGTCGCGCTGGAGGACGGCGAGCCCGTGCGGGCCGACGCGGTGGTGGTCAACGCCGATCCCGGCACCTTGGCCCTGGGGCACCTGGGCGCGGCGGTCACCCGGGCCGCGCCACCGCCCGCGCTCCGCGAACGATCGCTCAGCGCCCTGACCTGGACCATGCTGGCCGAGGCCGAGGGGTTCCCCCTGTCGCGGCACACGGTGTTTTTCAGCGCCGACTACGGGGCGGAGTTCAAGGACCTGACCGACCACCAGCGCGTCCCCCCCCAGCCCACGGTTTACATCTGCGCTCCCGACCGCGACGGCGCCCTGACCTCCGGGACCACCGGAACCGCTAACCCGGGCGCGGCCCCGGCGGACAAGGTTTCGTCCGATGAAACGCGCCCCTCGGCTGAACGCCTTTTCTGCCTGATCAACGCCCCCGCCCTCGGGGATCGCGCCCCCCTTGACCAGAAGGAGATCGCCCAATGCACCGCCCGGACCCTTGCCCAGATGGAACGCTGCGGCCTGCGTTTGCGGCCCCAGGAGGAAACGGTGCGGGTGACGACGCCCAGCGATTTCGAACGACGCTTCCCGGGGACGGGGGGCGCCCTTTACGGGCGGGCGACCCACGGCTGGGCAGCCTCGTTCGGCCGGGCGGCGGCGCGAACGGCGGTGCCGGGGCTGTATCTGGCGGGGGGCAGCGCCCATCCGGGGGCGGGGGTGCCAATGGCGGCCCTGTCGGGACGCCTGGCGGCGACGGCGGTATTGTCGGACCTGACTTCACGCGTCCGGTAGCGCCGGGCGGCTATGCGTGGTGGTACGTGGATGCGCTCAGCGACGATGGCCAGCACGGCCTGACCCTGATCGCCTTCATCGGCAGCGTGTTTTCACCTTATTACGCGCTCAGCGGCCGGCATGATCCCGCCAACCACTGCGCGATCAACGTGGCACTGTACGGCCAGCCCCGCTTGTGGACCATGACCGAGCGCGGACGCGCCGCCCTGCGCCGGGGCCCCGACCACCTGACCATCGGCCCCAGCACCCTGACCTGGGCCGATGGCGGCCTCAGCGTGAGCATCGACGAACGCACCGCCCCCCTGCCCCGCCCGGTGCGCGGACGAATCCGGGTGTTTCCGGCCGCCCTGAACAGCCAGACGTTCCGGCTGGACGGCGCCGGACGCCACCGCTGGCGGCCGGTGCTGCCCAGTGCCCGGGTCGAGGTCCACCTGGAAAGCCCGGCCCTGAGCTGGAGCGGCGCCGGGTATTTCGACACCAACGACGGCGACGAACCGATGCAGGCCGCCTTCCGGCGCTGGGACTGGTCGCGCGGCTGCACGGCCGACGGCGGCACCGCGATCTTGTACGACATCACGCCCCGCCACGCCGACCAGGGGCCCACGCTGCTGGCCCTGCGCAGCGCCCCGGACGGCAGCCTGGTGCCCGCCGACATGCCGCCGCCCGCCCCCTTGCCGATGGGGCCGGCGTGGCGGGTGGCGCGGGGCACGCGCTGCGACGCGGGCACCTGCCCGCGCGTGGTGGAAACCCTGGAAGATACGCCGTTCTACACCCGCTCGGTGGTGGACACGGCGTTGTGGGGCGAGCGCGTGCGCTCGGTGCATGAAAGCCTGGACCTGGAGCGCCTGCGCTCGCGCTGGGTGCCCTGGCTGCTGCCCTTCCGCATGCCCCGGATCGGGGGGCGGTGAGAAAAGGCCTCCCCCTGGTTCAAGCGCCTCCCCCGTTTCCAAGGGAACCATGAGCCCTTGAAACGGGGGAGGAACAGGGAGGCCACGAGCCGGACGAGCCGTCCCGGGTGTCAGTGGGCGAGGCTGAGCACGCTGGTCAGGGGCATGGAGACGTTCAGACTGACTTCCTCCACGCCCGGATTCTTGTCGGCGATGTTGGCGTTCGACAGGTGATGCATGGCCACGCCGGCCCGCCAGCCGCCATCAAAGCGCCAGCCCACTTCCAGGCCCGACCGGAATTCCAGCGGATAGCCCAGGTCGCGCCCGCCGCCCTGGGTGTACCAGCCCAACGCGGCATTGGGCATCACGTACACCCGCTTGCCCAGCATCACATCGGCCAGCAAGCCGCCGTACAGATAGGTTGATCCCTCGGTCGAAACCTCGAACCCGCCAAACGGGCGCAAGATCCACAAGGATTCGTTGGGCCGGTATTCAAACCGGAACTGACCGGCGGTGGACTCGTCGTCCTTGAAGTTGAACAAGGTCACGGCGCCGGCGCCCAGCACCAGAAGATCGCCCTTGTCGGGGTTGACCGTGACAAAGCCACCGCCAGACCCGCCGCCGTTGCCCCACCAGCTCGATCCGCCCCCGTTCTTGCTGTAGAGGGCCTGACTCAGGGTCGTGGACTGAGCATGGCCTTCCCCAGCGTGTCCCAGCAGCATGCCGGCTCCGATCACGGCGCACGCGAGGATCTGTCGAAGGCGGTGCGGCGTTTTGCGCATGGTCTGGCTCTCCCCTTTTGCCCAAGCGTATTCCGCCGGAGGCGTCGCCCCGGCCGGAAGCGGCGGGAGTGTACCGCAGCCCTTTCCCCGACCCCAGGATAATCTGGCCTTGCCGGTTGGTTCCAAAGAGAGCGCCCCCTTCCCTCGCGCCGGAATAAAACACGGGATTGCGGACCCCCATAAAGGTATTTAAATACGTCATTGCAACGCGAATCATGCCCGCGCGGAAGGCGAATCCAGAACAAAACAATCATATTTTAAGCGCTAATACAGACTAAACTGTGTCCTTTTAGGATCACGCCTTGCCGAAGAAAACGAATCGATATACAAATATATTCGTTTGGTTACGCCGCACTGCCGCAATTCCTAAGCTCAACCAGGGTGATCGTCATGAGCAAGGCCTTGAACAACCAGGTTCGCCTTGAAGCAATGCGAATTGATGAGGAAACACGCAAAACCCTCCGCGAGCTTCAGCCTATTGTTAAACCATACATGGAAACTATTGTAAATAACGCCTTCTCGTATATTCTTCAATGGGAAGAAGTTCAAATCGCCTACAAAGACATTTCCCTGTCAGATGCAAAAAAATCCCAGATCGATCATTGGCTTAACAGCATTTTCGCAGCCAACTTCACCGAACAGGAGTTCAAGAAGGCCATCGACATGGGGCGGCGCAGGCAAAAAATGGGCCTTGATCTCCGATGGTATTCGGTCTTCTGGAATTCCATTCTTTGTGAACTGATCGAAAAAATCCTGCCTCACTATCGGCGCCATCCCGCCCGGCAGGTTCAGATTATTTCAACCCTCACCCGCGTTGTGATGTACGACCTGGAAATTTTCAACGCGGTCTATATCCATGCGGCCAACAATGCCGCCACCGAAACCTTGAACGAGCAGGCCCGGGTTTTCGAGGCCGACATTGAAGCCCCCGTGAAACGCCTCCTGGGCTCGGTCGAGGAGTTGCAGAACACGGCCCAAACCATGCAATCGGTGGCCGACACCAGCGTCAGCCAGTCGACGGAGGCCCAAAAAGCGGTCGAGGAAGCCGGATCCAGCGCCCAGGCCGTGGCCGCCGCCACCGAGGAACTGGCCGCCTCGATCCAGGAAATCGGCCGCCAGGTCAGCCAGTCCACCCAGATCACCCAAGGCGCGGTCGACGAGGCGGAGCGGACGAACACCCTGGTTCAGGGACTGGTGGAGTGCGCGAACCGCATTGGCGAGGTGGTCAAGCTGATTAATTCCATCGCCAGCCAGACCAACCTGCTGGCGCTCAACGCTACCATCGAGGCGGCACGGGCCGGCGAGGCCGGCAAGGGCTTTGCCGTGGTCGCGGGCGAGGTCAAGAACCTGGCCAACCAGACCGCCCGGGCGACCGAGGAAATCTCGGCCCAGGTCACGGCCGTGCAAACCTCCACCCGCGACGCGGTCAGCGCGATCCAGGGCATCGGCGGCACCATCCAGAAGGTGAGCGAAATCGCCACCCTCATCGCCAGCGCCGTTGAACAGCAGCGCGTCGCCACCCAGGAAATCGCCCGCACCGTCCAGGACGTGGCGCGCGGCGCCGACACGGCAACCGCCAGCATGGCCGAGGTCTCGCGCCTGACCGGCGATACCGGCCAGGCCGTGGACGTGGTCAAGGAAAAGGTCGATGCCCTTTCCCACGACACCACGACCCTGAGCACCGAGATCGAACGCTTCGTGGCACGCATCAAAAGGTAGGGTTCGCCGGGGAGAAGGGAGCACCGCTTTTCCCGAAAAAACAAACTCAAACAAAGGGATCCAGAGTCTGTTCGCTCCAGACTGAAACTGGATCAACTTGAGTCAAGTTGGCCCAGTTTCAGTCTGATTCTATAAATTTTAGAGTAACTTCGAGGCCAAAACCCCGACGCCAGCCCGCCCCCCTTACCGGCCCTCCCCCGTTCCCGGGCCCGGCCGGTTGTGGCGCAGGCGGTCGGCGCGGGCGGGTTCCATGCTGGTGGCAACCGCCCGAACCCGGGCTTCCCCGGGCGGGGCAAGGGTCGCCAGCAGCCCGGTCAGGTCGGCCAGGTGATCGGCCACCAGGTGGATTACCGTGCCCTCGCGCTGTATCCGGCCGCTGGCGGCCAGCAGGCGCGCGCCCATGACGATGCGCCGGTGCGCCTCGAACACCGACGCCCACACGATCACATTCGCCCCGGCGTCCTCGTCCTCCAGGGTGATGAACACCACCCCCGACGCGGTGCCGGGACGCTGCCGGCACAAGACCAGCCCGGCCACGCTGGCCCGGGTCCCGTCGGCCCGCTCGGCCAGGCGCCGGCAGGGGTGAAAGCCGGCCCGGGTCAGGGTGGGGCGCAGCAAGGCCAGGGGATGGGCCCGCAAGCTGAGGCGCAAGGCAGCGAGATCGGCCAGCAGGGCCTCGCCCTCGCTCAAGGGGGCGAAGGCCACCGCCTCTTCGTCCCCATTGTCGCCCTCGCCTGCCTCTCCCTGCCGGCCTTCGCTCCCCCGGCTCCCGGCGCCTCCGGTCTCGACCCTTCGGGTCTCGGTTCCCCCGGTCTCGACCCTTCGGGTCTCGGTTCCCCGGGTCTCGACCCTTCGGGTCTCGGCGGCGGCGAACAGGGGCAACGGGGCCGGATCCAGGCCCTTGACCGCCCACAGGGCTTCGCGCCGTTCGCGCCCCAGACCCGCGAAGGCATCGGCCCCCACCAGCCGTTCCAGGGCGGCGCGCGCGATCCCGGCCCGGCGTCCCACCGCCTCGGGCGAGTCGTAGCCCGCGCCCCGGGCCGCCACCACCGCGCGCCCCGCCGCCTCGCCCAGGCCCTTGATCTGGCGCAGGCCCAGGCGCAGGGCCAGCGCGCGCCGGCCGCCGGGAAGAATCACGGCTTCCAGCGTGCAATCCCACTCACTTTGGTTGATGTCCACCGGCCGGACTTCCACCCCGTGGGCGCGGGCGTCGCGCACGATCTGGGCCGGGGCGTAGAACCCCAGGGGCTGGCTGTTGAGCAAGGCGCAGGCGAAGGCGGCCGGCGCGTGGCATTTCAGCCAGGCCGAGGCATACACCAGCAAGGCAAAGCTGGCGGCGTGGCTTTCCGGAAAGCCGTAGCTGCCGAAGCCCTCGATCTGACGAAAGCAGCGCTCGGCGAAGGCGGGGTCCAGGCCGTTCCGGACCATGCCGGCCACGAACGCGTCCCGAAAGCGGCCAACCTCGCCCGCGTGGCGGAAGGTGGCCATGGCGCGGCGCAGGCGGTCCGCGTCCTCGGCGCTGAAACCGGCACCCTCGATGGCGATGCGCATCGCCTGTTCCTGGAACAAGGGCACGCCCAGGGTTTTTTCCAGAACCCGGCGCAAGAGGGGGGATGGATAGCGGACCGGCTCCTCGCCCCGGCGCCGGCGCAGGTAGGGGTGCACCATGTCGCCTTGGATCGGTCCCGGGCGCACGATCGCCACCTCGATGACCAGATCGTAAAAGGTACGCGGGCGCAGGCGGGGCAGCATCGCCATCTGGGCCCGGCTTTCGACCTGGAACACCCCCAGGCTGTCGCCCTGGCACAGCATGTCATAGACCAGCGGATCCTCGGGCGGGATCGTGGCCAGGGTCAGGGGGCGGCCGTGATGGCGCGCGACCAGGGCCAGGGCGCGGCGCAGGCAACTGAGCATGCCTAAGGCCAGGACATCGATTTTCAGCAGCCCCAGGGTATCCAGGTCGTCCTTGTCCCACTGGATCACGGTGCGCCCGGGCATGGCGGCGTTTTCGATTGGCACCACCTCGTCGAGGCGCGAGCGGGTCAGCACGAAGCCGCCCACGTGCTGCGACAGATGGCGGGGCAGGCCCATCAACTGGGCGGCCAGGTCCAGGGCCTGGCGCAAGCGCGGGCTGTCGGGATCCAGGCCGGCCTCGCGCACCCGCGCGTCGGAGGGCAGGCGCGACGACGATCCCCACACGCATCCGCACAAGGCCGACACCGTGTCGTCGCTCAGCCCCAGCACCCGGCCCACGTCGCGCAAGGCGGAACGCGCCCGCCAGGTGATCACGGTCGCGGTCAGGCCGGCGTGGTCGCGGCCGTAGGTTTCGTAAAGATATTGAATCACCTCCTCGCGCCGCTCGTGCTCGAAATCCACGTCGATGTCGGGGGGCTCGTTGCGCGCGGCCGAGATGAAGCGTTCAAACAGCAAGTCGCTGCGCGCCGGATCCACGGCGGTGATGCCCAGGCAGTAGCATACCGCCGAGTTGGCGGCCGAGCCCCGGCCCTGGCACAAGATGCCCCGCCCGCGCGCGAAGGCCACCAGGGCCTCGACGGTCAGGAAATAGGGCGCGTAGCCCAGGCGGGCGATCAGGGTCAGTTCATGGCGCAACCGCTGCTCCACCGACTCGGGGACGCCCTCGGGGTAGCGCTCGCGGGCCCCGGCCCGGGTCAGGCGTTCCAGGCGCCGGTCGGGGGGCTCGTCGCCGCTTTCGGCCGGGTAGTCGTGGCGCAGTTCCGCAAGCGAGAACGAACACCCCGCCACCACGTCCATCGGCCGGGCCAGGGCCTCGGGATGGTCGGCCATCAGCCGCGCCCAGTCGGCCGGCCCGCGCAAATGGGCCTCGGCATGGGCGGCCAGGCGCCAGCCGGCTTCGTCCAGGCGCACGTGATGGCGCAGGCAGGTCAGCACGTCCAGCAGGGGCTTGCTGGCCGGGGCGTGCAGCCGCGCCGCTCCCGCCGCCAGGGGGGGAATATCCAGGCGCTCGGCCAGGCGGGCCAGCCGCCACAGGCGCCGGCGGTCGCAGCCGTCGTGCCGGGGCGTCAGGGCCAGCGACAGCCGGGCCCCGGCCGTTTGCTTCCAGGCCGCGAGCGCCCCCCGGAAGACCGGATCGGCCCCGGGATCCTCCAGCCCCTCGGGCGCGATCACCGTGACCCACTGCCCTTCGGCATGGGCATGCAGGTCGGCGGCCCCCAGGGAGCATTCTCCCTTGGGGGCGGCGCGCCGGCCCCTGGTGATCAGACGCGCGAGGCGGCCATAGGCGGCGCGGTCGCCGGGGTGCATCAGCACCATGGGCCCCTCGGCCGGCCGGGGATCGATCAGGGCACCAACCACCAGCCGCACCCCGTGGGCCCGGGCGGCGCGATGCGCGCGCACCACCCCGGCCAGCGAGTTGCGATCGGTCACCGCCAGGGCGTGCAGGCCCAGGGCGGCGGCGGTGATCACCAGATCCTCGGGCGTCGATGCCGCCTCCAGGAAACTGAAGCACGACTGGGCGAACAGTTCGGCCCTGGGGGGTGGCTCCGGAGAACACGGGGCGGACGGCGCCGCCGCCGGGTCCCCGTCCCCGGGCCGCCGCCAGCCGCCGGTCATGGGAACACCCCGTGCACGGCCCAGGCGTGGCCCGCGTGGACCAGCCACAAGCGCCGGCCGTCCCCGGTCTCGACCCGCCAGTAGGTGCGCGGCGGCTCCCGATCCTCCCCGGGGGCATTCCACCAGGGCGGGCCCAGGCACTCGGGACCGTCGTGGGCGCGCACCCCAAACGCGGTGGCGCCCAGGCTCAAGGAGCGGGGCACGCCGGCCTCGTCCACGCGCACGCAAGCCGGCAGGGGAGGCGCGAACAGACGCACCGGACGCGGCGCCGGCTGCGGCCAGGGGACCCTCGCGCCAGCCACGCCCCCGTCCGTCAGCGGCACGGCCGGACGCACCGCCTCCTCGGGCCAGAAGCGGGCCCGGGGCAGCAAGACCGCCGGGGCCTCGCCCAGCCGCCCCGCCAGCCGGTCCAGGAGGCAGGCGAGCCCCGATCCCGGGGCCGAAGGCGCGCTCTCCTCCATCCCCGGCAGCACCGCCTTTCCCCAGCCCGGGGGCAAGGGATCGGTTGCCAGCACCCGCGCGACCAGGGCATCCACGCCAAAACCGACTTCCACGCAAGCCAGCGGCTCGCGCAGCAGGCCGGCCAGATGGCGGGGGTCGCGGGTCGGCTGGTGGGTGCCCACGAGAAGCTCGCGCGCCCCGCCGTCGCACAGCTCCAGGGTCAGCCGCAACCGGCGCACCCCCTGGTGGCGGGCCTCCAGCGCGCGGGTGACGCCGTTCAGCAGGGCGTCCAGGGCCGCCTCCAGTCCGGCCGGAGTGCCCAGCGGCTCGGGAAAGGCGCGGCGCGCGACAACGGGCGCTTCCGGCCGGTGCCAGGCCACGGGCTCGGGCGCCGCGCCCAGGGCCTGGTCCAGGCGCTGGCCGACCACGGGCCCCAGGCGGGCGGCCAGGGCCCGCCGGGGCAGGCGCATCAAGGCCCCGATGTCGCGGATCCCCAGGGCGGCCAGGGTTTCCACGACATCGGGAGGCAGACGCAGGGCGGCCCCGGGCAGGCCGGCCAGAAGCTGGCGCTGGGCGCCCTCGGGCAGCACGAACACCGGGGTCTCCTCGCTGGCCAGGAAGCGCGCGGCGGCCCAGGCGGCGCCCACCGTGTCGGCGCCCCCCACCCGTGTTTGGTAGCCGGCCCGGGTCAGACGGGCCCGCACCGCCCCGGCCAGGGCCTCCTCGCCCCCGAACAGCAAGGCGCAGCCGGTAATGTCGAGGATCAGCCCCCCGCCCTTGGGCCCGTCGGGCACGCCGTCCACGGCCACCCGGGGCGTAAAGCCCCCGCAGGCCTCGGCCAGCCGCGCCAGCCAGCGCCGGGGAGGGTCGGACTCAAGCCGCCACGCGCGCACCCCGGGGGCGCGCGCACGGGCATCGGCCAGGGTCAGGCCGGGAGTCAGCCCAAGCCCCCGCGCGGCCGGGTTCAGGGCGTCAAGCACCAGGGCGTTGCGCCGCGTCGTCACCGTGGCCAGGGGCGCGTCACGCCACGGAGCCCCCGGTTGCCCGGGCCGGGTCAGGTGATCGGTGATCAGCGTCGGCAACCAGATCGAGAGTACCCGCCTCATCGCACCACTCCAGGATCCAGGCCCGGGGCACGCCGCCCCGACAGCGTTCCAGGACAACCCGCCAGCGGGCCGGCCCCGGCCCGCCCCACGGCGTGGGCGCGGAAGGCAGTCCTTCCAGCCGCCAGCGCGTGCTCGCCACTCCCGGCGCGCCGCCCCGACGCGCGCGCTCCAGCAGCACGCCGGGAACCCCGCGACGGGCCGCCGCCAGGTGCAGGCGCCGGCCACTGGTTCCCTCCAGCCGCGCGCCCTGCCCGATCACCGCCCCCACCTCGGGGCAGTGCAACGCTTCCTCCAGGCTCCACAGCAGGCGGGCCGGATCGCGGGCCCGCGCCACCATCAGCCGCCCCGGCTCCAGCCCCAGGGCCGCCAGCCCCGGCGCGTACAAGGTATCATCCTCCCCGCCTTGCACGCACCACACCACCGGCCCCCGCCCCCGGGCAAGCCGCGCGGCCATCCAGGCGGCAAAGGCCGTGGCCGGCCCTTCAAAGGCTCCCGGACCCGCCACCACCTGATGCAGCTGTCCCAGCGCCAGCCCACCCCCCGGCAAGGCCGCGTCCACGGCCGCGATCCCCAGCGGACACACCCGCGCCGTCTCCCGCCCGCCCTCTTCCAGCTGGCGCACCACGCGGCGCAGGGCGGCGAGATCGGCATCCTGGGGCATCACGACATCCTGGCATTCTGGGTTTCGGGCGCGGGCGCCAAGGGAACCTTCCGGCTATAGTTCATGTTTTGTTCTTACGCAAGACAGCGGTGCCAGCGGGACGGCAACGACCGCCAGAGCCTTGATTCAAAAAAAGATGCTACAGACGCCCCAGGCGCAGGGCCAAAGGCCAGCGGATCACGCGCACCGACTCGGGCGGGCCCCAGGCGGCGGCGAGATCGTCCACCGCCCGGGCCAGACGCGCGTCCTCGCCGGCGGCGCGGGCCCCCTTGAGCGCGGACCAGGTGCCGATGTAGCCCACCAGCTCGTCCAGGCTCCACGAGGCGGTCATGGCCAGGGGGGGCGCCTCTTCCTCGGGGAAGGGAAAGGGCAGCAGGCGATAGCCGGTTTCCACATGGTGGCGCTCGGGTGGCCAGTAGGGGCCGAGGACCGTGTGATACAGATGGGCCAGGGCCGCGCCGGGCGCCCCGTCGGTTTCCGTCACCCCGTAGCTGATCAGGGCGAGCAGCGCCCCGGGCCGGGCCAGCCGCCGCGCCTCGTCATGAAAACGCGGCAGGTCGAACCAGTGGGCGGCCTGGGCCACCGCGATCAGATCGGCCTCGCCCGGGGGCAGGCCGGTGTCCTCGGCCGGGGCGTGGTGATAGCGCACCCGTTCATGGGCGGGCGCGGCCTGGATCTGAGCCGCGCTTGCGTCCACGGCCCACACCGACGCGAACGCCGCGGCCAGGCACCCCGAAAGCTGCCCGCTGCCACACCCGCAATCGATGGCAAGGCCGGGCGCGGGGCAGCGGCTGGCCAGGAAAGGCGCCAGATCGGGCGGATACTGGGGGCGAAAGCGGGCATAACCATCCGCGCAGGCCGAAAAATGGTCCTTGAACCCGCTGCCCATGGGCGATCTCCTTGGGTGTCGTCCGGTCCTTGCTCATGGCTCCAGGTTTCCTTCCTGTCGCCTGGCTGCCTCTTCCGGCGACAGGACAGCAATTCCAAACGGCTGGAAATGCCTTCCGTTTCGAGTAATCACGACAAGATCATGGCTCTTGGCGATTCCGGCAACCATGGCATCCGCCATCCCGGGCGCATGGCCGATGGCCAGGGCCCGCGCTTCCAGGTGTCCAGACAAAACGGCGGCTTGAAGATCAAGCCCAAGGATTCTATCGCCGAAGCCATCAAGCAACCCGGCCAGCCACACCTTCAGGCGCGCGGCCTTGGCGGTCGCGCCCTTGCTGCCGAGGGTGGCAATCCCTCGCTCGATTTCGTGAACCGTCACCACCGACAAAAAACACCCTTCCCTCGGCGTCTTGTGTCTCCAGCCACTGGAAGAAGGCTGCGGGTGGATCCGCCCAAGAGGGTGCCATCATGGAGATGACATTGGTATCGAGCAGGAATCCTCTCATAAATCAACGTCACGTGACGAGGAATGAAAACGCTCGACAGGCTCGCCAGGATAAGACCGCAAATACGACACCAAGCCGGACCGCCGTTTTTCCAGAACCTGACGCGCGGCTTCGGCCGCTTCCAGGGACACCAGGGCCGCGATCGGTTTGCCTTGTCTGGTGATCGTCACGAATTCGCCCCTCTCGATCTCTTCGATCAAGGCGGAAAAGCCTGCCTCGGCTTCTTGAAATGTCACAATGGTCATTGATGACTCCGCCCCTTCGGGATCTCTGTCTTCCAATCATACGAAAAAATGCCCCCTGTTTCCTCTCCCATCGTCAAGGACGCGGCCATGAAGCCCCTTGAACGACGCCGGGACGGCGGGTTTCATGGGCAACGGGCCCCTGGCCGACGGAAGGATTGACGGGTGTTTCGATTTTTGCACACGGCCGACCTGCATCTGGACAGCGCCTTGCAAGGGCTGGCCGGCCTGGACACTCAAGGAAGCGGGCTGGGCCGCACGGCCACCCGCGACGCCCTGGTGGCCCTGGTTGACCTGGCCCTGGCCGAGAACGTGGCATTGGTGGTGATCGCGGGCGATCTGTACGACGGCGATTGGCGCGACTATCACACCGGCCTGTTTTTCGTGGAGCAGATGGGGCGGCTGGCCGACCAGGGGATTCCCGTGGTCGTGGCCCAGGGCAACCACGACGCGGAAAGCCGGATCACCCGATCGTTGATCCTGCCGCCCACGGTACGGGTGTTCGGCAGCCGTCGGCCCGAGACCTTTGTCCTGGACCTGCCCGGGGGCGACCGGGTG
Source organism: Pararhodospirillum oryzae (assembly GCF_007992075.1). Taxonomy (GTDB): domain Bacteria; phylum Pseudomonadota; class Alphaproteobacteria; order Rhodospirillales; family Rhodospirillaceae; genus Pararhodospirillum; species Pararhodospirillum oryzae. The sequence continues at coordinate 14,002 of NZ_BJZO01000057.1, forward strand.
GCCCTGCACGGCCAAAGCTACAAGGAACGCGCCGTCACCGACAACCTGGCCCTGGACTATCCGGCCCCCGTGCCCGGGTGCTTCAACATGGGCGTTTTGCACACCGGCCTCGGGGGGCTGGGCGGGCACGCCAACTATGCCCCGTGCGCGCTCTCCGACCTGCTGGGGCGAGGCTATGACTACTGGGCACTGGGCCATGTGCATCAACACACGGTGGTGCACCGTCACCCGCCCGTGGTGTTTCCCGGCACGCCGCAAGGCCGCCACGCGCGCGAGCCCGGCCCCAAGAGCGTGACCCTGGTCGAGGTCGACAACGGCCAGGTCACCGCCTTGGAAACCAGCGCCGTCGACACGGTGCGCTGGGCGGTGCTGGACGTGACCCTGGCCGACTGTCCGACCCGAAGCGCGGTCGAGGACCGGCTGGCCCAGGTCCTGGCCGACGCCGTCGCCACCCAGGGAGACGGCCGCCTGCTGGCCTGCCGCCTGATCCTGGGCGGCGAAACCCCGGCGCACACGGCCTTGCTGGCCGGACAGCGCGATCTGGAGGCCCAGGCGCGGGCGGCGGCCCTGGGGCTGGGGCCCGGGCGGGCGTGGGTGGAAAGCGTGCGCCTGGAAACCCGTCCCCCGACCCGGCCCGCCCCCTCCCGCGACAGCGCGCCGGAAGCCCCGGGCATCCGGGAAGGCCTGGATGCCCTGGCCGGCCTCGACGCCTTTCTCGACGAGGCCGCCCGGGATCCCGACCTGGTCGAGCGCCTGCGGACCGACCTGGATCCCCTGGTGCGCCGCCTGCCGGCCGAGCTGGCGACCGTGGACCCGGACGACCCCGGGCGGCTGGTCGACGATCCGGCGCTGGTGGCCGCGCTGACGGGCGACGCCGGGGCGTTGATCGCGGCGGTCCGGCCCTTCCTGATGGCCCGCCTGGACGGGGGGGACGCCTGACATGCGCCTTTCGCGTCTGGACCTGCTGGCCTATGGCCCGTTCACCGCTTTCACCGTCGACCTGGCCGCGCCTTCCCCCGGCACCCCCGACCTGACCCTCCTCGTGGGGCCGAACGAAGCGGGCAAGTCCACCACCCGCGCCGCGATCGAGGATTTCCTGTTCGGCTTTCCGCACCGCACGACGCGGGATTTCCTGCACCCGTCCACCGCATTGCGCCTGGGGGGCGTGCTGGAGCGGGCGGACGAGCCCCCCCTGGCCTTCGTGCGCCGCAAGGGCACCAAGAACATTTTCCTTGATCCGGACGGCCAGCCCCTGCCCGAGGCACAAGGGCGCCTGGAGGCGTGGCTGGGCGGCAGCGACCGGGACGCGTTCATCCGCCTGTTCAGCCTGGACAGCGAGCGCCTGCGCGAGGGCGGCCAGGCGATGATTTCGGGCAACGGCGACCTGGGGCAGGCCCTGTTCGCGGCCGGGGCGGGATTGGCCGACCTGGGACAGCGCCTGCGCGCCTTGAACGACGAGGCCGAAAAACTGTGGAGCCCGCGCAAGGCCGCGCATCGCGCGTGGTTCCAGGCCGAGGAGCGCCTGGACGCCGCCAAGGCCGCCTTGCGCGCGCATACCTTGAACGCCACCGACTGGCAGGCCCGGCGCGACGCGGCCGAAAAGGCGGCCCAGGCCGTGGCCACCTTGGAAGCGGACGCGCGCGAGGCCGGCACCACCGCCCGCCGGCTCGCGCGGGTGCGCCGGGTGTTGCGCGACGTGCGCGCGCTGGAGCACCTGAACGAACGCCAGCGGGCCCTGGCCGGAACCTGCCGCCTGCCCGCCGACGCCAGCGCCCGGGTGGAGGAAACCCTGCGCGAGGCGGCCCTTCTTCAAGCCCGCCTGGACACCCTGACGGCCGAGGACACCCGCCTGGCCCGGGCCCTGGCCGCCCTGGCGCCCGACACGGGGGTGCTGGCCCAGGCCGACGCCCTCGACGCCCTGGCCGAACGACGCATCGCCGTGCGGGCGCAGGCCGCCCGGGTACCGGCCCTGCGGGAGGCGCTGAAGGCGGCCCGGGCGGCGTGCGCGCGCGCCGCCGGCGATCTGGGATGGCCCGAGCGCGAGGAAGAAGCCCTACGCCAGCGCTTGCCGGCTCCGGCCGACGCGGTGGTGCCGCGAGCCCGGCTGGCGACGCGGGGCGAGGCCCTGGCCGCGGTCCAGGCCGCCGCCCAGGCCCTGGACGAAGCCCGCGCCCGCGAAGCCGCCCTGGCTGCCCAGCGCGCGGCCCTGGGGCCGGACATCGACCCCACCGCCCTGGTGGCGGCCCTGGCCCTGGCCCGCGACACCGAAGCCACCACCGGCCCCGCCCTTCTCAAGGAGCGGGCCGAGGCCGACGCGGCCGCCACCGAACAGGCGCGACGGCAAGCCGGACTGACGCCGGCGGACATGGACCTGGACACGCTGGAAAAGCTGGCCGTCCCCCCCCGCGAGGCGGTGGAAGCCCTGCGCGAGGCCCACCGCGCGCACGAGGAACGCCAGCGCGACCTGGCCCGACGCCACGCCCGCGAAACCAAGGCGCTCGCGCTCCTGGCCGACGAACTGGAGCGCCTCGCCCGGGATGAAACGGTGGTGTCCCCCGCCGCCCTGGCCGAGACCCGCGCCCGGCGCACCCGCCTGTGGGCCCGGGTGCGCGCCCGCTGGCTGGACGAGCCCGACGTCCCGCCCGAAGGCGAGGAAAACGCGGCGGAACCGTCGCCCCCGGCCCTGGCCGACGCCCTGGAAAGCGCCACCACCGCCGCCGATGCCCTGGCCGACCGCCGCTTCGCCCACGCCGAGGCCGCCGCGCGCTTCGCCGAGTGCCAGCGCCGCCATCAGGCCCAGCACGATGCCGTGGCCCTGCTGGCCGCCGAGGCCGACGCCCTGAGCGCCGAGGCCGGCACCCTTGAGGCCCAGGCCCGTGCCCTGTGGCACGCCCTGCCCGACCTGGCCCCGGATCCCGACCGGGCCCTGGCCTGGCTGGATGGACGCGCCGCCCTGCTTGCCGTGGCCGCGCGCGAACGCGACGCCCGCCAGCGCCTGCTCCCCTTGGAAGCCCAGCGCGCCCAGGCGGGGGACGAAATACGCCGGGCCCTGGCAGCCCTGCCCGCCACCGCCCCCGCAACCGATCTCCCGGGTCTCGCCCCCCCGGGCCTTGACGCCGCCGCGCCCCTGCCGGCCTGGATCGAACACGCCCGCGCCCGGCTCGCCCGCCTGGAGCGACTCCATGATCAGGCCCAGAGGCTGCGCGCCGAGCAGGCCCAGGCCGCCGCCGAGACCGCGCGCAGGCAAGCGGCCCTGAACGCCGCCCGGGCCGCGTGGACCACCTGGGAGCACGACTGGCACGCGGCCCTGGGCGCGCTGGGCCTGGATCCGGCCACGCCGGTGGAGGGCGTGGCCAGCCGCCTCGACACCCTGGAGTCCCTGCGCCAGAGCCTGGACGAGGCCCGGCGCCTGGGCCATGAGCTGGCACGGCTGGAGGCGGAACACGCGGCCCTGAACGACGCCATCGCCGCCCTGGGGACAGCCCTGGCCACGCCCGACGGGGCTCCCTTGCCCCTGGATCCCGACGCAACCCTGGACGGCCTGCGGACCCGCCTGGCCGAGGCCCGCGCCCAGGCCCACGAGCACGCGCGCCTGATCCGCGAACGCCAGCGCCAGCAAGAAGAACACGCCCAAGCGAGCGCCGAACGCCACACGGTGCTGGGCGGCCTGCGCCCCCTGCTGGACGCGGCCGGGGTCGAGGATCCCCAGGCCCTGGCCCCCGTCATCGCCCTTTCCGACGCCGCGCGCGCCGTGGACGATGAACGGGCGGCGGTACTCGCGCGCCTGAAGGCCGACGGCGACGGCATCCCCCTGCCGGACCTGATCGCCGAATGCGCCGGCGTCGATCCCGACGAGGCCGCCGCCGGGGAAGCCGCCCAGGCCCGGCGGATGGAGGACATCGAACACGCCTTGCGCGCCGCCCGCGACCACGACCGCGAGGCCCGCCAGGCGTTCCAGGCCCTGGGCGGCGACGGGCTGGCGGCGCGGGCGGCCGCCGACAAGGCGGCGGCGCTGGCCGACATGAACGCGCTCACGGCCGAGGTGATCCGCCTGCGCACGGCGAGCGTGTTGCTGAACTGGGGCATCGAGCGCTTCCGGCGCGATCGCCAGGGGCCCTTGCTGCATCGGGCGGGCGCGTTGTTCGCGACCCTGACCGGAGGCTCGTTCGCGGGCCTGGGCACCACCTACGACGACGACCAGCCCGGCCTGGAAGCCCTGCGGGCCGACGGCCGCCCCGTCCCCCTGGATGGCCTGAGCGCCGGCACCGGCGACCAGTTGTACCTGGCCTTGCGCGTGGCCGCGATCGAGCACGCCGTGCCCCACGCCCCGGCCCTGCCCTTCATCGCCGACGACCTGTTCATGACCTTCGACGATACCCGCGCCGGGGCCGGCTTCCGGGTGCTGGCCGAGCTGGCCCGACGGACCCAGGTGTTGTTCTTCACCCATCATCCGCACCTGGCGCGGCTGGCCGTCGAGTCCCTGCCGGAACCCGTTCGGGTTGTTTCGCTTCCAGGATCGCCCCGATAGGCGGCCCTCCCCTTGACCCGGACACGGGCCCGCCCCACACTGACCTCAGGCGACTCGTCCGGAGACCCGGCCCATGACCGTTCACGCCTTTCGTCTTGAGGATGCCGGCTTCACCCGACCGCAGGTCGAGGCCCTGGCCGCGTTCCTGGATGTCCAGTCCGCCAGCCGGGCCGATCTGATCCAGGCCAAGGGAGACCTTCAGGCCGACATCGCCGAGCTGAGAGCCGAGGTAAAGGAAGACATCACCGAGCTCAGGGCCGAGGTAAAGGAAGACATCACCGAGCTCAGGGCCGAGGTGAAGGAAGACATCGCCGAGCTCAGGGCCGAGGTGAAGGAAGATATCGCCGAGCTCAGGGCCGAGGTGAAGGAAGATATCGCCAAGGTCCGAAGCGAAATGTCCGAGCTGAGGACCGAGCTCAAGGACGACATCGCCGCGCTGAGGACCGAGGTCAAAGAGGATATCGCCAGGGTCCGAAGCGAAATGTCCGAACTGAGGACCGAGATCAAGGAAGATATCGCCGCGCTCAGGACCGAGGTGAAGGACGAAATCTCGGAACTCAGAACCAACCTGCAAGGTCAGATCACCGATCTCGGGCGCGAGACTCGGGCCGAATTCGCCCAGGTTCGGGTGGAGATCAAGGCCGGTCTTGCCGAAACCAAGGCTGATCTTCTGAAATGGATGGTGGGCACGGTGCTGGCGGCGGTCCTCGTCAACGCGGCCGTGGTGGTGACGACGATGTTCGGTCTGGCGCGCCTTCTGGTGAAATAGGCCCGCGACTCTCTTCCTCGAAGGGAACCCATCCCCTCCCCCCGGGAGGCACGCCGGCCCGAACCGGCTCTCGCGACAAAACACGCAAAACAGCTCTGCATTACTGGAATTGGGGCGCAAAAAGGAGGATCGCCTGGACCGGAGGCCTGTTGGAGCGGGTATTCCCAGGCAGCCCCCCTTCGCTCCCGGCGAAACGAAGCGTCGAATTTCCTTGGGTCATCACACTTTATACTGAACCATCCCTACGGATTTTGCCTTTATTCACCTTCCTCTTTTTTAACATCATTTCTTTATTGCAGCGCAATGGAGCCGAGTATTCCCCACCATTCCGCGCCTTCCGTCCAGTATCGGCAGGCCTCCCCTCTCCCCCCTCCCCCCCCAATCTTGTTCCCAACGCCTTCTTGTCACGGGCTTTTTTACGCGGACTCTGGGAATGGGGGGGCAGGATTTTCGCGATCCCGTCTTTTTCCTCTGGTGTTTCCGCGCGCGTAAGGTATCGTCACGGTGCATACCAGCCATGTTGCTGGCACTAAAATTGGAGCCCTCCGGGAGAAGCCGGCACCAAGCCGGCCCCCGGATGCTCCGTTGGACGGAACAGCGCCGGACAGCCTTTTCGCCCGGCGACAATCCCTTGGGAGGCTCCCTTGTCTCGAACCATCTATGATCGGGTTCGCGCGAACCCTAAATTCCATCAATTGTGTGAAACACGCGGGCGTTTTGCCTGGATCCTCACCGCCGTGATACTGGTGATCTACTACGGGTTCATCGCCATCATCGCCTTTGCTCCCGACATGCTGGGCGCCCCCTTGGGCGAGGGCAGCGTGACCACCGTGGGCATCCCCGTTGGCCTGGGCGTCATCCTGTCCGCCATTGTGTTGACCGGTATCTATGTCTACCGCGCCAACGGCGAATTTGACGAGCTGACCCGCCAGATTGTCGAGGAGTCCAAGTAAGTGAGCCACGTTTCGCGCACCCTGGGAACGGCCGGCGCCGCCCTGGCCCCGGCCCTGCTGCTCCCCACCCTCGCCTTTGCCGCCGGCTCGGTGGATGGCGCGGTTGAAAAACAAGCGGTCAACGTCACCGCGATCGCCATGTTCGTGGCCTTCGTGGTCGCCACCTTGGGCATCACCTACTGGGCGGCCCGGCGCACCAAGTCGGCCAAGGACTTCTACGCCGCCGGCGGGGGCATCACCGGCATGCAAAACGGCCTTGCCATCGCCGGTGACTACATGTCGGCCGCCTCGTTCCTGGGGATCGCCGGCCTGGTGTTCACCTCGGGCTTCGACGGCCTGATCTACTCCATCGGCTTCCTGGTCGGCTGGCCGGTCATCATGTTCCTGGTGGCCGAACGGTTGCGCAATCTGGGCAAGTACACCTTCGCCGACGTGGCGTCGTTCCGTCTCGGCCAGGGGCCCATCCGGTCGATGTCGGCTTCCGGCACCCTGGTTGTGGTTATTTTGTACCTGATTGCCCAAATGGTTGGCGCGGGTAAGTTGATTCAGCTGCTCTTTGGCCTGGATTACAGCGTGGCCGTGATCCTGGTCGGCGTGCTGATGGTCGCCTACGTGACCTTCGGCGGCATGCTGGCCACCACCTGGGTCCAGATCATCAAGGCGGTGCTGCTGCTGTCGGGCGCCACCTTCATGGCGGTGATGGTGCTGGTTCACTTCGGCTTCTCGATGGAAAGCCTGTTCAAGACGGCGACCGAGGTTCATTCCAAGGGTATCGCCCTGATGGAACCGGGTGGCCTGGTCAAGGATCCCGTCGACGCCATCTCGCTGGGTCTGGCCCTGATGTTCGGCACCGCCGGCCTGCCCCACATCCTGATGCGCTTCTTCACGGTGGCCGACGCCAAGGCGGCCCGCAAGTCGGTGTTCTACGCCACCGGGTTGATTGGCTACTTCTACATCCTCACCTTCATCATCGGCTTTGGCGCCATCGTTCTGGTTCTCAATCAGCCCGAATACATGGGGGCCGATGGCAAGATCCTGGGCGGGTCCAACATGGCGGCCATCCACCTGGCCCAGGCCGTGGGCGGCAACGTCTTCCTCGGCTTCATCTCGGCCGTGGCCTTCGCCACCATCCTGGCCGTGGTGTCGGGCCTGACCCTGTCGGGCGCCTCGGCGGTGTCGCACGACCTTTACGCCTCGGTGTTCCGCAAGGGCCGCGCCGCCGAAACCGACGAAATCCGCGTGTCCAAGATCACCACGCTGTGCCTGGGCGTGATCGCCATCATTCTGGGCATTGCCTTTGAAAGCCAGAACATCGCCTTCATGGTGGGCCTGGCCTTCGCCATCGCGGCCTCGGCCAACTTCCCGGTCTTGTTCCTGTCGATGTTCTGGAAGGGCCTTTCCACCCGGGGCGCGTTCGCGGGCGGCTTTGCCGGCCTCGCCTGCGCCACCGTGATGGTGATCCTGGGCCCGACCATCTGGAAGGACGTCCTGGGTCACCCCGACGCCATCTTCCCCTACAAGAACCCGGCCTTGTTCTCGATGCCGCTCGCGTTCCTGGTGGCCTGGGTGGTTTCGAAGATGGACACCTCCGACGAAGCCCGCGCCGAGTCGGTGGCCTTCGATGATCAGTACGTCCGTTCGCAGACCGGCCTGGGCGCCGAGCAGGCTTCCAGCCACTAACCCCAGGGTCGGCGGGCAGCCCCCCGTGGGCGCCCGCCGGTCCTTTCATGATCGCATCGCCTCCCAGGGAAGCACGGCGGGAGTTCCCGCCGGAAGGGGGCCAGGCCCCCTTCCGCTTCCCGGTGCCGACGCCCGGCCGGGCCGGCACCCACCCCGGCCGCGACCCGGCCGCGCGATCTTCTTCGCCCCTTCCGCGCTTCCCTGGCAAAAAGGGCACGGCCATGGGTCCGTTCGACTTCAGCGTCCCCCCGTTCGACCGTCTGACCGAGACCGAACGCGACCTGCTGCAAAACGCGGCCGACATCGCCTATTTCAAGGCCGGCGAACGCCTGACCGACCCCGAGCGTCCCGGTGATGTCTTGTACGTGGTCATGAAGGGCCTGGTCGCCGAGCGCGATGGCACCGATCTTCTGGCCGTTCAGGGCGCGGGCGATTGCGTGGGCGCCATGGCCCTGGTCCACGGCACCCGTCAGCCGACGTGCGAAGCCCAGGAAGAAACCATCGTCCACGTGCTGCCGCGCCAACTCGTGCTGGATCTGTGTCGCGCCAATCCGGCCTTCGAGCGTTTTTTCGCGGCCTCGCTGGGCGATCGCCTGGCCGCCCATGCCCAGGCCCAGCAGGTGCGGGGCATGGCGGGGTTCATGGTCGCCAAGGTCTACGAAGCGTACCTGCACCCGCCCTTGCGCGTGCCCGCCGCCATGACCCTGCGCGAGGCGGCCTTGCTGATGAAGGAACACCACGCGACCAGCCTTCTCGTCGATGCCCCCGACGGACGGGTGGGGGTGCTGTCGGGCTCGGACCTGCGCGAGGCGGCGTTCGTGCGCGAATGGCCGATCACCACGCCCGTGGGCGAGTGCGCCACTTTTGAAACCGTGTTCATCGAAGCCGATGATTTCCTGTTCTCGGCCCAGGTGCTGATGACCCGCCACGGCATTCGCCGCCTGCCGGTGCGCCGCGAGGGCCAGGTGACCGGCGTCTTGGAGATGATCGACCTGCTGGGCTACATGTCGAGCCACGCCCACCTGGTGGCGCAGCGCATCGACCGGGCCACCACCTTGGAAGACCTGGCCGCCGCCGCCCGCGCCCTGGACCCCCTGTTGCAGGGCATGAGCGGGTCGGGCGTGCGCCTGCGCGACGTGGCCCGCCTGGTGTCGGACCTGTCGCGCAAGCTGCAAAGCAAGCTCTTCCACCTGCTGGCCGCCGATGCCCTGTGCGCGAGCGAAAACGGCCCCGGGGGCTGCTGCCTGGTGGTGATGGGCTCGGAAGGGCGCGGCGAGCAACTGGCCAAGACCGACCAGGACAACGCCCTGATCGTGCGCGAGGGCACCGATCCCGAGCGGCTGCGCGCGGTGTGCCAGCGCTTCACCGAGGCCATGCTGGGCTTTGGCTATCCCCCCTGCCCCGGGGGCATGATGGTGTCGAACCCGGCCTGGGCCAAAAGCGAAAGCGCGTTTCGCGACGACCTGCTGAGCTGGACCACCACCCCCAGCGAAACCGGGTTCCTCAACCTGGCCGCCTTCCTGGATGCCGAACCGGTGGCGGGAGACGCGGATCTTCTGGCTCGTCTCAAAAACGGGGTTCTGGAACGCCTGCGCGGCAACGATGCCTTCCTCAGCTTGTTCGCGCGCCCGATCCTGACCTTCGATACCCCCATCGGCTTTTTTCATCAGCTCCTGGTCAGCCGCAAGGGCGGCGCGGGCGGGGGTCTTGATATCAAGAAGGGCGGCATTTTTCCCATCGTTCACGGGGTGCGCGCCCTGGCCCTGGAACACGGGGTGGCCGAAAGCAACACCTTCGATCGCATCGATATCCTGCGCGATCGCGGCGCCTTGGAACCGGCCGTGGCCGCCGACCTGAGCGAAGCCTTGCAAGCCTTGATGGGCCTGCGTCTGGCCCAGCGCCTGGGCCGCCCCGAGGCGGGCGCGCCCGGGGAAGCCCTGGTCCGCGCCGAGACCCTGACCAAGACCCAGCACGACGCGCTGCGCGACGCGCTTTTGGTGGTGAAACGCTTCAAGGCGCTTTTGGCCCACCACTTCCATCTCAGCGCGTTCTGAGCCCCGCCCCAGGAGAATCCGGCCGATGAAAACCCGTCTTGGCCGTGCCCTGGCGCGGCGCCGGTTGCGCGATTCCGCCTACGCCTTCCTGTTCGACCCGCCTCCCGACGACGAGGTGGTGTGCGTGGATTGCGAGACCACGGGACTCAACCGGCGCACCGACGACATCATCACCCTGGCGGCGGTCAAGGTGCGCGGCAACCGCATCCTGACCAGTGAAAAGCTCGATCTGGTGGTCAAGCCCGGCCGGCCCATCGACCGCGCGGCGGTGCGCGTCCATCATCTGCGCGAAACCGATGTTGCCCGGGGCCTGCCGCCCCAAGAAGCCGTCGCGCGTTTCTTGCGCTTCGCGGGCGCCCGTCCGCTGGTGGGGTATTACCTGGAATTCGACGTGGCCCTGATCGAACGCCAGACGCGCCCGTGGCTGGGCATCGGGCTGCCCAACCAACGCATCGAGGTTTCGGAGCTGTTCTACGACTGGCGCACGCGCGGGCGCGACGGACTGTACACCGGCAACGTCGATCTGCGCTTCGCCACCATCCTGGGCACCTTGGACCTGCCCCGCCTGCCGGCCCACAACGCCTTCCACGACACGGTCATGGCGGGGATGATCTACCTGAAACTCAAGGCTCTGCTGGCGTCGTAAGGCGCGGCGGGGATCCCGGAGCCTCCTCCTGCCGGCCCACGGCCGGGACCGGCGCGGGCGGCTGGGCCAGGTCGGCCAGGATGGCCTCCACGTAGTCCTCGTTGATGCGGTGATCGGGGCTGGTGGTGTTCAGATGCATGGCGAAGCGCCCGCCCAGGCGCTCGACGGCCGCCGTCACCGCCGGCGCGTACAACTCGGCCAGGCGGTTGTTCTGACAGCAGCGGTCGTACTGGCCAAAGAACTGGATCTGGCCCCGGTCCGGCCCCACCGCCCCCATCACGAACATGTCCATGTAGTTGGCGGCGTGCAGCAGCGGCGGATAGTACTGCTCCTCGGCCGGAGGATGATCGTCCAGCTGCTGAAGATACAAGGGGTAGGCGCCGGCCATGGGGTACGAACGCCGGATGCGCGGCTCCAGGGCGGCCAGGACGACGCTCACCCAGCCCCCGGCCGAAATGCCCGCCATGTCGGCCCACGACGCCCCGGTATCGGCCAGGGCCTGGTTGAGGCCCGCCAGCACCGGCAGGAAGTAGCGGCGCAAGGGCAAGGGATCGAAGGCCAGATGTTCATGCCCCGGCTCGAAAACGCCGTAGCCCGGGTACAGACGCTTGACCAGGATGTTCTCGCCCCGGGGCACCACGTAATTCAGCGCCAGCACCGTGAACCCCCGCTCCAGCAGGGGGCGGATCAGGTCGGCTCCCTTGGCGATGGTCGCCGCATAGCCCTGGTGGTACACGACCAGGCGTCCGTTGGGCGCCTTGGGGTGCATCAGGTAAAAGCGCGAGGTAAACCCCTCGTCCACCGTCAGGCTGAACCGGTCGATCGCCGACGCCGACGCGAAGCCGGCGTAGGGCTCCAGGCCGGGCACGCCCGCCGGATTGATGGCGCGCTCGATGGTATCGGGGCGAACGGTATCGGGCGGGGTGTCGGTCCCGAAAATGACCCGCGACAGCGCGAGCCGGCGCCGGGCAATCGCAAGATCGCCATCCACGTGGATCAGCGACGCCGGATCGGTTTCCAGATAGATCGGCCGGATCCCTTCGTAGCGGAAGGGCTTGGAGCGCAGCACGTTGTACCAGCGACGGAAATCAGGATCATGGCGGAACAGGGCATCACCCGCCAGGTACAGCCCGCCCAACAGGGAACCGATCAGCGCCGCGCTGGCCAGGGCGGACAGCACGACGACGCGACAAGAAGGAAGAGTCATGAAGGGGAATCTTTAAGGCAACGATGGAAGACGCAAACCGGACGACCCCTGACCGGATGGCGCACGGGCGCGACATCCGCGAGAAGGGAAAAGCCGGCAAGACCGGAGAAGAAACCTGGGGTCAGTATGTGGGCCCTCCCACGGTGGGCAACGATTCGCACACCAGCCGTTCCATGCCCTCGCACAGGGGGCGGGGCAAGGCGTCGGGTTCGAACCAGCCGGCCTGATCGACATCCGAGGCGGGGCGGGGCTGTTCGCCCATCCACGCGCAGGCGACGGGAACCAGGATCCAGTGCTGGCCTTCGCCGATGTGTTCGATCACCGGCAGGATATCGACGGCGCGGCCCCGCACGCGGGTCTCCTCGACCAGTTCCCGCTCGGCGGCGTGGGCCAGGGTCTCGCCGGGCTCGACCCTCCCGCCCGGGAACCCCCACCGCCCCGCCTGGGGAGGATTGCAGCGCCGGACCAGCAGCACCTGACCATCGCGCCAGACGACGGCCAGCACGCCCACCCGGGGCGGCGTGCAGGAAGGAGAGTCATCAGCGCTCATGGCAACCTCGTTGTCCAGGATCAACGGCGGATAAGCGGGCATCTTGCCCGTTCCGCCCCAGCCGACCAAGGGATTTTCCAGGCCTGTTTCCTTGCCCAGGGTCCCGGGGAATCCCATGACAGGCAAAGGAATGGGCTCATTTTGACGACGGGACGCCGGCCCCTTCAAAAAAGCGTTGACACGGCTTCGCGGCCATTCTACAAACCCGCCCCTGGCCGGGGCGATCCCCGGACCGGAACCCCGACTTTACCGGGCGCGTAGCTCAGCGGGAGAGCACTGCCTTCACACGGCAGGGGTCACAGGTTCAATCCCTGTCGCGCCCACCA
>NZ_BJZO01000058.1 GCF_007992075.1 Pararhodospirillum oryzae
GGAGGCGAGGCCTCCCCGAGCCCCTCCTTCACTCAGAAAACGCAGGGGTCTGGGGAAGCGCAGCGTCCCCAGGCGGGGTTTGGGGGCGCGCCCCCAAAGGGCGAAGCCCTTCTTGCGAGGAAAATCGTTTTCCCTCGACACCCGCACGAGAAAGGGGGGTTTTCTGCTATACCAAGACCCCTGCCACTGCCCCATCCGCTGGTGACTCATGGCCTATCTTGCCGATCTGCATGTGCATTCGAAATTTTCGCGGGCGACCAGTCGCGATCTGGATCTGGAGCATCTGGCCTGGTGGGCGGCGCGCAAGGGGATCGCGGTGGTGGGTACCGGGGATTGCGTGCATCCGGGCTGGCTGCGCGAGATCAAGGACAAGCTGGTGCCCACGGGCCAGGGGCTTTTTCGCCTGCGCCCCGAGATCGAGGCCCCGCTATGGGACACCCTGCCCCCCGCCTGTCGGGCGCCGGTGTCCTTCCTGCTGTCCACCGAAATTTCGACCATCTACAAAAAAGACGAGAAAACCCGCAAGGTTCACCACCTGATCCATCTGGGGGACTTCGACGCCGCCGACCGGCTGGCGGCGGCCTTGGCGCGGGTTGGCAACATTGCCTCCGACGGGCGGCCGATCCTGGGCCTGGATTCCCGCGACCTGCTGGAGATCACCCTGGCCTCGGGCCCCGACAGCTTGTTGATTCCGGCCCATATCTGGACGCCGTGGTTTTCGGCGCTGGGCGCGCAATCGGGCTTCGAGTCGATCGAGGCCTGTTATGGCGACCTGGCCTCGCACATCGTGGCCGTGGAAACCGGGCTGTCGTCGGATCCGGCCATGAACTGGCGGGTATCGTCGCTGGACCGCTTCCGGCTGGTGTCCAACTCCGATGCCCATTCGCCGGCCAAGCTGGGACGCGAGGCCACGGCATTCGAGGGCGATCCGTCCTACGCGGGCATTCTTCACGCCCTGGCAACCGGCGAGGGCTACGCCGGCACGGTCGAGTTCTTTCCCGAGGAAGGCAAGTATCACCTGGACGGGCACCGGACCTGTGGCGTGCGCCTGGACCCGGCCGAGACCCTGGCGCTGGGTGGACGCTGCCCGGTGTGCGGCAAGCCGCTGACCGTGGGGGTTGCCCATCGGGTGGAGGTCCTGGCCGACCGCGCCCGGCCGGTGGCGCCCCCCACCGCCGGGCCGGTGTCCAGTTTCGTGCCCCTGGCCGAGATCCTGGGCGAAATCCTGGGGGTGGGTTCGGGATCGAAGGCCGTGGAGGCCGCCTACGATCGCCTGGGCGCGGCGTTGGGGCCGGAACTCGATGTCCTGGGCCGCGTGCCCGTGGAGGATATCACCCGCCTGCATCCCCTGGTCGGCGAGGCGATTGCCCGCCTGCGCCAGGGCACGGTGATCCGCGAAGCCGGATACGATGGCGCCTACGGCGTCATCCGCCTGTTCGAGCCCCGGGAGCTGGCCCATCGCGCCCGGGGCCGGTTGTTGTTCGACGACGCGCCGGAGGTCCGCCCGACCAAGCCCGCCCGGGCCCGGAAGGCCAGCCGGGCGGAACCGGACCCGGCCCCGTGCGCGCCGCCCTCCCCTCCTTCCTCCTCGCCCTCCCCTCCTCCACCCGAAGCCGACACCCGGACGGCGGGCGTGCTCGCGGGCCTGGACGCGGAGCAGGGGGCGGCGGCGGCGCGAACCGAGGGCCCCCTGGTCATCCTGGCCGGCCCCGGTTCGGGCAAGACCCGGTTGCTGACCCATCGCATCGCCCACCTGGTGCGCGACCACGGCGTGCCCGCCCCCGCCTGCCTGGCCCTCACCTTCACCCGCAAGGCCCGCCAGGAGCTGGAAAGCCGGCTGGCCGCCCTGCTGCCCGGCGAGACTCCGGGGGCCAGCGTGCACACCTTCCACACCCTGGGCCTTCTGATCTTGCGCGCTCACGGGGATCGGGTGGGGCTGCCCCCCGATTTCCGGGTGGCCGACGAGCGCGAACGACGCCAGGGGCTGGTTCAGGCGCTGGGTGTCTCCGATGCCCGCGCGGGTGCCTTGTTGAAGGCCCTCTCCCTGGCCAAGCGCGCCGACCCCGACGCGCCCCCGCCAGACCCCGGGGTCGTGGCCGCCCGCGAGGCGCTGGACGCCCGGGGCCGGGCCGAAGGATGGGTGGATTTCGACGATCTGGTGGGACTGGCGACCGCCCTTCTGGAAACCGACGACACCTTGGCCGCGCGCTGGCGGGCACGCTTTTCCCATGTGCTGGCCGACGAATTCCAGGATGTTGACCCGGTCCAATACCGCCTGTTGCGCTGTCTGGCCGGGGATGCGGGCAATGTGTGCGTGATTGGCGACCCCAACCAGGCGATTTATGGCTTTCGCGGCGCCGATGGCGCCTGTTTCGAGCGCTTTCGCCGCGATTATCCCCAGGCCGCGACCGTCCGCCTGACCCGCAATTACCGCTCCATCGCTTCCGTGGTCCGGGCCGCCGCCGCCGTGATCGGCGCTCCGGTCGAGGGCGTGACCCGCCCGGAGGAGACACCAATCCCGTGCCACGAGGCCGCGAGCGAAAAGGACGAGGCCGAATTCGTGGCCACCACCCTGGAAAGCCTGCTGGGCGGACACGACATGCTGGGTGCTCACCACCCCGACGCCCACGCCCCGGCGCGCCCGCTGGGCTTCGCCGACGTGGCCGTGCTCTATCGCACCGACGCCCAGGCCGACGCCCTGCGCGAGGCTTTCGATCGGGCCGGAATCCCGTTCCAGAAAAGCGTTCCAAACCCTCTTCAAGACCACGCGGGCGTGCGCGCCCTGATGGCTCGGCTCGCGGCCGAAGGCAGCGAAGCGACCGCCCTCCCCTTGGTCCGGCGCCTGACCCAGGCGGCAACGGCCCTGGACCAGGATCCCGACACCGACCCGGCGGCGCTGGCCGAGGCCCGGGGATGGCTGGCCGCCCTGATCGCCGAAAACCCGGGCGCGGATCTGGCCGGTTTGGCCGAGGATGTGGCGCTGGCGACCGAGGCCGATTTTCGCGACCCCCGGGCCGAGCGGGTCTCGCTGCTGACCTTGCACGCCGCCAAGGGGCTGGAGTTTCCGGTGGTGTTCGTGGTCGGCCTGGAAGACGGCCTGGTGCCGCTCGGCTTTTCGGGGCGGCCCCCCGATCCGCGAACCCTGGCCGAGGAGCGGCGCTTGTTCTACGTCGCCCTGACCCGGGCGTGCGATCGCCTGATCTTGTCCCACGCGCGCACGCGGTTCTGGCGCGGAGCCGTGACCCCGCGCCGCCCGTCGCCCTTCCTGGCCGCCCTGCCGCCCGCGCTGATCACCACCCAGGCCCAGCCAGCGGCCCCTCCCCGCCCCCGCCAGTTGCGCCTGTTTTGAGCCCGTGCCGGCGGGAACCGGGGAAGGCCGTTCCCTCCCCGGTTTTTTCCCTCACGCACCCGCCATCATCGCGGCCACGTCTTCGTCCACGGCGCCGATCGGCTTCAGGCCAAACCGCTCGACCAGCAGCGACAGCACGGCCGGCGACAGGAACGCGGGCAAGGTGGGACCCAGGCGAATCCCCTTGACCCCCAGGTGCAGCAGGGCCAGCAGCACCGCCACCGCCTTTTGCTCGTACCAGGCGATATCATAGGAAATCGGCAGGTCGTTGATGTCGTCCAGCCCCAGGGCCTCCTTCAAGGTCAGGGCAACCAGGGCCAGCGAATAGGAGTCGTTGCACTGCCCGGCATCCAGCAGGCGGGGCAGACCGCCCACCGTGCCCAGGTCCAGCTTGTTGTAGCGGTACTTGGCGCAGCCGGCGGTGAGGATGATCGCATCCCGGGGCAAGGTGGCGGCGACCTGGGTGTAATAGTCGCGGGCCTTGTGGCGCCCGTCGCACCCGGCCATGACCACGAAGCGCGTCACGCTGCCCGCCTTGAGGGCCGCCACCACCTGATCGGCCACCGCCAGGATCTGGTGATGGGCAAAGCCGGTGGTGACAAAGCCGGTTTCCAAGGGGGTGGGCGGCTGGCACTGGCGCGCCCGCGCGATCACGGCCGAAAAGTCCTTGACCCCGCCCGGGGCACGATCGGCAACAACCCCGGCGCCGGGATAGCTCACCACATCGGTGGTGAACAGGCGGTCCAGGTAGGTCGATCCCGGAGGCGGCGGCAGCAGGCAGTTGGTGGTCAACAGGATGGGACCGTTGAACGCCTCGAATTCAGTGGTCTGCTGGCCCCAGGACCCGCCATAATTGGCGACCAGATGCGGATAGCGACGAAAGGCGGGATAGGCGTGGGCGGGCAGCATTTCCCCGTGGGTGTAAACGTCGATGCCGCTGTCCTGGGTCTGTTCCAGCAACTCGAACAGGTCGCGCAGGTCGTGACCACTCACCAGGATGCCCGGGCGTGTCCCCGCCGCGACGGAAACCTGGGTCGCGGTCGGCGTGCCATAGGTTTCGGTGTGGGCCCGGTCGAGCAGGGCCATCGCCGCCACCGCCCGCTCGCCGGTTTGCATGACCAGGGCGATCAGGGCCTCGACGGGCACCACCCGCGTGGTCGCGGCCAGGGCACGCTGCAAGAAGGCATCAACGGCGGGATCCACCGCTCCCAGATGGGCGGCATGCTCGGCATAGGCCGCGATCCCCTTGACCCCCAGCACCAGCAGTTCCCGCAGCGAGCGCACGGTTTCGTCGGTGGTGGCAAGAACCCCCACCCGTTCCCCCTGGGCCGCGAACGCGTCAACCGGGCCGTGCCAGATGGCCGCCTCGGGCAGGGCATCGGGATCCCAGAAGGCCCGCTCGCCCCCCGGAGCCGCCGCGCCGCGCGCGCGCAGGGCATCGCGCCGGGCCAGGGCTTCCTCGACCAAGGCCACGAAACGGGCGTCGTCCCAGCCCACGTTGGTGATGGTGGCGAACAGGGCCCGGCGCACGAAGGCATCATGGGAACGATCCTCGTGCCCTTCGCGGGCCAGGGCCTCGCCGAACACGGCCATGCCGCGCACCACGAACAGCAAAAGATCCTGCAAGGCAGCCGTTTCGCCGGTCTTGCCGCACACCCCGCGTGCCGTGCACGCCGTGCCCCGGGATGTTTCCTCGCATTGGAAGCAGTACATAGGCGCCTCTCCTGGTTTTCCGTGGATCCGGTGGCCGCGAGCCTTGCGGATCAAATAAGCATTCCCAATGCTCATTAAAGCGCCCTAAACTCGCATTGTAAATACCGATTTGGAGGGATTGATGCGTTTGACCACATTCACCGACTATGGTCTGCGCACCTTGATGCGCCTCGCGGGAGAGCCGGAGCGTCTGTTCACCTCCGACGAAATCGCCCAGGCCTTCGGGATTTCGCGCCATCACCTGAGCAAGATCATCAGCACCCTGGCCGAGGCGGGCATCGTGGCGACGCGGCGGGGATCGGGGGGGGGCTTTCACCTGGCACGCCCGGCGGAAAGCATTTCGGTGGGCGAGGTGGCGCGGCTGCTGGAAGGGCGCCAGGCCCTGGTCGAGTGCTTCGAGCCCGGGGGCGGTGCGTGCACCCTGATGCCCGGGTGCCGCCTGAAGGGGCGGCTGGCGGCGGCCCAGGAAGCCTTTTTCCGCGAACTGGACGGCACCACCCTGGCCGAATGCGCCTATCCCCCGCTTCCCGCTCCGGCACCATGAGCCAAATCCGCCGCGCCGCCCCCGACAGGCCCTTGCCGAGAACACGGCCGGCTTCTAGAGTGCGCTCTGTCAGACGGTCGGATGGCCGCTCCGTTCGGCTTTGCCGAATGGGGAGGAAAGTCCGGGCTCCACGGGAACACGGTGCCGGGTAACGCCCGGCGGGGGCAACCCTAGGGAAAGTGCCACAGAGAGCAGACCGCCGGTCTACACGGCCGGCAAGGGTGAAAGGGTGCGGTAAGAGCGCACCGCGGCCCCGGCAACGGGGGCGGCATGGTAAACCCCACCGGGAGCAAGATCGAATAGGGACGGCACGCCGGGCGTGTTTCACGCCAGGCAGGCAGCGTTTTCGGGCCGCCGTCCGGGTGTATCGCACGAGGCGTTCGGCGACGGGCGCCCCAGATGAATGGCCATCCCCGCCCCGGATCCACCGCAAGGTGTTTCAGGGGTGCGGACAGAACCCGGCTTACAGACCGTCTGACCTCCTCCTTTTCATGTGATCGGTCATTGCCGCACGGCGCGCGCGTCGCTAAAACCAAGGAAAACACTTGGGCCGCCGTGCGTTCAATCGAATCCAGGCCCGGCGCCCCAAATAGCTGACTTTTGCGCTCGACTGATCCGAAAAGCGGTTCCCACTTTTCGGGTCTCACTCCAGGAGGCACGAACGTCCGCCGTGTCCGCCTGAACGTCTTTCTTCCTTTCCTTTGTCCTGAGCGCCAGCGCGCGCCGCCCGGATCCGCGCGCCGGGCCCCGACCGACCGCAAGGGAGTTCACGCCATGAGCACGTGCCTTTTGATCATCGATCCCCAGTGTGATTTCTGCGACGGCCCGGCCGCCGGATCGCTGGCCGTTCCCGGCGCCTGGGACGACATGGAACGCCTGGCCCGCCACATCGTCACCCACGGCGACCAGTACGACGCCATCACCGTGACCCTGGACAGCCACGGCGCCTATGACATCGGCCATCCGTCCTTCTGGCGCGACGAAGCCGGCGCCCCGCCGCCGCCCTTCACCTTGATCACCCGCGAGGCGGTGGCCTCCGGCCAGTGGGGACCCGCCGATCCCGCCGCGCGCCCCTGGGTGCTGACGTACCTGGAGCGCCTGGAGCAGGCCGGCCGCTACACGCATATCGTCTGGCCCGAGCACTGCCTGATCGGGACCCCCGGCCATCAGGTGCACCCGGCGGTGTCCCAGGCCCTGCTGGACTGGCAGCGCCATTACCAACGCTCGGTCACGTGGCTGATCAAGGGATTGAATCCCCGGGTCGAGAATTACAGCGCCTTTGGCTGCGAGGTCGCCGACCCCGAGGACGCGCACGCCTCCGAAAACGGCCGCGAGGCGATCTTGGCCCTGGCCTCCCACGAGGCCATCCACGTGGCGGGCGAGGCCCTTTCCCATTGCGTGAAAAGCACCGTCGAGGATCTGCTGGCGGGCCTGCGCGCGGCGGGAATCGTCGAACCCGAGCGGCGCTTGACCATGCTCACCACCATGATGAGCCCGGTTCCCGCCCTGCCCGGCGGCCCCGACTTCCCCGCCATCGGCCAGGCTTTCCTGAACACCCTCAACGCGCGCGGCGCCGCGCTGGCCTGACGCGAAGCCCGATTCCCCGAAGGGGCCCCCCAGGCAAGGGGCCCCCGCCCGCACGTCGCCGGGCCACACCGCTACACCACACCGCTACACCGGGGCGGGGGCCGCCGAGTCCAGGGGGGTGGTCACGATGCGGTGGCGACCGGCATGCTTGGCCGCGTACAGGGCCTTGTCCGCCGCCGCCACCAGATCGGCGGGGCTGAGCCTGGTGCTTGGAACCCCCGCGACCACGCCAATGCTGATGGTCACGAAGGGCTCGACCTGCGAGGTGGCATGGGGCAGGGCCAGGGCGTCCACGGCCCGGCTCAAGGTTTCGGCGGCGGCCCTGGCATGCTCCAGGTCGGTGCGGGGCAAGATGACCACGAACTCCTCGCCCCCGTACCGGGCCAGGAAATCGCCGCTGCGGCGCAAGGTCCGCGAGGCGGTGGTGGCCAGGCGCCGCAGGCACTCGTCCCCCTGCCCATGTCCATAGGTATCGTTGAACATCTTGAAATAATCTACATCAAAAAAAAGCAACGCCAGGTCATCACCCTGGCGTTGCGCGCGGTTCCATTCGTCTTCCAGGGTCTGCTCGAAGCGCCGGCGGTTGGGCACCTCGGTCAGGGCATCGAGGAAGGCGTAGGTTTCCAGAAGCTGGTATTTCTTTCTCAGCTCCAGATGGAGCCGGACCCGCGCCTTGACCACGGGGGGGTGGAAGGGCTTGGTGATGTAGTCCACGGCCCCGGCGTCGAATCCCTTGGCCGCGTCCATGACCTCCGAAACCGCCGTGACGAAAACCACGGGGATATTCCGGGTCCGCGCATCGCTTTTCAAGGTCGCGCACACCTGATAGCCGTTCATGCCCGGCATCAGGATATCCAGCAGCACGATATCGGGGGGCTGGTCGCTCCGCGCGAGCTTGAGGGCGCGCTCCGGAGTCGTGGCGGCGCTCACCCGGTACTCGTCGCGAAACAACTCCATCAGCAGGTCGATGTTTTCGCGCGTGTCATCGACGATCAAGATCCGCTGGCGTTGATCACTCTCGGTCATCTGTTCCCAGATCCTTCCTCAAACGCCTGATCTCGGCAATGGCGGCATCCAGATCGAAGTCTTCCACGAAGCCCCGGATCGTGTCCACGGTCCCGGCACCAAAACGTGCCCGAACCAGGGGAGCCAGGTCGGCCAGAAGCTGTTCGGCCCGCGCGACATCGTCATCCAGACAGTGTTCCAATTCACTCAGCCGCGCCGCCAGGGCCGGTTCGTCCACGGCCGACGCGGGGGAACCGTCGGCCGGGGCCCCGTTTTCCTCCGCATTGGGCCCTGCGGCGGGCCCGGCACCGGAGGACTCCTCGACCAACGCGGCCTTCAGCCCGGCCCCCAGGGTTTCCAGCGCTTCCACGAAGCCCCGCCAGACCGGCGCGGCGGGATCCAGGGCCCCGGTCTCGACCAGCCAGGTTTCGGCCGCCTGGGCCGCGACGTGCAAGGGTCCGGCCCCCACGTTGCCGGCGATTCCCTTCAGGGAATGAACCAGACGGCGCGCGTCGTCAAGATGGCCGGCGGCCGCCTCGGCCTCGGCGCGGCGGGCCGTGTCCAGATGATCGTCGCGCACCCGGCGCAACAAGGTCAGGTAGAGTTTGCGGTTGTTGTTGGCCCGGGCCAGCCCTTCGGCCACGGCAAGCCCGGGAACAGGGGCGGCCAGGAGATCGGCGAACCCGCTTTTCTCCCCTGGCGCGGCCGAGCCCGGCTTGCTCGCGGGCGGCGGAGGCTCCACGGAGGCGGCCGGGGCCGGGGGGGACATGGTGACGGCGTCGGACGCCAAAGCGCTCTCGCCTTGCCCCTCGCCCGTCACCCACCGCGACAAGGTGGCAAACAATCGCGCCGGATCGATGGGCTTGCTGATGTAATCGTTCATGCCCACGGCCAGGCAGCGTTCCAGATCCCCTTTCAGGGCATGGGCGGTCATGGCGATGATCGGAGGATATCCGTCCGGGCGCGCGGCCCGGATGCGCCGGGTGGCTTCCAACCCATCCATTTCCGGCATCTGGATGTCCATGAGCACGGCGTCAAACGGTTCGGCCAGCACCCGTTCCACCGCGATCCGCCCGTTTTCCGCCACCTCGACCGTGAGATTGGCCGAATGCAGCCATTCCAGGGCCACCAGGCGGTTGATCTCGATATCCTCGACCAGCAACACCCGCCGCCCGCCCAGGTCGGGCACGGGGGCGTCGGGGTCGGCGGCCGGCAGGGCTTGGGGCCCGGCGACCGTCGCCTCCTGATGCCCGAACAAGGTCATGATGGTGTCGAACAGGAAGGACTGATTGACCGGCTTGTGCAAGAAAGCATCCAGGAACGACCGCTCGGACTGCTGCATCAGATCCTCGCGGGCATAGGCCGAGATCATGCACACCACCGGCGTGCGCCGGAGGTCAAGGTCGGTACGGATGCGCCGGGCCGTTTCCAGCCCGTTCAGCCCCGGCATCTTCCAATCCATGAGCACGAGATCAAAGGACCGCTCGGGCGTTCCCAAAATCGCCAGGGCCTCCTCGCCCGAGGCGCACGGGGTGGCGATCATCTGGAAGGACTCGATCTGATGGACCAGGATCTCGCGCGAGGTGGCGTTGTCCTCGACCACCAGCACCTTCAACCCTCGCAGGTCCATCGGCGTGCGCGGGGTCCGGGTGGCATGGCCGGTTTGCCGGCGCAAGCCCGCGACCACATGGAAGGTGCTGCCCTCGCCCAGCACGCTTTCGGCCCAGGCCCGCCCGCCCATCAGCTCGGCCAGGCGCCGGCAGATGGCCAGCCCCAGCCCGGTGCCGCCATGGCGCCGCGTGGTCGAGCCATCGGCTTGGGAAAAGCTTTCGAACACCGCTTCCACGCGATCGGCGGGAATCCCGATGCCGGTATCCTGGACGGTGAAGTGGATCCACACCTCGTCTTCGGGAGAAGCCTCCGCCGGCGGCTCTTCCCGACTGGCCCGCACCACCACCTCGCCGTGATCGGTGAACTTGATGGCGTTGCCGGTCAGGTTGATCAGAATCTGCCCCAGGCGCACCGGATCGCCGATCAGATCGCACGGCAGATCCTTGTCGAGGGAAACGATCAGCTCGATTTCCTTTTCGTGGGCGCGAAAGGCGAACATCTCGGTCAGGTTCGCCATGATGTCGTGCAGCGAAAAGGTTGTTTCCTCCAGATCCAGCCGTCCGGCCTCGATCTTCGAGAAATCCAGGATATCGTTGATCACCGCCAGCAACGACCGTGATGCAATCGTGACCTTGGTCAGGTAGTCCCGCTGGCGCTCGTCGAGGTCGGTGCGCAAGACCAGATCGGTCAGGCCCAGGATGGCATTCAAGGGCGTGCGGATTTCGTGGCTCATGGTGGCGAGGAACGCGCTCTTGGCCTCGCTCGCCACCCGGGCGGCCTCGCGGTCGCGCTCGGCCTGCTCGCGCTGGCGCCGTTCGGTGATGTCGATCACCATGCCTTCCAGCACCCGGCCCCCCTCCTCGCTTGCGCCAACGTGCATGGTCAGGACCGCCCAGAACTGCGATCCGTCGCGCCGGCACAGCACGGTCTCCAGGCCCTCGACCCGGCCCAGGGTTCGCACCTGCTCCAGCAGGTGATCGCGATCGGTGGGACGGGCGTAAACCTGCTCGCCCACGCTCTGGATTTCGGCCTGGACCTGCTCCAGGGAGTCGTAGCCGAGCATGGCCACCAGGGCCGGATTGGCGGCCAGGACGCGGCCGCTCAGCGAGGTCTGGTAGATGCCCTCGCTGGCGTTGTCGAAAATCTGGCGATACTTCAGCATGGCGCCGTTGAGATCGTCCCGGCTTTTGGCCAGCGCCGCCGTCATGCGGTTGAACGAGGCGGCCAGATGCCCGATCTCGTCGGAACGGCGAATCGCCAGCTGAACCCCCAGTTCACCCGTCTCGACCCGCCGCGCCCCGGCTTCCAACGCCAGCAGCGGCCGGGCGAAGGTGCGTCCCAGCCACGCCCCGGCCAGCAAGATGACCGGAATCACCCCCGCCAGCACCATCAGGAAGGACCGCAGCACCTGATGCTGGTGGGCGATCAGGGCGGTGGCCGGGATATCCACCCCCAAGATCCCCGACCGGCGCCCATCCGAGGTGAAGAACGGCGCGTATCCGGTCAGCCACGCCCCCCAGGCATCCTCGTAGGCCTCGGTTTCCACGATCGGCCCGGTCATGGTGTCGAACGACGCCAGAAGCAGCGGACTGGGGTTGGCGTAGGGCTGGTACAAGGCCACGATGTTGCCGGGATCTTCCTCGGCATCGACCACGAAGCGGATCGCGCCTTCGTGGTCCCGGCGCAACGTATACACGTAACGGGCCCCTTCGACCCCGCCGCGAATCTGACGCAAGGTCGCCTTCAGCGCCCGGTAGTCCGACGACGCCATGCCCGAATCCGGTGTGATGCGAGCGTGAAGATCGCCATCCACGCTGTGCGCCGCCACCGACACCACGTCGCGCAGCTTCTGGCGTAAATCCGCCAGAACCTGCTCGCGCGCCACTTGATACAAAACAGCCGCGACCAGGCACGCAATGAGCAGGGCAACGCCGAAAAAAGCCAGCGTCAGCGTTCCCTGGACACCCAGCCAGGAGCGACGGCGTCCCGGGCGGGACCGAGGGGACGACACCATAGCACCCACCTGCCCTTCAAAGGAGGGAAGGACTCGCCCCTCCCTGGAAAGGCCTTGAGATCAAGAAACGCCAGGATATCGGGGGGACCCCGGCGCTTCCCGGAATCCGACTTTACTCCCGATCAGCAATCCGCATGAGATACTGCCCGTATTCATTCCGGCTGAGCGCCTTGGCCAGAACCCGCAACTGGTCGCGGTCGATGAATCCCTTCCTGAAGGCGATTTCCTCCAGGCAGGCGATCCGGTAGCCCTGGCGCTGCTGGATCGCGCGCACGAAATCGGAAGCGTCTTGCAACGACTCGAAGGTTCCCGCGTCCAGCCAGGCATAGCCACGCCCCAGCGGCTCGACGTGCAAGGCGCCTTCTTCCAGGTACAGCCGGTTCAGATCGGTGATTTCCAGCTCGCCCCGGGCCGACGGCCGCAAGGCATCGGCCCGTTCGGTCACGCCGGCGTCGTAGAAATAAAGGCCAATCACCGCCCAGGTGGAGCGGGGCTTCTCGGGTTTTTCCTCCAGGCTCACGGCGCGCCCGTCGGCCGCGATCTCGACCACGCCATAGCGTTCGGGATCGTGAACCTCGTAGGCGAACACCGTGGCTCCCTGGCCGCGCGCCGCCGCCCGGGTCAGGGCCTCTTGCAGGCCATGGCCGAACAAGATGTTGTCGCCCAGGGCCAGGGCCACGGGCTCGCCGGCCACGAAGTCGCGGCCGATGCGAAAGGCTTCCGCGATGCCCCCCGGGTGCGCCTGCTCCCGGTATTCCAGCGACAGCCCCAACTGGCTGCCATCCCCCAGCAGCTCGCGAAAGCGCGGCAGATCCCGAGGCGTCGAGATCAGCAAAATCTCGCGAATGCCCGCCAGCATCAAAAGAGACAGGGGATAATACACCATGGGCTTGTCGTACACGGGCAGCAGTTGCTTGCTGACCGCCGACGTCACGGGATACAGGCGGGTATTGGCCCCGCCGGCCAGAACGATCCCCTTCACGCGTTCCCCCTTGTCATGGTGGACGAGATATTGCCGTCCAGGCCCCCAACACGCCGAAGAAAAGACCGTTTCGGCGGCTCGAAAAAGCCACGGATCAAAAGATTAGAGCGCATCCCCGCCCCCGGATCCAGCCGGGTGGACGCACGAGGCCAGCACCGCCCCCAGGCTCTCCCGCCACGAGGGCGGAACCAGGCCAAAGCGGGCGCGGGCGCGCTCCAGGTCAAGAACCGACCACGCCGGCCGGCGGGCTGGCGTGGGGTATTGCGCGGTCGTCAGGGGCGAAACCCGGGGCCGACGCCCCCAGGCGGGGGCCATGGCCTCGAAAATCGCCTGGGCGAAGTGGTACCATGTGGTTTCGCCGGCATCGGTCAGATGCACGGGGCCCAGCAAGGGCGCCAGCGCCGCCTCGTCCTCGCGGGCGTCCCACACCTGACGGGCGATGCTCAGCAGGCCGCAAGCCAGCGAGGGCGCGGCCGTGGGGCATCCCCGCTGATCGTCGACCACCCCCAAGGTGTCGCGCCCGGCGCCCAGGCGCAGCATGGTGGTGACGAAATTGCGCCCCTCGGCATCGTAGACCCAGGCCGTGCGCACGATCACCGCCGCCGCCCCCGAGGCCAGCACCCGGCGCTCGCCCCCGGCCTTGCTCGCCCCATAGACACTGACGGGAGCCAGGGGATCGTCCTCGCGATAGGGCCGCGTGGCCTCGCCCGAGAACACGTAATCGGTGGAAAGGTGAATCAAGGGCACGTTCTCGCGCGCGCACCACTGGGCCAGGCGCCCCGGGGCCTCGGCGTTGACGCGAAAGGCCAGCTCGGGCTCGCTCTCGGCCCGGTCCACCGCCGTATACGCGGCCGGATTGATGATCAGGTCGGGACGCAACGCATCCAGGCGCCCGGCGATTCCGTCGGGATCGCCAAGATCGAGATCGGCGCGGGTCAGCCCCAGGGGATCGAATCCGGCCGCCCGCGCCCGAGCCAGCACCGCGCGGCCCACCTGTCCGCTTACGCCGGTCACGGCCAGCCGTGGCGCCTGTTGCCCCCCGGTCATCGCCCGCCCGCCAGACCCAGCCGGCGATCGGCCCCCTTGCGCTGACGCAGCCGTTCCATCCAGGGCTGATGATCCAGGTACCAGGAAACGGTGGCGGCCAGTCCCTCGTCCAGCGAATGACGGGGCTGCCATCCCAAGTCCCGCTTCACGCGCGCATAGTCGATGGCATAGCGGAAATCATGCCCGGGACGGTCGGTCACGAAGGAGATCAGTCGTTCATAAGAACCGGCGGGATCGGGCCGCAGGCGATCCAAAATGGCGCACAGACGCTTGATCAGGTCGAGGTTCGAGGATTCCGCTCCTCCGCCCAGCACGTAGGTTTCGCCGGGTTCGCCCCGGGTCAGCACCGTGACCAGGGCCTCGGCGTGGTCTTCCACGTACAGCCAGTCGCGCACGTTGGCGCCCTGGCCATACACGGGAAGCGGCCGCCCGGCCAGCGCCGCGCCGATCATGACCGGAATCAGCTTTTCGGGAAACTGAAACGGCCCATAGTTGTTGGAGCAGTTGGTCAGGAGAACCGGCAGCCCGTAGGTATGATGCCACGCGCGGACCAGATGATCCGATCCCGCCTTGCTGGCCGAATAGGGCGAGCGGGGATCATACGGCGTGCCTTCGTGGAAATAGCCCTCGCTTCCCAGGCTGCCGAACACTTCATCGGTTGAAATATGGTGGAAACGAAACCGTGCCCGGCCGGGTTCATCCAGACCGCTCCAATACCGCCGGGCGGCGTCCAGCATCGTGAAGGTGCCCA
The DNA here is from genome assembly GCF_007992075.1 of Pararhodospirillum oryzae. GTDB lineage: Bacteria > Pseudomonadota > Alphaproteobacteria > Rhodospirillales > Rhodospirillaceae > Pararhodospirillum > Pararhodospirillum oryzae. Next base: position 14,604 of record NZ_BJZO01000058.1, read on the forward strand.
GAACGTTGGTGCGGATGAAGGAGCCGGGATCGTCGATCGACCGGTCCACATGGGATTCCGCCGCCAGATGCATGATCGCGGTGGGGCGATGGCGGGCCAGCAGGGCCTCGATCGCCGGAGCGTCGCAGATATCCACCTGGGCAAACGCGTAGCGGGGACTTCCGGCCAAATCCGCCACCGCTTCCAGATCACCGGCGTAGGTCAATTTATCCACATTGACCAGGGCCGCGCTGGTGTTGCGAAATAAATGGCGAAGAACGGCCGAGCCAATGAAGCCGGCACCGCCGGTCACAAGCACGCAATCTTGAGCGTCAAGCAAGGGCAGGTCCACTTTTTCCAAAAAACCGGGACGCTTACCCTACACCGGCCCCTGGTTCACCGCAACGGCCCCAACGGCGGGCAAGCCCGTGGACTTGCGCCGTCGGCCAGCCGGAGGCGGATGGCCCGCAGGCAGCCCTGGCCTGACGCCCCCTCTTCCACGGGGGGATCCAGGGCTACCGGCGTCGGTTCCCCGCGACAGGCGCGGTGGAAACCGGGCCGGGTCTTATCGTTGGCGGCGCCGACGCGAGGCGCGCACGGGCACCAGGACAAGCCGGGGACGCGCCTGGTTTGCCAGAAAGCCAAGGCCAAGCAAGAACAGGGCACTCGTGACAAGCGGGATTGCGGCCAGCGTAAGGGTCATCGGTACCTCCCGGCTAGGGGTTTCCCATGGTGGATATCCATGGGGCACTTCCCATTATCTAGGCACGGCCTCTCCTTCAATCAAGTGTCCGAGGGTGGCGGTTGGGTTTGCGACGGGGCATACAAGCGTCCATCCAACAAGGCCGACAGGGCCACGGTCACGGTGCGCCGGTTGCCTCCCAACTCGATCAGACGGACATGGGCGGGCAAATCAGGGTATTCCAGCATCTGATCAACCTGCCACTGAGAGGGCGGATTGCCCGGCTTCACAAAACGGTCGCCGGGGTGGACCACGGTTTTCTTTGACATCTTTTCCTCTTGGCCTTTCCGGCTCGGACCAGGGGAACGCCGGAAGGGCGGCCGGGTCGCCGGGTCGAAGCCCCAGGATTTGAGAACACGCCGAGCCCGTTGGCAAGGGTTGTCGGCAAAAAACCCTTCTTAACGGGTTCTCTCGCCACCGTCACGCTGGACAAAAACCACGCTATGCCTTATCGTCATAAAAAATATCTCGATAAGGTCATTCCAATGACTGAAGACACCGAGCGCCTCAGCCGCCTGGAAGCCCTTCTGGAAACGATCCGCGACAAGCTGGCAACACTTGATCCGGCGCTGGAAGGATTGGCGCGGGTCCAGGCGGACCAGAACCATCATCGCGCCTCGTTGGGCAGGGCCTTTGGGCGCCTGGAAGCCGCCGAGGAGCGTCAAAATACCCTGACAGGCCAGGTGAACCGGGTCCAGCGTGACCTGGTGGACGATCTTGCCGCCCTGCGCGGACGACTGAATGTTCAAACCGCGCTGGTCAGCGGCATGCTTGCGGGCGCCAGTGCCGCCGGAGGCCTGCTCATGCTGGCCTTGCGCACCGATCTCGTGGCGGTGCTCCAGGCGCTGCGCGCCGCCGGGCACGGGGGATGATCGTCCCCTCCCCTGCCCGGCGGCGGCCCTCGAAAAACGGGTTACTCTTTGTCGCGCCTTGGGTCACGCTCGCATCTTGTCCAGGAATTCCTGCACCTGACGCGCCAGGAAACTCGCCTGCTGCGCCAGCTGGCTGGTGGCCTCCTCAAGCTGCTGCGCCGCGTGGCGGTTGGCCTGCGCCCCTTGATTCACCTCCTGGATGCTATTGGTGACCTCGGTGGTGCCGTGGGAGGCCTCCTCGACGTTGCGGGCGATCTCCTTGGTGGCCGCGCCTTGCTCCTCGACCGCCGCCGCGATGGCCGAGGCAATTTGATTCAAGCGCGCGATCGTGCCGCCAATCGCCTGGATGGCTTCCACCGCGCGGCGGGTCTCGCTTTGAATGCCGGTGATCTGGCTGCTGATTTCCTCGGTCGCCTTGGCCGTCTGGTTGGCAAGGGTCTTGACCTCGCCCGCCACCACCGCGAACCCCTTGCCCATCTCGCCCGCGCGCGCCGCCTCGATCGTCGCGTTCAGGGCCAGCAGGTTGGTCTGGCTCGCGATATCGGTGATCAGGCCGACCACCTCGCCAATCCGGTGGGCCGCGTTGGCGAGACCTTGCACCATCTCGTCGGTGCGCTGGGCCTCGGCCACCGCCTCGCTGGCGATCCGCGCCGACTCCTGGACCTGACGGCTGATTTCCGTGATCGAGGCACTCAGTTCCTCGGTGGCGCTGGCCACGGTTTCGACGTTGCCCGCCGCCTGTTCCGCGGCCTGCGCGACCACGGACGCCTGTTCACCACTGCGATCAGCGTTGTCGGCCATGGCCTGCGAGGTCGTTTCCAGCTCACTCGTCGCCTGCCCCACCACCTCGACCACGCTCTTGATCGACGCCTCGAAGGTTTCCGACAGCCTGACGTATTCCGTCACGTCCTTCCAGGCGAGCATGATCCCGGTCACCCGCCCCCGGGGGTCAAGGATGGCCCGCACGTCGTTTTCGATGGTCACGCCGCCCATGGTGAACTTGCCGCGATAGGGCATGTTTTCGGGATGCGTGAGCACCGAGTGGACGAATTCGGGCTTGTGGTGAATCTCGCTTGCTTTCCTGCCAATGATGAGATCCGGGTCTTGGGCGATGGGATGGTTCATGCGGCGCACGATGACCCGGGCGGATTCATTCAGGTACGAAATCCGCAGGTCCGTGCCACAGACGATGACCGCGCTGGGTGACCCCTCGATCATCTGATTGAGACGGAACGCATCCGCCACCGACTGGCGCAGAGCGTCGAGCCCCCGGGCCATGCGCCCCAGCTCTCCGCCGTGGTCGCGCCCCTTGATCTCCACGTCGGTGTCGCCCTGGCGCAGGGAATCGAGCACGCCCGTGAGATGGGCGATCGGACGCGACAGACTGCGCGAAATCAAGATCGCCGCCAGAATGGCGAGGGCAATGGCCGCAACCGACAGCGCCATACTTTCGTTTACAGCATGATTCAAGTCATTTTCCATGCCATGACGGGTGTTGTCCATAAAAATAAGTTGACTATTCTGAAAATCTCCAGCAACGCTCCCGAATTTTTCTCCAATCCCTGCCATTTCACCCATGACCAAGGACTGGCTTTCCAACATAGCTTTGGTAAGAGCATCAAACCCGACGATATAGGACCTGACTTTTTGTTGAACGTCATCAATCCGGCTTCGATCTGGCCCATCGATCATCGACTGCTTCAGGTCCTCGCAGCGTTCGATGACCTGATTCATACCTTCTTTTACCTTTTCGGCCAGCTCGGACGACGGGTGATTCGAGAAATTGGCGGCTGCGAGCCGGCTGCTCATCAGGGATTCCACGGCCAAGCCAGCCAAGGCCGCGGTTCGATGGTTGTTTTCAGCCATTGACTGCTCGATCAGGGCCAGCAGGGCGGTACGCGCCTCGGGCCCCACCGACAACAACGATCCGATCGCGGCCTTGCGCGCCTCGGACAGGGCTACCACCCGCTTCAGGCCCTGATCATAGCCGCGGACCAGCTCCAATAATTTTCGGATATCTTGCTGATGGCTTGCGGAAACCGTGGACAAAAGTGTCTGAAGTTGTTTTTGCAGATCGGCCATAATGGTATTGGCCGTTTCGGCATATTGAGGCTCTTCCTTGTCAAAGAAAATATAGGCGTTACGCCTCAATTCAGCGACTTCTGTTGCCAGATTCGTGACGTCAAGGGTCCGCACCGCCTCTTGCGCATAAATATTTACCTTTTCACGTATGACACTTCCGGCGCCATACGACAAAATACTTATAGCCAACATAAGAACAAGAAGAGCACCGAACCCGATGGTAATCCGGGTCACGACGGAAAACTGATTCATAATCTTTCCCACAGCGCTTCTCCCTTGTATCTTTTTACGACACAGTTACTTTTTTGTTATTGGGGACCCATGGCTTTATTCTAGAATCCAGCAACCAATGATGGAATAAACTAAACCAGACCCCCTTTGTTTGAGTTTGTCTTTTCGGGGAAATCAGCCTCCACTTTTCCCTGACAGACTCTAGACCACCAGACGCGCCAGGAAGTCGGTGGCGCGCTGGTCCAAGGTGCGCGCTTGAAGCGCCACGCTGGCCGCCGCTTCCTGCACAAGACGGGCGACAGCCTGCGTTTGCCGGGTATTGTCGCTGACGCCTTGTATGTTGGCGCTCATGAGACCGGTGCCTTGCGCGGCATGATCGATGGCACGGGCGATTTCGTGGGTCGCGGCGTTTTGCTGGGTGATCGCCCCCGCGATGCCCGCCGTGATGTCGTCCAGCCGCGCGATGGTCGATCCAATCCCTTGAATCGCCGAGACCGCCTCCTGGGTTTCATTTTGGATCGCCGCCACCTGGGCGGCGATTTCCTCGGTCGCTTTCGCGGTCTGGGTTGCCAGGGCCTTGACCTCGCCCGCCACCACCGCGAACCCCTTGCCCCGCTCGCCTGCCCGCGCCGCCTCGATCGTGGCGTTGAGGGCAAGGAGGTTGGTCTGGCTGGCGATGGTTGAAATCAACGTCACAACGTCCCCGATGCGCTGGGCCGCCTCGGCCAGGCCCCGCACCCTTTGGTCTGTCTGAGAAGTCTGCTCAACCGCCAGGGCGGAAATCCGGGCGGTTTCCTGCACCTGATGGCCAATCTCCGTGACCGAGTGGCTGAGCTGCTCGCTCGCGCCCGCGACCGTTTCGACATTCACGGCTGTTTCCTCGGCGGCCTCGGCCACGGTGGCCGCCTCTCCTTGCGCGCGTTCGGCCTGCTCCGCCATCGCCTGCGCCGAGGCATCCATTTCGGCCGCCGCCTGGCCGATCTGATCCACGGCCGCCTTGATCGAGCTTTCAAACGCCGCGATCCGGGCCACGTCCTCGGTGATGTCCTTCCACGACAGAACGGTTCCGGTCAAGGCCCCCTTGCGGTCGCGCACGGTTCGCATCTCGCCGGCGATCGTCACGCCCCCCATGCCAAAGCGAACCCGGTAGGGCAAATCGCCGTGATCGGCCAGGGCCGCGCGGATTTTTGCCGGATCCTTGTGGAAACTCAACGGATTAACCCCGATGATGGCCTGGGGATCGCGGGCCAGGGGGTGATCCATGCGCGAAATCACCGCGCGCGTCGCATCGTTCAGGTAACTCACGGTATAATCTGGTTCACATACCATCACGGGCGTGGGCAGGATTTCCATCAACTGATCCTGGCGGATCAGCCGGGCCATTTCTTGTTGCAGCGCGGCAAGCTCGCGCGCGAGATCGCCCAGGGCACCACGCTCTTCCACGCCGGGGATGGGACACGACGGATCGCCCGCGCGCAAGCACGCCACGGCGTCGCTCAACCGACGGATCGAACGGAACAACCCCATGGCCGTCAGGCTCGCGGCAAGCAAGGCCACGGCCGCGCCCGCCGCCGACAACGCCAGCCCCGTCAGGCGGTTCGAGGCGACTTCCTGGCGTGCCTGCGCGACAAAGGAGGAATCGAGCCCCGCCCCCTGGGAGCCGCTCACGGCGTGGAGCACCGTATTGACGCTTGCCCCTTGCAGCGTGCTGAGCACCGGCACCAGCGCGGTCAAGGCCACCATGACCCCAAAACCCAACAAGACCCGGGCGTTGACCGAAAGGCGTATTTTGGAAACAAGAGCCGTCATCGGTGGACCCCTTTGCCGTCCCCTCTCCTGCCTTCCGGAATTCGTTCCGGGCGGGAAAACGTCCGGACGGGCAGCGAGAAAGGTACCTTTCCCTTTTCGGTAGATCCTAATGTCTATACGCTAACAGAGCCTCCTCCGAGACACCAGACGTTTGTGCGCCTTAGTTGCTTTATACCCCTCCGAATTAACCAAAGAAGGTTATACGTAAGTCCAGTTAGAGCATTTGTTTGAGTTTGTCTTTTCGGGAAAAGCGGTACTCCCTTTTCCCCGACGAACTCTGGACGCCCCAAACAAAAAAACCGACGCCCGCTTCCGAAGAAAGCAGGCGTCGGCCTTTGAAAAGCACCTTGGAAATGAACGGAACGCCCGGACCTTGGAACGGCAATCCCTCTCCCGGCGCGCAGGATGGCCCTTTTATTCGCGCATCTTGGCCAGGAACTCCTCGACCTGACGCCCCAGAAGGCCAGCCTGCTGGGCCAGCTCGGCGGAAGCCCCCTCGACCTGCTGCGCCGAGTGACGCGTTTCCTGGGCGCCTTGATTGACCTCCTGAATGCTGGAAGTGACCTCGGTGGTGCCGCGCGCCGCTTCCTCGACGTTGCGGGCGATTTCCTTGGTCGCGGCGCCTTGCTCCTCGACCGCCGCCGCGATGCCCGAGGTGATCTCATTAATGCGCCCGATGGTTCCCCCGATCCCCTGGATCGCCTCCACCGCGCGGCGGGTTTCGCTTTGGATGCCGGTGATCTGGGTGCCGATTTCCTCGGTGGCCCTGGCGGTCTGGTTGGCCAGGGTCTTGACCTCGCCCGCGACCACCGCGAAGCCCTTGCCCATCTCGCCGGCGCGGGCCGCCTCGATGGTGGCATTCAAGGCCAGCAGGTTGGTCTGGCTTGCGATATCGGTGATCAGACTCACCACCTCGCCGATGCGCACGGCCGCGTCGGCCAAGCCCTGCACCATCTCGTCGGTGCGCTGGGCCTCGGCAACCGCGTCGCCGGCGATGCGGGCGGACTCCTGCACCTGGCGGCTGATCTCGGTGATCGAGGCGCTCAGCTCCTCGGTGGCGCTGGCCACGGTTTCGACATTGACCGCCGCTTGTTCCGCCGCCGCCGCCACCGTTGCCGATTCCTCGCCGGTCCGGTCGGAGGTTTCAGCCATGGCCCGCGACGAGGCCTGCAACTCGGTCGCGGCCGCGCTCACCACGCCGACGACCGACTTCACCGTCCCTTCGAAATCCTCGGACAGCTTGACGTACTCGGTCACGTCCTTCCACGCCAGCATGGTCCCCAGCATGGTGCCCTGGCTGTTGTAGATGGCCTTGACCTCGTTTTCGATGGTCACGCCGCCCATGCTGAATTTGCCCCGGTAAGGCAGTTTGTCGACTTCGGTCAACACCTTGCGGACAAACGAATCGTTCTTGTGGAACTCCAGCACGCTGCGCCCCAGCACCGCGTCGGGGTTTTGAACCCTGGGGTGATTCATGTGGCGGAAAATATCGCGCGTCGCCTCGTTGATGTACGAAATCCGCAGATTGGGATCGCACAGCATGACCGCCGTCGGCAGGATGTCGACCATCTGATTCAAACGGAAGGCATCGGCAACGGCGCCGCGCAGTTTTTCCAGGCTGCGCGCCATCGAGCCCAGTTCGCCGCCATCGCCGGTTCCCTCGATCTCGATCCCAACCGATCCTTCCGTGATCGCCTCCATGGAGTCGGTCAGGCGGCGAATCGGCGCGGACAGGCTGCGCGCGATCAGCGCCGCCGTCAGCCCGGCCAGCACCAGGGCGATGACCGACACCACCACGCCCCGATCCTTGGCTTTGTCCACCGCGTGGGCGATCTCGGCGTTCACGGCGGTCAGGGTCGCGTTCTGGGCATCCTTGATCTGGGTGGCCAGGGTACCAAACGCCACCGCGTCACGGGCCATGGGGCCGGCGGTCAGTTTTGCCGCGCCAAAGGCCGATTGCGACAAGGTGTCAAACGCCGTCTGGTAGGCGCGCGCCTCCTTCTCGACCGCCGCCGCCTTGCTGATCAGATCGGGATCGACCAACGTCTGCTTCAAAAGCGTGCTGCGCTCGACAAACCGCGCCATCGCCGCCTTGCTTTTGTCCACGAGATCGGCCGACGGCTGGGACAAGAACACGGCCACCGACACCCGGGCCACCATCAGGGCTTCTTCCGCCTGGCCGGCCAGGAACGCCGCCTGGTAGTCACCGCGCGTGCCCAGTTCCTTGATCAAGGCCGACATGATGTCCAGGGCCCGGGGGCCGATGTCGGTCACCCCTTGCCCGCCGCCCGCCGCCTTGTCGCGGGCGAGGCTCAGGGATTTCAGCTCGGTGAACTGCTGTTCATAGGAATTCACCAGTTCCAGAAGCCGGTTCGCGTCCTGGCGGCTGGCGTCGGACTCGGCTTGCGCCGACAACCGGTTCAGACTGGCCTTCAACTGCGTGAACAAGCCCGCGATGGCGTCGGCCCGCTCGGCGGTGGGACCGGCCGCGTACAGCACGACATTGCGCCGCAGGTCATTCACCGAGCTGTTGATTTCGCTCACCATCAAGGTGCGCGACGCGGTCGCCGAGGAACGGCTCAGTTCTCCACTGATGAAATCGTTATTGGTGTAGGACAAAATGGCCACTGCCAGGAACAAGGCCAGGACAACCCCAAATCCCAGGAAAATTCTGGCTCCGACCGAAAGCCGATTGATGATCGCACCCATGTACGCGTGTCCCCTCGCTCAAGCCAGAAGGAGGTCTGTCCGTCGCCGGACCCGGCGGCTCCCACTCTCAACCAAGAGGCCGACAACGAAATATCGTCTCGTGGTCTAGATGGAACGCCTGCAAACTACACCATCCCTGTTCCAAAGACCAGATGGACACGCCCGTAATCAGAGGTTTCATAATACGAAGAATTTATCCACCTCGCCTTCCTGTTGTCTCTGAAGAAGGTTCTTGCCCTCAAGCCAATGAAGGTGCGCAATTACCTCGCCGATGGCAAAGAAGAGTTGATGACTATCCAGATTCCGGCGAAAAAGAACCGAAATGAGATCAAAGGCCGAGCATGGGGTCTCCCGGCACGCCGCCAGAACATCGTCCAGGCGCGCCTGGTGATGGGTCGCCAGGTCTTCCAGCCGGGCATGCAGGCCCCGGAAGGGCTCCCCATGACTGGGCAGAACCAGCGTATCGGCATCAAGCGGCGCGAAGCGGGCCAGGCTTTCCAGAAAGCCGGCCAGGGGATCGGCCCACGGTTCGCTGGGCCAGACGCTGACATTGGGACTGATGCGCGGCAGCACCTGATCTCCGCTGATCAGCAACCGGTCCTCGGGACACCACAAGGACAGGTGTTCGGGCGCGTGCCCCCGGCCGATCACCGCCGTCCAGGATCGCCCCCCGATCGTCAGCCGTTCCCCGCCCTGGACCCGGCGCACGCTTGCCGGTGGCGCGACAATGCGCCGGGCATAGGAATTCCCCCGGCGCTCCACCAGGGCCAGGGCCGCGTCGCCCAGCCCGCTGCGCTGATAAAACGGCCGCGCCGTGGCCACGAACGCCGCGTCGTCCTCCAGCCACAGCATGCGCGCGTATGTCCACTCGCCCAGGGTGGTCCACAAGGGCGCGCCCGTCTCGGCTTCCAGCCATCCGGCCAGCCCCATGTGATCGGGGTGAAAGTGCGTGCACACCACGCGGCGCACCGGCCGCCCGGCCAGCGGTCCCGCCAGCAGGTCCTGCCACACGGCACGGGTCATTTCGTCGGCGATGCCCGTGTCGATCAGCGTCCAGCCGGGGCCGTCCTCCAGCACCCAGAGATTAATATGGTCAAGGGCGAAGGGAAGCGGCAGGCGCAGCCAGAACACCCCGGGGACCACCGGAAAAAGGGTGCCGGGCGCGGGCACCGACGCCAACGGATACTCAAGGGAGTCGCTCATCGCCGTCCCGCTCCATCACCGCTTTCAAATCAAAGGCAAGCCCCGGGCGCCCGCTTTCCTGGCCCCGGCCAGGAAGGAGCGCGCATCAGGCAACACTGAAGACCGGTTCCCCACCAAACGGGGAAACCCGCTCAACGTTCCTGCCCGGCCGTCCCCGAGGACGCCATCGCCGCGCGGTAGGTCGCGGCCAGCGCCCGGTAGCGCTCGGCCGAGGGCCGGAACGCCGCCACGTCCTCGTCCGACAGGGCCCGTTTTTCGCGCGCGGGGCTGCCCGCCCACAAGGTCCGGGTTCCCACCCGCTTGCCCGGCGTGACCAGGGCCCCGGCCGCGACCATGGCCCAGGATTCAACCGTCACCTCGTCCATCACCGTCGCGCCCATGCCCACGAAACTGTCGGCCTCCACCGTGCAGGCATGGAGTATGCAGCGGTGGCCGATGGTCACGTCATCGCCGATGGTCGTGCCCCAGCCGCCCCCGGTCACATGGATGATGGTTCCGTCCTGGACATTCACCCGCGCCCCGATGCGGATCCGGTTGACATCACCCCGGATCACCGAGCCAAACCACACGCTGCTTCCCGGGCCAATCTCGACATCGCCAATGATCACCGCCCCCGGTGCCACGAACACATCCTCGGCCAGGCGGGGCCACACCCCTTGAAAGGGCAGGATCAAGGCGGGGGTCGGGTCGGTCATGGCACGGCACTCCGCAAGAGGCTTTGAAGAGAAGGGAAAACGGGAAAGTCAGGAAAAAACCAGGAACACGGGGGCCGCCGTCCCGGCCACCCCCGTCGTCCGGTCAGGGGAACAGGGGGGCCTGCGCAAGGCCCAGGGTTTCCTCGAACCCCAGCATCACGTTCATGTCCTGGATCGCCTGCCCCGAGGCACCCTTGACCAGGTTGTCCTCGGCGCAGGTCAGGATCACGCGCCCGGGCACCCGGTCGGCATGCACCCCGATCAAGGCCAGATTGGAGCCCCGCACGTGGCGGGTATGCACCAGGGTTCCGGCCGGCACCACCCGCACGAACGGTTCGTCCGCGTAGGCGGCTTCCAGCACCGCGCGCACCTTGGCGTCGTCGGCTCCCGGGGCCAGGCGGGCGTAAATGGTGCTGAGAATGCCCCGGTTCATCGGCATCAGGTGGGGCGTGAATGTCGCGCGCACCGGCCGCCCGGCGGCACGCGACAGTTCCTGTTCGATCTCAGGGGTATGGCGATGGGCGCCGATGCCGTAGGCGTGCACCCCTTCCGAAACCTCGCAGTGCAACGAGCCTTCGCGGGCCTCGCGCCCCGCGCCCGAGGCCCCCGACTTGGAATCAATGATCAGGTCGTCCGCCTCGATCACCCCGGCCTTCAAGAGCGGCACCAGAGGCAACTGGGCACTGGTCGGATAGCAGCCCGGCACCGCCACCAGCCGCGCCGTGGCAATCCGGGCCCGGTTGAATTCGGTCAGGCCATACACGGCCTCTTCCTGCAAGGCCAGGGCCTGGTGGGCATGGCCATACCACTGGGCATAGACCTCGGGGTCGATCAGACGAAAATCCGCCGACAGGTCGGCAATCCGCAGCCGGCCCCCATGGGGTCCGTCCAGCAGGTCCTTGATCAGGACCTGGGTGGTCCCGTGCGGCAGGGCACAGAACACGAAATCGATGTCCTCCCACGCCACGTCCTCGACCGTCGTGAGAACGGGCAGATCGAGCCCCGCCAGGTGCGGGAAAACCTGCGCCATCGTCTGTCCCGCCTTGCGGTTGGCGGTCAGGGCGGCAAGGGTCACGCGGGGATGGCGCGACAGCAGGCGAACCAGTTCCGCCCCCGTGTAGCCGCTCGCCCCCAAAATGGCCACCCTCACCCGCTGTTCCATGATCGCTTGTCTCCTCGACATCCCGAAAGATCCAGGCCAGCCCCTGCCGGCCCCTTGGGAATACCTCCGCCCCGGCATGCGCCGCAAACCTTTTCAAACTTCCCCCCCCCTCGTATGGTACCCCCTAATCCACCAGCACCAGGACCGCCCTCCCACGCTGGGCCCGGGAAACGCGCGCTTCGCCTTCCTCAAGGACTGTCCCATGGCCACCAGCCCCTGTTCCCTTCCCCGTTTTCACCGGATCACGGCCGGCACCTGCCTGACCCTGGCGGGGCCCCTGGCCCTGGCGGGGCCCCTGGCCCTGGCCCTGGCTCCAACCCAGGCCCGGGCCCAGGGCCTTGCCGTCGATCCCCTGGAAAACGCCATCGGGCGATGCATCGGAAAGGAAGGCGCGACCGGCGACGCCGTGGGCGAGTTGACCCTTGACCCCAAAACGGGCAAGGCCGTGTACCGCTGCAACAGCGAACCCGCCACGGCCGCCCGCCCCCTGGCTCCCGCCGGTGCCCCCCCC
>NZ_BJZO01000059.1 GCF_007992075.1 Pararhodospirillum oryzae
TCCAGTTTCAGTCTAGGGCATCGACACGTCAAGGGCCCGCAGCAAGGTGGCGTCGGCATACCCGTCGGCGGGAAGGCCCGCGCGCACCTGGAAGGCCCGGATGGCGGCACGGGTCTGGGCCCCGATCAGGCCATCGGGCTCGCCGGCGTCGAAGCCCAGGGCATTGAGCCGGCCTTGCATCAAGCGCACCTCGGCCACGCGCAACGGCACCTCGTCGGCCGGCGGCGGCCGCACCAGGTCGGGCCCGCCCGCGATCCGGTCCGACAAAATGCCGGCGGCCAGCGCATAATAAAGCGAGCGATTCCACTTCAACAAGATTCGGAAGTTGTCGTAAACCAGGAAAGCGGGCCCGCGCGCGCCGGAGGGCAGAATCAAGGCGCCGGCGGCGTTCGGATCCTCGGGCAGGGGTGCCCCTTGCGCGGTGCGCAGACCCAGCGCGCTCCACTCGGCCACGGGCCGGATCAGCTCCTGCCCGCTCAAGGCCAGATCGAACCCTGGCGGCACGCTGACCTCGCGCCCCCAGGGCTCATGAGTCTTCCATCCCAGGGCCGCCAGGTAATGGGCCCCCGAGGCCAGGGCGTCGGGAATGCTGCGCCAGGGGTCAAGCCGCCCGTCGCCATCGCCGTCCACCGCCTGGGCGCGGAAGGTCGTGGGCATGAACTGCATCTGGCCCATGGCCCCGGCCCACGAGCCGATCAGGGACCCGGGATCAATGCCGTCCTCGTCGATCAGGCGCAGGGCATCAAGCAGTTGGGCACGAAAGAAGCTCCCCCGCCGCCCCTCGAAGGCCAGGGTGGCCAGGGTATCAAGGATCGGGGTTGACCCGATGATGTCGCCGAAATTGGTTTCCACGCCCCACAGCGCCACCAGAACCGAGGCCGGCACGCCATAGCGGTCTTCCAGCCGGCCCAGCAACGCGGCGTGGGTCCCCAGCAAGGCGCGGCCGCGCTGGGCGCGGCTTTCCGGGGCGGTGTTGCGCAGATAATCGCCGAACGGACGGTTGAATTCGGGCTGACGGCCGTCCAGGGCCACGGTGCGGGGCAGGAAGCGCGCGCTCGCCAGGGGACCGTTGACGGTGGCCGGCCGGATGCCGGCGGCCAGGGCCTCGGCCTTCATGCCCTCCAGCCAGGTGGAAAACGCCTGGGCCTCGGGCTCGCCCGGGGGTTCCCCGGCACTGGCGGGCGGAGGCTCGCGCCCGGACCCGGCGACGGCGGCGTTTTCCGCGCAGGCCCCCAGGGTCAAGGCACAACCAAAAAGCAGCAGGGCGGAAAAGAGAACGCGGTCCATGGCGCGGGGGGCCCTCTCGGGACGACAAGAGGAAACAAGAGTCCAATCCAGGCCGGAGAAAACCCATGCCCGGACAAGGCTCTTTAGGTGCCACATTCTTGCGCCTCTTGTCCACGCCCCGCGCGACACAAGGAGAAAAACACGCAAGGCGGGGCTTGAGACCACGCGCCAGCCCCGTCGGAGACCCTCAAGGGGCCTAGAATTTTCCCTTCAGTTCCGATTTGCTGTAGTTGCTGAAGTGGCCTTCCTTGGCGGCCTGGGCCCGGGCGCTGCTCAGCGCGGCCTTGCCCCGCCCCCCGATCGCGGGCGCGGCGGGCAGGCGCTCGGCCCCCGAGGCCCCGCAGGCGGGACAGGCCGGCGCCTCTCCGGCGCTGCTGGAAACCAGGGATTGAAACTCTTCGTTGCAGCGAAGGCAATGAAAGGTGTAGATCGGCATGGGTCCTCGCACAAATCCAGGGCACTCCCGGACAGGGTAGCCCGATGGCGCGGCAAAATACAGAGGCCCGGCGCGCCCACGGGCTCCCTCCCCCGGCGCGCGCCCTGTTTCGCCATCGGCCCCCTTGAATGCCTTACCCCGCGTCGCGCTCACGGATGCGCAGCAGGCGCAAGGCGTTGGCGGTCACCAGAACGGTGGCGCCGGTGTCGGCCAGCACCGCCGGCCACAACCCGGTGATCCCGGCCAGGGTGGTCAGCAGGAAGGCCCCCTTGAGTCCCAGGGCAAGGGCCACGTTCTGACGGATGATCGCCAGCGTGCGCCGGGCGAGCGCGATGATCGTGGCCACGTCGGTGACGCGGGCATGGAGCAAGGCGGCATCGGCGGTTTCCAAGGCCACGTCGGTCCCGCCTCCCATGGCGATGCCCACGCTGGCGGCGGCCAGGGCGGGCGCGTCGTTCAGGCCGTCGCCCACCACGACCACCCGCGCGCCCCGGGCCTCGCGCTCGCGCACCAGGCGCACCTTGTCGTCGGGCAGCAGCTCGGCATGCACCGGCATGTTCAGGGCCTGCCCCAAGGTGGCGGCCGCCGCCGGATGATCGCCGGTCAGCATCACCGTTTCCAGGCCCAGCCGGCCCAGACGGGTCACGCCTTCCAGGGCCTCGGGACGGGGCTCGTCGCGCAGCGCGATCAAGCCCAGGACCGCCCCCTCCTGGCACAGGGCCGAAACCGTGTGCCCGGCCGCCGCCAGATCGCGGGCCGCGGTTTCCACGCCAGGATCCACCGTCGCCCGGGTCCGGGCCGCCGCCAGGGATCCCAGGAACACCGCCGTTCCATCGACCACGCCGGCCACCCCCCGACCGGGAACGGTTTCCTGCTCCCGGGCCTCGGGCACCGCAAGTCCTTCCTCTTGCACCTTCTCGGCGATGGCGCGCGAAAGCGGGTGGTTCGAGCCACTGCCGAGGGCCGCCGCCAGCGCCAGCACCCGCGCCGGGGTCGCGCCCCCCACGCCCTGGACCTCGGCCACCCGGGGCACGCCCCGGGTCAGGGTGCCGGTCTTGTCGAAGGCCACGGTATTCACCCGCCCCAGGGCCTCCAGCACCGCGCCCCCCTTCATCAGCAGGCCTCGCCGCGCGCCCGCCGACAGGGCCGAGGCAATGGCGGCCGGAGTCGAGATGACCAGCGCGCACGGGCAGCCGATCAACAAAATGGCCAGCCCCTTGTAGATCCACTCGTGCCAGGGCTCGCCGGCCAGCAAGGGCGGCATCAGGGCCACCACGGCGGCGAACGCCACCACCGCCGGGGTATAGGCGCGGGCAAAGCGGTCGATGAAGCGATCGATCGGCGCCTTGCTTTCCTGGGCTTCCTCGACCATGCGAACAATGCGTGCAATCGTGTTGTCTTGCGGGTCGGAGCTAACCCGAATTCTCAACACGCCCTCGCCATTGATGGTCCCGGCGTAGACCCCGTCGCCCGCTTCCCTGGCCACTGGCACGCTTTCGCCGGTCACGGGAGCCTGGTTGACGCTGCTGGCGCCACTTTCCACCACCCCATCGGCCGGCAGGCGCTCCCCGGGACGGATCAGCAGGCAATCCCCCACCCGCACCGCCTGCGCGGGCACGTCCTCAAGGCTGCCGTCGTCCCCGATCCGGTGAGCGGTGGCGGGCAGAAGCCCGGCAAGCGCGCGAATGCCGGCGCGGGCACGGCCGGCGGCCAGGGATTCCAGGGCCTCGCCAATCAGGAACAGGAAAACCACCGCCGCCGCCTCGGCCTCGGCGCCAATCAGGATGGCGCCACTGGCCGACAGGGTCATCAGCGCCTCGATGGAAAACCAGGTTCCGGCGCGCGCCGCCGCCCACGCCTGACGCGCCACCGGCACCAACCCCACCAGGGCCGCCAGGATGAAGGCGGGGCGCGACAAGGAGGGCACCAGGGTCCCCACCCCGTAGGCAAGGGCCACCGCCGCGCCCGAGCCCAGGATCAACATCCCCTCGGGACGGCGCCACCAGGGGCGGGCCTCCTCCCCGGCCAGGGGAACGTCTCCGGCGGGGGAAACGTCCTGGGTGGTGGACTCATGAGCATGAGAGCCGCACGATCCACCGCAACAGGCCCCGTGCGCCTTCCCGGCCCCGCCTGCGTCCGGCACCCGGAACCCCAGGGCCTCGATTTGCCGGCGCAGCGTTTCGGGAGTCACCCGGGCCGCGTGCACCACGCTGACCACGCCCGTGGCCAGGGCGATGTCCACCCCTTCAACCCCGGGCAGGCGACCCAGGGCGGTTTCGATCTTGCGCGCGCAGCCGCCGCAATCCATTCCCTCGACGCTCAGACGGGTCTTCCGTCCGCCGTCGGCCGCGCTTATCGCTGTCATGATGATGCTCCGCTCTCACTTGCGAATGGGATCTTGTCGCAAACGAGGCTACAATCTCCAGCGACTAGAGGATCAAGGAGAATCCCATGACCCTGATCAGCATCGGCCGCCTGTCCGACGAGACGGGGACCAAAATCCCGACCATCCGCTACTACGAGTCGATCGGCCTGCTCCCCGAGCCGCCCCGGACCGCCAGCAATCGCCGGCTTTACGATCCTCACGCGGTGGCGCGGCTGCGTTTCATCCGCCACGCCCGCGATCTTGGCTTCGAGATCGAGGCGATCCGCGATTTCCTGGGGCTGATGGATCATCCGGGCGGGCCCTGTCACCACGCCCACGGGCTGGTGCGCCAGCACCTGGAGGCGATCGACGCGAAGATTGCGCAGTTGCAGGCCATGCGCCACGCCATCGAGCGGGTAAGCCCCAATTGCCCCTACAACCGGGTCGAGCAATGCCCGGCGATCGAGGTGCTTTCCGACCACGCCCTTTGCCCCGACGGCTGCCCCTGATGTCTTTTGCCCCCCCATCCACACTGAAACCGAGTCGGAGAGGGTGATCAGGCGGTCTTCGCAAACGTGAGGCAGACAGCCTTCTAAAGGCTGGTCGCCAGGGTCCAGGCGGTGGACACGTTGTCCTGAACCACGGCGGCGCCGGTGCGTTGAAGGCCGGCGAGCGTCCACACCGCGACCGAGCCCGTGCCGGTGGTGTTGCGAAACAGAAGATCGTCGGTGCCGTTGCCGTCGAAATCGGTGATGTCGGCCACGCTCCAGGCCTGGGACACCGCCTGACCGTTGTTCATCACACCGGCCTGGGTCCGGGTCAAGCCGTCCATCAGCCACGCGGCCAGGCGGCCGTCGCTGTGGCGCCAGACCAGATCACTGGTACCGCTGCCATCCACGTCGCCGATGCCAACCAGGGTCCAGTCCAGGTTCACGCTTTGCTGAATGGTGCCCGCCGATTGCCGGGTGGTGCCGTTCATCAGCCACACCCCGATTTCGCCGGTCTGGCTGTTGCGCCAGACCAGATCGGTCCTGGCGTCGCCGTTCAGGTCGCCGACCCCCGCCACCGTCCACTGGGACAGCACGCCGTTTTGCAAGATCACCGGCGTTTGGGCCGCCAGGCCCTCGCCCATGCGAATGACGCTGAGCGTGCCGCTGGCCGAATCCTGCACGAACAGGTCGGCGCGGCCGTCGCCATCGCAGTCGCCCGAGCCCACCACCGTGGTCGTGGCGCTCAGGGTCGCGTTCAAAATCGCCGAGCTTTCGCGGGCCAGGCCATTCATGGTCCACACCGCGAGCCGCTGGTCGCTGGTCCCCCGGAAGAGCAGATCGGTCCGGCCATCCCCGTCGTAATCGCCGCTGTCCGCCAGTTCCCACGCGGAACTCAAGCTGGCCTGGACCGCGCCGGCCCCGGTGCGGCTGAATCCATCCATGGTCCACACCGCCACCTGGCGCGTGGTCTGGTTGAACCACAGCATGTCGGCCTTCTGGTCGCCGTTGAAATCGCGGGGGTGCAAGGTCGGGTTGTTCCAGGAGGTCATCTGGCTGTCGATGCCGTAATAGTCGCCATCGTCGCGCACCATCAGGCCGCCGGTCAGGGCATTGACATCGACCTTTCGATTGGCGTCGGCGACATCGATATAGGTGCGCACCACCGCCCCCGAGGGCAGGGTCATGGTCAAGGTTCCGCCCTGGCCCGGCGACACGGCGATCGAATACCCCCCCGACACGCCAGTGGTGACCTGCTGGTCGCGGAAGGTCACGGTGGCCCCCGCGACCTGCTCGCCGGGCTGATAGAAGGCGTCGCCGTTCAGATCGTTGAACACCACGCCGGTGACGAACACCGACGATCCGGACACGGCGAACGCCTCGGTCAGCATCGAGGACGGCAAGGTGTTGCCCGAGGAAAAGGTGTACGAACCGATCGCGACTCCCACCCCGATCTCGCGAAAATCGCCGTTCAGGATGTTTTCGCGGTGGCCGGGCGAGCGAAACAGGCCGGAATGGTGGGACTCCAGCGTTTCCACCTGGGTCAGGGCGCCGGCATTCGAGTTGCCGCGCACCGAAATGTTCTCGCCCGCCGTCCATGTCCCGGTGAACGCATACCCGGCCGCGCCCATGCGATCGGCGGGGGTGCTGCCATCAAGGCCGGTGTGGGAAAAATACCCCGCCGCGAGCATGTCGGTACTGTGCAGGCGGGCGGCGACGGTCAGGGTCTCGTTGGGGGCCAGGGCCTGGCGGGGGGTGGAGACCAAAGGCGTGGACAGTCCGTCGCTCAACCCGATGCCATAACGGGCCGCCTCGGCCTCGGGCATCAGGCGCGCCCGGTTGATCTGTTCCAGGAGGTATTGTTCGTTCACGCTCAAGGTGGTCATGGCCTCGCTTCCCTGTTCGAACGGGGCGCAACGGGCGAGGGGCGCCGTGCTGGAAAAAGATGCTCGCGCGAAACGGCGCCGTGCCCGGACTTTATCATATGGGGTGAATCCGGTTCAAAAACGGCCGGTTTTTTACACACCCAGCCGATCGCGCAGCGAATAGTACCAGGCCCCGAAGCGGGTCAGAGGCACCCGGAACAGCCGCCCGCCCGGAAACGGAAGGTTGGGCAAGGCGGCAAAGACGTCGAAACGCCCCATCTGGCCGTCGGCGGCCTCGGCCAGCAGACGGCCCAGAAGCTGGGTGGTGGTCACCCCGTGGCCGCTGTCGCCGTGACTGAACCACACCGACGGTCCCAGGCGCCCAATATGGGGAATCCGGGTCAAGGTCAGGGCGAAGGTGCCACTCCAGGCGTAATCCAGGCGGACCCCGGCCAGGGACGGGAACGTGGTCTCCAGATGCGACCGCAGGGCCCGGGTAATGTCCAGGGGATCGCCGCCGCCATAATGAATGCCACCGCCATACAAAATGCGGTTGTCGGCGGTGCGTCGGTAGTAATCGAGCACGTAATTGCAATCCTCGACGCAGGCATTGGCCGGCAGCAGGGCCTGCACGGTCGGCTCGGGCAAGGGCGCCGTGGTCACTACCTGGCTGTTGACCGGCATCACGGCCCGTTCCAGGGCCGGCAGCACGCCCTTCAGGTAGGCGTTGGCGCAAACCAGGACCAGGCGGGCCGACACGGTGCCGGCCGCGCATTCAATGCGCACGCCCTGGGCCTTGGTTTCCTCGATCGCGATGACCGCCGAGCCCTCGTGCACGGTGCCGCCGGCGGCCTCGAAGGCGCGGGCAAGCCCCAGGCAGTAGTTCAGGGGATGGAAGTGTCCGCCCTTGTGGTCCAGCATGCCGCCAACGTAGCGGGGCGAATGCACGATCCTGTCCAGGCCGGCGCGATCGACCATCTCCAGCCCGTCGAGCCCGTGCCCTTCCCAATCGCGCTTCATGGCTTCCAGGGCGCGCATCTGCTTGGGCGTGAAGGCGGCATGAAAGCCGCCGTCGACCAGATCGCAGGCAATGGCATGGCGGTGCACCCGTTCGCGGATGATGTCGCCCCCTTCCTGGGCCATGGCCGCGAGGGCGCGCTCGGCGTCCACGCCGTAGCGGGCCCGGATGACCGCGAGATCGCGCGAATAGCCGTTGACGATCTGGCCGCCGTTGCGCCCCGAGGCCCCCCAGCCAACCCGGGCCGCCTCGACGACGCGCACCCGATAGCCCTTCTCGGCCAGATCCAGGGCCGCCGACAGGCCGGTGAAGCCCGCGCCGATCACGCAGATATCGGTTTCCACATGCCCTTGGACGGGCGGACGCGGGGGGGCCTGATGGGCGCTTGCCGCATACCACGAAGGGGCGTGCGGAACCGGGGCCGGTGCGAACATGAAAAGGACCTCCCAGGGCGATCGATGACACGAAAACCGGACGCCCCCGGCACCGCCAGGGGCAGCCCCAAGGGGTATCAGACCGTCCTCAGGTACGCATCATATTCCACGTCGGTGACCCGCAGGCGGTATTCGTCCAGCTCCTGGCGCTTGGTGGCCACGAACACCGACTGGAAGCGGGCCCCCAGGTACTCGGTGATGAAGGTGGACGTGGCGAAACGCTCGATGGAGCGTTCCCACAGCGCGGGCAGGCGCTGGCTGTCCGGCACCGGATCGCCCGGACGCGCCGGCGGCGGCGGCTCGCTTCTGGCCACCAGCCCCCGGTGCGCGCTGGCAAGCAGGCCGGCGATGGCCAGGTAGGGGTTGACGTCGGCCCCGGGCACCCGGTTCTCCAGCCGGCTCGCGCCCGGCGACGAGGTGACCACCCGCACCGCCGCGTTCCGGTTGTCATACCCCCAGCTGGCCACCGTGGGAGAATGTTCCGACAGCCACAGGCGCCGGTATGAGTTGTTGTGCGGGGCAAAAAGAAGCATGCAGTCGCCCAGGCTGTCGAGAACCCCGGCGACGGCATGACGCAAGGCGGGATTGGCCTGGTCGGGGGCGCTGGCGAACACCGCGTTGCCTTCCTGATCCAGGACGCTGAAGTGGATGTGCATGCCGCTGCCCTCGTGGTCGCCATAGGGCTTGGCCATGAAGGTGGCGTCCAGGCCGTGGCGCGCCGCCACCCCGCGCACGATGCGCTTGAGCATCACCGCGTGATCGGCCGCCGCCAGGGCATCGGCCACGTGCTTCAGGTTGATCTCGTACTGGCCGGGGCCATTCTCGCGCAAGGTGGAGTCGGCGGGCACGGCCATGGCCCGGCAGGCGGCGGCGATGTCGGCCAGCAAGGCCCCGTTGTCATGCAGCTCGGTGACCGACAGCACCTGTGTCTGCCAGCCCTGCCAGCGCCCATGCTCGGACTTGGGGGGACGCACCGGATCAAGCGGGGTGCGGTGGCGGTCGATCAGGTAGAACTCAAGCTCGGTCGCCACCACGGGCGTCAGGCCCAAGGCCCGGTAGCGGTCGAGCACCCGGTCCAGCAGTTGCCGGGAATCGGCGAAAAACGGCTGGCCGTCATCGTCGGCCATGGTCAGCATGACCTGGGCCATGGGCCGCTCGACCCAGGGCATGGGGCACAACGAGCCCTCGACCGGCAGACACAGGCCATCGGGGTCGCCGGTGCCGCTGGCAAGCCCGGCCCGGTCCACGTCGCGGCCCCACACGTCGAGCACCAGAACCGAGCGCGGCAGCGCGATCCCCGAAACCAGGACCTCCTCGGCCCGGTCACGGGGAATCCACTTGCCGCGTGGCACCCCGTTCACGTCGATCACGAAGGCTTCCAGGATTTCAATCTCGGGATGGCGATGGAAAAAGGACGCCACGTGGGCAGGAGGAAGGCCAATCGGCAGCATGATGACTCCTTATGCACGGGGCCGCCCGAACGGACCGCCTCCAGGATCCGGCGAAGCCCGGAAAACAGAGGGGCGTCCGCCAAGGGAAGGAGCGCTCCTCACGAAAGCGGCGCGCGCCCTCCCCTCGCGGGAATCAGGCCGGCGGGAAGGCGCCTCCCTTCTCGCGGGCGCCCACCCGACGCGCGGCCCCCCACACGACCAGGGCCACGGCGCCCAGCACCACGGCGGCCGAACGCCAGTACAGGGGATCGCTCAGGAACACCCCCGGCTCCTGGTAGAACGGCGCGCGCAAAACGATCATGCCATGAGTGAAGGGATTGGCCCACATAATGCCTTCCAGCACCGCCGGCACTCCGTCCATGGGGAACAAGGCGCCCGACAGGAACCACAAGGGCATCATGACCAGCATCATGATGGCGTGATAGCCGGCGGTCGAGGTCATGCCCCAGGCGACCAGGAAGCCCAGGCTGGTGCACCCCAAGGAGAGCACGCCCAAGGTCAGCAGGATGATCAGGTATCCCAAGGGGCCGGCGGGGAACCCGACCAGGGGCGCGGCCAGCAACAGCAAGGCGGTCTGCATCAAGGCGATGGCCCCGGCGCCCCCAACCTTGCCCAGCACGATGGACAGGCGCGACACGGGGGCGGCCAGGACGCCTTGCAAGAAGCCCTGGTCGCGGTCCTCGATCACGGTAATGGTGGAAAACACCCCGGCGAACAGCACCATCATCATCAGCATGCCGGGGTAGAAATACTCGGTGTAGCTGACGCCCTCGTGGCCGCTGGCGCGAAACGACGGCGACAGGCCGGTGCCCAGGGCCAGCCAGAAAACCAGGGGCTGGCCCACGGTGCCGGCCAGGCGGCTGGGCTGGCGCAGGAAACGGGCGACCTCGCGCCAGGCCAGGGCCAGCGACGCGCCGGCCAGGGTCCCCCGGGGGCGCTCGGCGGTGGCGAAGGAGGCCTTGGTCCCCTCCGGGGAAGCCTGAACGAGAGAGGCGGGGGGGGAACTCATGCGCGCAACTCCTGGTCCGAAACGGGGGTGCCTTCCGTGATGTGAACGAACACGTCCTCCAGCGTGGGCTGACGCACGGCCACGCTGGTGACCTCGTCGCGGAACCCGGCCAGAACCGCGTCGATCAGGGGAACCGGCCCTCCTTCGGGCAGGATTTCGATGCGCAGTTCCTCGCCATGGCGCACGCACGCAACCCCCAGGGCGGCTTCCAGGCGGGGGGCCAGGGTGGCCGCCGCCGGCGCGCTGACCACCACCATGTCGCGGCCCAGTTGACGGCGCAGGGCGCCGGGGCTGTCGCAGGCCAGCAGGTGCCCCTGGCGCAAGATGGCGACCTGGTCGGCGTCCTCGGCTTCCGAGAAGATATGGCTGGTCATCAGCACGGTCATGCCGCGCTCGCGCTGGATGCGCACCAGGGCCTCCAGGAACGACCGGCGCGCCGCCGGGTCCAGGCCCGTGGTCGGTTCGTCGAGCAGCAGGACGGCCGGATGGGACATCAGGCACTTGGCCAGTTCCACCTGGCGGGCGAGGCCTCCCGACAAGGTCGCGACCTTGTCGCCCAGGCGCCCCTCCAGCCCGGTCCAGGCCAGGGCCTCGTCCATGCGGCTGGCGAGAACGGGCCCGGAAAGGCCGTACAGGCGTCCATGCATGCGCAGGTTTTCGGCCACGCTCAGGTGCTTGTCCAGGGCCGGCGCCTGGAAGACCACCCCCATCAGGGCCCGCGCCGGCCCCGGGGTCGCGAACAGATCGAAGCCGCCGATGCGCACCGACCCGGCGCTGGGCAGGGCGAGGCCGCACAGGATGCGAAACAAGGTGGATTTGCCGCTGCCATTGGGACCGGCCAGGATGGTCATCGCCCCGGAGGCAACGGCCAGGGAAAAATCGCCAAGGGCGACGCGGCCGGGTTTGCCCCGGCGGCCCGGGTAGACGTGGGAAAGATGTTCAATGCGGATCATGCGGCCTCCCGACGCCGGCAAGGGGGGAACCGCCCGACGCGACACGCCCCGTTTCGCGATGCAAGCGCCGCCGGCGCACGCGAAGGCAGGAACCGGAGGGCGGGAACGGGCAAGGGGGTGGGAACGGCTGGGGGAAAGGAACGAAAAACATGGCCATCCGTCTCAACCATACTCGGAAGGCGCGACACTACTCCCGAACCGGATCGGAAAAAAGGGCTGGTCTTCCTCCGACATCGGGGCGAGACTGCCGCCTTTCGAGCCGGGGCGGCCACGGGCCGAGACCCCGGTGCTTGTCTTTTCGACCCGCCCGTCCCTGGGAATCCCCATGATCGCCATTGCCGACGAAATCCAGCGCCGCCGTACCTTTGCCATCATCTCGCACCCCGACGCCGGTAAAACCACGCTCACCGAAAAGCTGTTGCTGTTCGGGGGTGCCATTCAGCTGGCCGGCGCGGTCAAGGCCCGGGGCGAGGCCCGCCGGGCGCGGTCGGACTGGATGAAGGTGGAGCAAGAGCGCGGCATTTCCGTGGCCTCGTCGGTCATGAGCTTTGAATACGCGGGCCACGCCTTCAACCTGCTCGACACCCCGGGCCACGAGGACTTCAGCGAGGACACCTACCGCACCCTCACGGCGGTGGATAGCGCGGTGATGGTGATCGACGCGGCCAAGGGCATCGAGGAACAGACCCGCAAGCTGTTCGAGGTCTGCCGCCTGCGCGACGTGCCGATCATTACCTTCATCAACAAGCTGGACCGCGACGGCCAGGAGCCGTTCACCTTGCTTGACGAGATCGAGCAGACCCTGGCGCTCGACGTGACCCCGGCCTCGTGGCCGATCGGCATGGGACGCGACTTCCTGGGGTGCTACGACCTGATCCACGATCGCCTGGTGATGATGGAAAAGGGCACCAAGGGCGCCCTGCCGCACGAGGGCGAGGCCTGCGAGGGGCTCAACGACCCCCGCCTGGATGCCCGCCTGCCCGACCACGCCGTGGCCAAGCTGCGCGAGGAGGTGGAGATGGCTCGCGCCCTGTGCCAGCCGCTCGACGTGGACAGCTACCGGGCCGGGCATCTGTCGCCGGTGTTCTTTGGCAGCGCGGTCAATAACTTCGGGGTTCGGGAACTGCTCGCCGGGCTGACCCGCATGGCGCCCTCGCCGCGCCCGCAACCCACCGCCAGCCGCGACATCCACCCGCAGGAAAACAAGGTGACGGGGTTCGTGTTCAAGATCCAGGCGAACATGGATCCCAAGCATCGCGACCGCATCGCCTTCGTGCGCCTGTGCTCGGGGCATTTCAAGCGGGGCATGAAGCTGACCCACGTGCGCACCGGCAAGCAGCTGACCATGCACAACCCCACGCTGTTCCTGGCCCAGGACCGCGAGGTGGCCGAGGAAGCCTTCGCCGGCGACATCCTGGGGGTACCCAACCACGGGCAGCTGCGCATTGGCGATGCCCTGACCGAGGGCGAGGGGCTGCGCTTCACGGGCATTCCCAGCTTCGCGCCCGAATTGCTGCAAAAGGCCCGGCCGCTCGACCCCCTGCGCGCCAAGCACCTGGGCCGCGCCTTGCAGCAGCTGGCCGAGGAAGGCGCGGCGCGGGTGTTTCGCCCCGTGATCGGCACCGACTGGATCGTGGGCGTGGTCGGCGCCTTGCAGTTCGATGTCCTGGCCGATCGCATCCGCACGGAATACGACGTCCCGGTGATGTTCGAACCCACCACCTTGTACACCGCCCGCTGGGTCAGCGCCGACGATTCGGCCTTGCTGAAGCGCTTTGTCGATTCAAACCAGGGCGCCCTGGCCGAGGATCACGACGGCGACCCCGTTTTCCTGGCCCGTAACGCCTGGCACCTGGAGCGGGCGGCCGAGGATTATCCAAAAATTCACTTCCACAAGACGAAGGAACAGACTCTCTAATCCGGCGCACCGCGATTGCATCAAGCGATCGCGGTGCTATAAAGGCCTGATTGTAGCGCTTCTAAATCGCATTTCCATCTCTTTTACTTTTCCTCTCAATTCTTACCTTGCCCCATCTCTTTATTACCAAAATTTGGTGTGAAACCACAACGTGCCGGACAAGAGTCTGTATTTCGGTTTTGTTTACACTTCGCGTCAGGTAGCGTATCATTGCTTCTTTCAGGGTGGATGCCGGAGAGCTGGCAAGCACCTGGACGAGGTGGCCACGGACGTGCGGGTCCGGGAAGGCAAAGAAAAATCCGTTCAGGTGGCGGGGGTATCTTCCCCAAGGGTGGAGAGGACGCTTCAGCCATGATTCTTCCCAGTGTCAGCTTCAAGACCTTGAGCGGCGTCATGATCGCCGTTCTGGTCCTGATGGGAGCGGTGCTCTGGATCTGCGCCGTGGGTATCCAGGGCAAGGTCAGCAGCACGGATGCCTTTTGGCGCCAATACCAGGACACCACGGCCCCCAAGGGGGTGGCGATGGAAAAGATCGTCGCCTCGCTGGGCTATGGCGGCATGATCGATAACTACACGCGCTATGTCCTGCGCAAGGACGAGCAGTTCCGTTCCGACGTGATGGCGTCGGCGGGAGAGGCGTTGGGCGCGATCAACGACTACCGCGCCGCCGGCGCGACCCCGGCCGAGGAAAGCGCGCTGGCCACCTTGGAACAGGTGGTGCGCGACTACCGGGCCCGGATCGCCGAGGTTGACGCCCTGATCGGGGCGAATCTGGACGCGGCGACGATACACGATGGCATCGTGGTCAATGACCAGCCGGCCCTGGACGCCATCGCCACCTTGCAAGCGGCGGTGCGGGCGGACAAGCACGGGGATGCCAACTCCCACAGCCGGACTGAAATCCTGGCCCAGATCCGCGCCGCCCTGGGATTTGGAGGCATGATCCACCTGTTCCGGGACGCGCTCTTGGATCGGGATGAAAACCGCGTGGTGGACATCCTCACCTCGATCGCCAGCGCGCGCGAGGGAGTGGAGGCCTTGCGCACCTTGGGCGTGAACCCGGTCGAGGAAGAAGCGCTCACCGCCATCGAGGACGTGATCGCCCACTACGAACAAAACACCAGCGTCGCCGCCGAGATGTTCAGTACCCCGGCCACGGTCGAGGAAATCGACGCCGTGGTGGCCATTCCCGACGGGCCTGCCTTGCAGGGGTTCATGACCCTGGAACGGGAACTCGCCGCCCGCTACGCGGGGGAACGCGACAGCGTTTCGCGCAACCTGAGCGCCACCCAATGGCTTTCCTACGCGATCATCGGCGTGGCCGTGATTTCCAGCACGGCCATGATTGCCCTGGTGGTCTGGATCCAGGTGTTTCGCATGGTGCGCCCGGTTCGCGCGATCACCGGCATCATGAAGCGGCTGTCGTCGGGAGATCTTCACCTTTCGGTGCCCGGCCTGGACCGTCACGATGAAATCGGCCAGATGGCGGCGGCCCTCGAAGTCTTCCGCGAAGGGTTGATCAAGGCGGAAAGCCTGGCGCAGGCGGAACGCGAGCAGCAAGAAGAAAAGGCTCGCCAGACCCAGCACCTGGAAAACCTGCTGCGTGATTTTGATCTGGCGATGATCAGCGTTCTCGAAAGCCTGGGCGAGGCGGATTCGGCCATGAAGGTCACCGCCGGCCAGATGACCGAGGGCGCCGAGGGAACCCGACGCGAGGCGTCCACGGTGTCCGATTCGGCCGAGCAGGTCACCAGCAACGTGGAAGCGGTGGCCAGTGCCGCCGAGGAGCTTTCCAGCTCGATTTCCGAAATCGCCCGTCAGGTGGCGCAGGCCTCCTCCGTTGCCCGTCGCGCGGTGGAGGAAACGCACGAAACCTCGGACAAGCTGCGCACCTTGGAAGAAACCGTGGAGCGCATCGACGCCGTGGTGGCGCTGATCACCGACATCGCGGGGCAGACCAACCTGCTGGCCCTCAACGCCACCATCGAGGCGGCCCGGGCCGGAGAGATGGGCAAGGGCTTCGCGGTGGTGGCCGGCGAGGTCAAGCAACTGGCCGGCCAGACGGCCCGGGCGACCGAGGACATCCGCCGCCAGATTCAGGAGGTCCAGAACGCGACCCGGGATTCCGTCCAGTCCATGGCCAACGTGGGTGGCACCATCCGCGAGGTGGACGACATCTCGGCCTCGATCGCCGCGGCGGTCGAGGAACAAGGCGCCGCCACCCGGGAAATCGCCCGCAACGTCGAGCAGACCGCCCAGGATACCAAGGACGTCACCCGCGCCATCGACAAGGTCCGCGAGGCGGCCGAAAACACCGATCGGGGGGCGCGCGCGATCGAGGAAGCCTCGATCCGTCTTTCGGAACAGACCAGTACCTTGCGTGCCAAGGTGACCGAGTTCCTCCGTCAGGTGCGAGGCAACGAGCTTCAGCAAAACGCGCAGACCTTGCTGGAGTGGGATGATTCCCTCGCTTTCAACGTCCCCGCCATCGACAATGACCACCGGCATATCATGGACTTGACCAATGCCCTGTATCGCCGCATGAAGAAGGGAAGAGAGGAAGCGGGATTGGATGCGGCCTTCCAGGAGCTGGAGGAGTACACGCGCCGCCATTTCACGAGCGAAGAAGGAATCATGCGCGATCATGGCTATCCCGGTCTGTCCGCGCACCAAGGATCCCACCAGCGGTTCATCACGCGGCTGAAAACCCTCTACACCGAGTATCGGGGCGGGCGGGATGAAGCAGGCGTGAACCTGCTCGGGTTCCTGGGAAAGTGGTGGCTTGATCATATTCGTACCGAGGATCGGGCCGTCGCCACCCATATTCGCTCCCATCGGCGGGCCGCCTGATTTCACGGTCCAATCCCCTGTCACGTTTTTCCTCTCCCCCCCGACGCAGAAGGATAGGGATGAGATGCTGGACCGCGCTTCGGCCCAAAACGATCAGGTTCTCGGTTTGACTGAATACAAGCGGTTTCTTCATCTCCAGGACGAGGATCGCGCCTTATTACGGGAAACATTTGCCGTGATTCGCCCCGAAATGGAGCGTTTCCTTGACACTCTTGTCCGTGATCTGGCCGCGATCCCCTCCTTGTCCTCTGGTCTTGCCCGAAGCGAGGACCAGAAGCGCCTCAAGGACATCGAACGAGAGCGGTGGCTGGCGTTTTTCGCCTCGACCTTCGATGAAACCCATGGGAAAAACGCAAGGAAGATCGGATTAGGGTTTATTCATCAGGGACTGACTCACGCCTGGATTGCTGGCGCCCACGCCAGGGCGCTCGCCCACTTCACCGATATCGTCCTGTCCCGATACCGGGGAAAGAAGGCGCGCCTGATGATCGGCGCCCTTCAGAAAGGCATGATGCTTGACCTCATGGCGATTTTGTCGGCTTTGGGTCACGATTCCCAAGAGCAGGTCCTGGAGGAAGCAGGCTTGGGCGAAGGGATCGAGAACCTTCGGCATATCGCCAAGATGACCGAAATGGTCAACGACGCGATGATTCAGCTCGCCGAGCTTACCCGGGAATCACGCGAAATCAACGAGGCCAGTCAAACCGTGGCCTCGGCATCGGAAGAACTGGCCGCTTCCGTGGGCGATATCGCCCGGGCCAGTGAAAACACGGCCGCCGATGCCCGGGGCCTGGAAGAAGCGGTTTCGTCGGGGCGCCGGAGTGCCGAGGAAGCGGTCGCGCGCATGACACGCATTGCCGCCGCCGTGCAGTCCACCGCCCGGCAGATTGACGAACTGCGGGACGCCAGCGAAAAAATTGGCGAAATCCTCGTCTCCATTGATGCCATCGCGAAACAAACCAATTTGCTGGCGCTCAACGCCACCATCGAGGCCGCGCGGGCCGGCGATGCCGGCAAGGGATTCGCGGTCGTCGCGGGGGAAGTGAAGGCCCTGGCCAACCAAACGGCGCGGGCGACCGAGGATATCCGGGGGCGCATCGGCAAGCTGCGCCAGGAAATGAATGTCATCTACAAAGCAATGGAAGACAGCCGCGAGGCGGTGGATCAGGGCAGCGCGGTCATCGCCCAAACCGGCGAGGAGCTGATCGCCGCGTCGAACCGGGTCGGGGGTGTCACCCAGCGGACCGACGACATGAGCGGCATCCTGGCGCAGCAGACCGAGGCAACCCAGGAAATCAGTGGCGGGATCACCCGCATCGCGGACCGGGCCCGCCATTCCAACGCCCTCATGGAAGGCATCACCCAGTCCATCGGATCCGCCAACCAGATGGTCGCCGAGCGGGTCAACCATTGGATCCGCGCCGACTCCCCGGTTTCCATGCTGGAAGCCGCGAAGGTCGACCACATTTTGTTTCGCAAGGCGGTGATCGACATTGTTGTTGGCACGGCGCCCCAAGCCCGGGCCATGCCCGATCATCACACCTGCCGCTTTGGCAAATGGTACGACAGCCAGACCGACAGCACCCTGATCAACAACCCGCAGTGGCAGGCCATTCGCGTTCCGCACGAGCGGGTGCATGATTTCGCCAATCGGGCCCTTACCGCTCACCACGAGGGTGATCTGGGAAAAGCCCACGACTATTTGCACCGGCTGCACGACGAAAGCAAAGTGATCATCATGGCCCTGGAAGAACTGGCCGGGATAATGGAAAAAACAATCAAGAGCCGCCTGGGCCAGCCAGAAGCATCATAAGCAGGATACCCGAAGGGCCGTGGCGGATCAGACGGCCAGCAGACGCCGGACCTCGGCGACTTTGTCCCGGCTGACCGGGATGCGGGTACGGGCTTCGTCGGCCAGGCGGAGATGCAAGCGACCGTCGACCCGTTCCGCCGCGAGAATATGGCGCACGTTCACCAGATGCCGGCGGTGGACGCGCAGAAAATCGGCACCGGGCAACCGCCGCTCCAGGTCGGCCAGCGACCGGGGGCAAAAGGCCGCGAATGTCAACGTGCGGGCCTCGGCATAGTGCCCTTGCGCGGACAAACAGACCACCTGGTTCACATCGACCAGGGTGGTGACGTCTCCCTTGCCCCGGGTGACCGGGAGCTTCAACAAAGCGCTCCCCTGCCCTTCGTCGGCCGGGCCCATGCCCGCGTCCCCGAGGGTATGAAACATCATGCAATACCCGGGGGCGCACCCGGGCCCCGCCCCGGCGTCCTCCAACCGGGTGACCTTGGCGACCAGGCTCCCCATGGGGGTCGTGACAACCAGGGCGGCCTGCCCCTCGGGCGAAAGGCGTGCCTGGTCGATCAACCACGCCACCTTGGCCCGGGCCGGCTCCGGGTGCAGATCCAGGATATCAAGGCCAAGAACAGCGCGCCCTTCCCGTCCCGCCAGCAATCGGCCTGCTTCGGGATTCAGGGAGCGAATGCACCGGTCGGAGCCCAGAACGACCACGCCCACGGGCACGCGGACCAGATGGTATTCAAAGGCCCGGGGTCCTGGGCGGACCGTTTCTTCCGGAGCCAGTGCGTGGGACGACGAGGGTCCGCTCATCCTCCCTCCCCTTGTCTATTGGGGGGCGCAACGTCCTCGGCCTTCGGAATGGAGCGGCGAGCGCGGTTATTATGTAAAAGCGTTAAAGGCAACAATTGTAAAAGTGTCGGAAACGCCCGGAAGGGTTTGCACCTTTTCCGTCACGAATCGCCCCAAATCCGCATCGACCGGAAGATAGAACTTGGCCATCAAATCATATTGGCCCGAAATACTATCGACTTCCGAAACTTCCTCGATGGAATCGACCATCGACGAAGCCACTTCATAGGCTTGACCCCGATCACACTTAATCATGACAAAAACCTTGCGCATGGCGCTGCTTCCTTACCTGAGCCCCCGTCAGCCGGCCGACTCCGCCGGGTCTTACCTTGACTGGGAGGAGTCGCCCGGAAGCGAAAAGGTCTCCCGGGCGACGGATTGGCGGATCTCAAGGCCGGACGCCAGGGAAAGTCAGGGGAGAGGGCGCAGGCAGCCTTGCCCCGTCGTTCGCCTGGCGTCGGTTATCGAGCCACCCCTGTCCGGCATCCTCGTCGGGCAGGCAAACGAGGACACCGACAGAGAACAAACAGCAGAAAAGCCGGCGGCGACATCGGCCGTCCGCCGCCGGATACCGTGCTCCCTGGCCGATCAGAGCAAAGTCAGGTTCCCAACCATCGGACCCTTCTTGCCCATGCGGATGGTCATGCGCACCCGTTGCCCCTGTTCGAGGACATCAAGCCCGCAGTCTTGCAAGGTCCGGGAACCCACATAGACATCCTTGCCGCCGCCCTCGGGGACGACAAAGCCGAAGCCCTTGTCGGCGCTGAAGAATTTCACAACGCCCACGATCTCGCGCTCGACGTCGCCGGCGAAACCGCCGCGATCGCCGCGCGTCGGGGCGCTGCTTCCCATGCCTTCAACTTGATGGATCTGGGTCACCTGCATGCCTTTTTGCCCCGGACCCAGATCGCAGATGATGACCGCCCCTTCAGGAAGCTCATCGTACCCCGCCCGCTGGAGGACGGAAATGTGCAAGAACGCGTCGGGTTCGCCATCATTGACGCGGACGAACCCAAAACCCTTGGTGGCGTTGAACCACTTGACGGTAGCCGTAATACGAGACTGCATGATCGGTCAATTACCCCAGAAAAGACCCTGCCACCCCTTGGTGATACTCCATTTTCCCCCCTTGGGCCAAGCGCGAACGTCATCCGCGTGTCCACGCCCCCTTGCGGATTGGGTTACGCTCTTCCTCAGCGGGACAAATTCCCTGTGTGCTCGTAAAAAGTACACTCTTTCCATGGCACCACGACAAAGGGTCGCCCTTTTTGTCCCCTTAGACAAAGGGAGACAGCCCCCCTCACCCGTTTGTCCTATCCCGACTCCCTGGTCCGGCCGACCGCCTTGTGCCAGCCCTGGCACAAACGGGCCCGATAGTCGGGATTCATCGACGGATCAAAACGCGCGTCCAATCGCCACCAGGCGGCGGCGGCCTCCAGCGAGGGAAACAGGCCCACGGTCAACGCGGCCAGGACCGCCGCGCCCACCGCCGTGGTTTCGATCTGGGTCGGACGCTCCACGCTCACCTCCAGGATATCGGCCAGGAATTTCAACATCCATTCGTTGCGAGCCATGCCGCCATCGGCCCGAACCACCCGGGGTCGGCTCACGCCATCGCCGCCCATGGCCTCGATCAGGTCGAGGGTCTGGTAGCAGACGCTTTCCAGCGCCGCCCGGGCCAGTTCGGCCACCCCGGTGTCGCGGGTCAGGCCGAACAGGGCGCCCCGGGCCTGGGGGTCCCAGTATGGCGCGCCCAGCCCCGTGAACGCAGGAACAAAATACACCCCGTGATTGCTGCGCAGCCCGCTGGCCAGGTATTCCGTGGTGCGCGCGCTTTCGATGACCCCCAGGCGATCGCGCAACCACTGCACCGCCGAGCCGGCGTTGAAAATCGATCCTTCCAGGGCATAGGTGGGCTGCCCCTTGATCCGATAGCCGATGGTGGTGATCAGGCGATGGGTGGAACTCACCGGGGTTTCGCCGGTGTTGGCCAGCACGAAGCAGCCGGTGCCATAGGTGCTTTTGACCATTCCGTTCCGAAAACAGGCCTGCCCGATCAAGGCGGCCTGCTGATCGCCGGCCATCCCCCCGATAGGAACCGGCCTGCCGTAGAGCACGGGGTCCGTGTGCCCGAACAGACAGGCACTGTCGCGAACCTCGGGCATCATCGCGAGCGGCACGCCAAACAATTCCAGCAGCTCGGAATCCCAGCGCTGGCTGTGGATATTGAACAGCATGGTCCGCGAGGCATTGGTGGCGTCGGTGGCGTGAACCTTGCCCCCGGTCAGGCGCCACAGCAAGAAACTGTCGATGGTGCCAAAGGCCAGATGCCCGGCCTGGGCCGCCGCGCGCGCGCCCTCCACGTTTTCCAGGATCCAGGCCACCTTGGTGGCCGAGAAATAGCTGTCAAGAAGCAGGCCGGTCCGGACCTGGATCAGGCCTTCGTAGCCTTCCTCGGCCAGGGCCTGGCAGCGCCCGGCGCCGCGCCGGTCTTGCCACGAGATGGCGTTGTAAACCGCCCGGCCGGTGCGCCGGTCCCAGACCAGTGTTGTTTCCCGCTGATTGGTCAGGCCGATGGCCGCCAGCTGCACCGCCCCGCTTTGTTCCAGGGCCTGGCGCCAGACGGTCAGGGTATCGCGCCAGATGTCATCCGGATCCTGCTCAACCCACCCGTCCCTGGGGTAAATCTGAGCCAGTTCCACATGCGCCGAGGCCCGCACCTGTCCTTGTTCGTCGAACGCCAGGGCGCGCGTGCTGGTTGTTCCCTGGTCGATGGCCAGGATCACGTTGTCGTGAAACACCGTTTTGCCCCCCTTCCCGACCCGGGCCGTGGCCCGACCGGAGTCGTCTGGTTTCCCCCCGTCCCGGGTCCACGGATCCATCGCGGCGGACCGTCCCGGTTCCCCAGTTTCTTCTTAAATGCTCTGGGACCAAAGGGTTTCCTGGGGGGGAAACGGCCCCGGATCAGGAGTCCGGCGCCTCGTCTTCGGGGTTGGTGTCGTCGCGTCCCTTGGCCGCCCGGCGCCGTGCGCCCTTGAGCGCCGCCGTTTCGCTCCACTCGCCGGCCGCGGTCACCGTTGCCGGACGTTCCGCCCAGACCGGATCAACCAGAGGGCGCGGTCCGCCGGTCTTGCGCAGCATTTCCTCCACCCGCTTCAGGTTGCTTTCCGCGACTCCGGCCGCCCGGTCGGCGCCCATCATGCGATAGGTGCCAAGCGCCGCGCGGAAACTCTCGGCGGCCGATTCCAGGGGGGAACGCTTCTGGGCATGCTTGGCCAGCAGGAACAAGGCCGATCCCAGGTTGTTCTGGATCGCCGCCCACGGCAGGGGAGCCGCCTCGAAGGTTCGCACCTCCAGGGCCTGGCGACAGGCATCGGCGGCCCGCTCCAGCACGGCGACCGAGCGGGTCTGATCGCCATACACCTGAAGAACCTGGGAAATGGTGTTCATGATGTCCGCCCAGCGCAACGGGTACTCGGTGCGCGTGAATACCTGCAAGGCCGACTGCAGGCACTGCAAGGGTTCCTTGAAGGCCTCGACCCCTCCGTCCAGGAGCGCGCGCTTGTAAAGAACCAGGCCCATGCGATAGTGCAATCCCGCCCAGTCCCGGGGGCTGTCTTGCCGGTGCAGGGCTTCCAGGGCGGTCCGATAGGCGTCGGCGGCCTGGGCCAGCGCCTCGATGCTGTCGGTGCGTTCGCCGACTTCCTGCAACACCAGGCCGATGGCGCGATGCAACAAGGCCCATTCCAGATCGGCGTCGCGCGGCAACACTCCGATGGCCGCCCCATAGGCCTCCACCGCCAGATCGCTCCATCCCGGATCGCGGTTCAGATGGCCAAGCGCGGCGGCGGCGTTGCCAAAGCACGACAAGATCGCGGCCCGTTCGGCCGGGCCAAACACCCCCATGGGCGGATCAAGGCCCAGCGGCCGGGCTTCCTCGATCGCGCCGGGGAGCAAGGCGGCCAGCAGGTTCGCGTGGGATTCCACGCGCGGTTCCATCGCCGACAGGGCCACCGCGCGGACCAGGGGCGCCCAGGCGTCATCAAAATCGATGGGCAAGGCCAGCCAGGTCAGGGCGTTGGGCAGGCCCGGGCGTTCGTCCTCGCTCGCGTGCGGGCCCACCATGTGCAGTTCCACCAGACCGGCGGGGGGATCGACCAGTCCCCAGACCACCAGATCCGCGCCCTCGCGCTCCAGCATCTGGCGGGCCTGGCGGCTGGCCTGGGCCAGGGCGGCCAGGGGGCCCTCGTCCCCCGAAACCTCCACCGCCCGCGAAAGCGAGCGCGCCGTGATCCCGGGCAGCGCCTCGAAGCAGGCCATCAGGCGCCCGCGCTGGGCGTCGCCTTCGTCGTTGGGCAGCGCAGCCACGACAAGGGTCAAGGGACTGGCGCCCCCTTCCGCCGCGTGACGCCGGGCCCGCCGGCGTCCGAGGAGGCGATGCCACCATCCGGCCAGGCCCCCGCCCAGGCGCCCGGGGCCCGGCAGCCGGATTCGCGCCCCCGTGGCCGGCTCCTCCCCCCCGGCCACGCGTTCGCTCAGCGTCGCCACGCGCCGGGCCAGGCGCCCCATGACCCGCAAGGCAATCTCGGGATCCGTCGCGATGCGCGCGCGCAGCATGTCCCGGTCCATTTCCTGGACCGTGACCGTGCTGGTCGCGACGGCGGTCACGGCATGCACCCCTCCCCGGATCAGGCCGGCCTCGCCCACGACGTCGCCCTTGGACAACACCCCCAGGCCGACGGCGCCTCCCGGTCCGGCGCGGCTGACCTCGACGGTGCCGGCAACGATCAGGAAGGCGGACGGGGCCGCCTCGCCTTCGCGAAACAGCACCGAGCCTGCCTCCAGGGTGACTTGCGAGGGCCTCATGAATCCTGGTTCGCCTCGGGTGTCTCCCCCGCAGGCGTCTCCTCGTAATACAGCGCGTCGCGATAGACGCGCACCACCCGGCGGGTTCCGTCCTGGATCAAGGTCGCGCGCACATGGCGCCGGCCGTCCGGATCCTCGCCCGGCGCCAGGGTCATGAGCCCTTCTTCCAAGACACGGGCAAGGTCGGCCGCTTCCAGGGAAAAAGCCTTGGCCAGCATTCCGAACAGGGCATTGAGGTCGTTGGCTTCGGGCGAGGAAGACAAGGCGGACTCGTTCATGGGCTTACCACTCGTTTTTTTGAACACGATCGGCGCGACGTTTCTTTTATTTTCAAGGCTCGGTCCGGCAAAGACAAGGAAAACAGACGCACCATCCCAAGGCCAGCCCGGACATCTTGCCGCGTCAGCCGGGCAGGTCCCAAAGGCGACGGGCGATCACCCGAATGCGGGCCTCGTCCATCCCCGAAAAACGGGCATTGGACACGAACTTGGCTTCCAGGGCGTCGTCGTCGAGAGGATGCCCGGGGCCGCCCACCGCCTCCTTGCACAGGCCCTGAACCATGTCCCCCCCCTCCATTTCGACCACGATCCCGGCCGCGTGGGGATGGGAATCGAAGATCAGCGGATCATCGCCCAGGCCGGCCGGCGCCGGCAGGACCCGAACCCGTTCCATGGCCTCGATCAGCCCCGGCCCTTCGAAAACCTGGGCCCGCAGATGCGACACGTTGACGCGGCCAAAGGTCAGCAGGCAGCCAATGCCAAACGCCAGGGAATGCTGGGCCTGGGACATGGTCGCGGGCGGCGTGCGCACCAGTCCCACCACCGAGGCCGGATTCAGATGAACGGTAATGCGACGCACCCGACGGGTGGGAATCCCGTGGGTACTCAGCAAACGGGCCGTTTCCTCCACCGCGGGCAGCAAGGGAGCGGCCAGGGGATGCAGCTTGAACGACAGACCGGGATCCATCAACGCCCACCGCTGCCCCAATTCCCGCCACGGCACCACCGTCTTGGGCAGGTATCCGGCCAGGGTTTCCAGCACCCCGCCCGGGCCGTCCACGCCCCCTTCGGGACCGATCACCCCCTCGGCGGCCAGCAAGCTGGCGTGAAGGGCATCCTCGGCCAGGGCCCCCAAGGTGGTGGCGCGCGCCGCCGTGCCCTCGGCCAGGCGCAGCACGCCCACCCTCAACGCCGCCACCCGCACGGCGTGGGCGGCCGCGTCCGCGTCCAGCCGCAAGGCCCTTGCCCCGCCGACCGTCGCGCCCAACCCCGCCGCGACCGCCGAGGCCGACCACCCCCGGCGCCCCAGCGCCGATCCGGCGTGACGGGCGATCAGGGCCGCCACTTCCAGGCCGGCGGCGAGGCCGGCCATCAGGTCCTGGGGCCGGCCCTGGGTCATTTCGGTCGCGGCCATGACCACCGGAAGAATCACGGCGGCCGCGTGGACCGAGCCGTCGAGGACGACGGGATCGAATTCCAAGGCGTTGCAGGCCACCGCGTTGAGGCGCACCGCGCCCAGGGGATTGAGATGGATGGACTGGCCGATGACATGGCAGCGCCCGGAGGTGTACACCCGCGAAACCAGCGAATGCGCCACCCGCGCCACCGGAGTCCCGGCCCCCGCGAGCGCGCAGCCGGTGACATCCAGCATGACCCGCCGCAGGACATGGACGCCCTCGGGGGGAAGGTCCTCCAACCGCAGGCGGCAGGCCCATCCGGCCACGGCCCCGGCCAGATCGCCCGGCGTCCCGAAGGGAAGGTCGTCACCGTCATCGTCCGGACCGTCCGGTCCGGAGGCAAGGGACGGGAATTTCCCTTCCCCCGGGGGCGACACGCTCCCCCCGCTCTCTTCGGCTCGCAGTTTGATTTTGTCTTCGCGCAAGGCCATCTGCCCCACCTTTTCCCCCCGTCCCCGGTGATCAACCCGATCCCCGGGGATGCCCGTGCCCTCTTGAGGCCCGCTTCCGGACCATCGGGATCCGACCTTGAAACACCACCGAATGGTTCTGGCGAATGGTTCTGGTTTTGCGCGATGATGGCGTTCCGCCCGGTCGATGGCAAGCCCGCCCCCCCGCCCAGGGTAATCGGGTGAAC
>NZ_BJZO01000060.1 GCF_007992075.1 Pararhodospirillum oryzae
TTTGAGGGCACCGCAAGGACTCCGGGGCAATCGGTTCACCCGATTGCCTCGGGGGCACCCTTGCGTGGTTGGGGTTTGAATATAAGGTTTGGCTAATGTATAAGGGGAGGCAGGGGCGATGGGGCCTCGTGCGCAAAATGAGGTTTTGTCATGTCGATTGATCGTGTCGTGATGGCGTTCGCCGGTGGCGTTATCGTGCTCACGGTGGGGCTGGCCCTTTTCGCCGGGCTCACCTGGACCTTGTGGATCACGGCCTTTGTCGGCCTGAACCTGACGCAAGCGGCGTTCACCGGCTTTTGCCCGCTGGCCATCGTTTTGAAACGAGTGGGGGTGCGCCCGGGCATGGCGTTCCACTAAAGGGAGCGCGGAGCGGAGCGGCGGTCTCGCCCCGGGAGCGGGGGAAGTGTATAACAAGCCATGAGCTTTCGCCGCCGCCTCTTTCCGGATTTCGAGGTTGCCCATATCGATGGCACCGGTCTTGCCTTCGAGAAGCACACCCATGACGAGTTCGTGATCGGCGTCAACATTCAAGGCGAGGAACACGTGTGGCTGGATGGCCACGAAATGGACGTGGGCCCCGCCCATGTCACCTTGTACAACCCTGGCGAGGTCCAGGCCGGGACGGTGCAAGGCGGGCCGTGGCGGTTTGTCAGTTTTTACGTGCCCCCGGCGGTGCTGCCGGCCTTGATCGGTCTTCCGGCCCACGTCGTGTTCGCCCGCCCGATCCTGGGCGACGCGGTCCTGGCCACGACCGTGCGGGCCCTGGCCGACGACGCGCTGGCCGGTGTCCTGGACGAAGGCGAGATCGGCGAGCGGATGGTGTCCGTGCTGGCCGGCCTGTTCCGGGTGGCGGGGGCGCGGCCGTCCCGGATCGGGCGCGCAAGCCCGCCGGTGGCCCGGGTGGCCGAGCGCCTGCGCGACAGCCTGGAGCAGACCCCTTCCTTGCAGGCCCTGGCGGCCGACGAGGGCCTGAGCGCGGTTCAGCTGGTGCGCGCGTTCCGTCGCGCGCACGGCCTGCCCCCCTTGGCCTGGTTGTTCCAGCAGCGCCTGCACGAGGCGCGCCGTCGTCTGACCCGGGGCGAGCGGCCGGCCCTGGTGGCCGCCGATCTGGGCTTCGCCGATCAGGCCCATCTGACCCGCCGTTTCAAGGCCGCGTTTGGCGTCACCCCGGCCCGGTGGGCGAAAGGGGGCGACTGACCCCGGGCCGTCCGAACGCGGCCCGGCACGGCAAAAGGGGGGCGGCCGTTGCTCCAGGGCGGGGCGTGGGCTAAGGTCCCTCGTGTCTTGGCCGGAGTCCGGGAGCCGGCTTGCGCGCCGCTCGGCTGACGCTCTTCCCCCCCGGCCTTCGTTTCCTTTCTCTTGTTGACGAGAGTCCCGCCCGTGACACCAGCGCATTCCTCGCAAGGCGCGGCCCTTGGCCTTGGGCCCGCCTCCATCCTTTTGTCGTTGACCCGCCATTGGCATCTGGTGCGGCGCATGGCATGGCGGGATGTCCAGGCACGTTACCGGGGGTCGCTGCTGGGGGGAGCCTGGACGGTTCTGGTCCCCCTGATCATGCTGTCGGTGTACACGTTCGTTTTCGGCTTCGTGCTGGAAATGAAATGGGGCGCCTCGATGCCCGGCACGGGCAACCGCATGGAATCGGCCCTGGTTTTGTTCTCGGGCCTGATCTGGTTTTGGATGTTCGCCGAGGTCATTACCCGCGCCCCCGGTCTTGTGCGTGAAAACGTCAATTACGTGACCAAGATTGTCTTCCCCCTGCACATCCTGCCCTGGGTCGCGGTGCTGGCCAGTTTGTTCAATTTCACGGTATCAACCGCTATTTTGCTGATCGGGCAGGTGCTGATCATGGGGCCGCCTCCGCCCACGGCCCTGCTGGCGCCGCTGATCGTCGCGCCGTTTGTCCTGCTGCAAGTGGGGCTGGGCTGGTTCCTGGCGTCGTTTGGCATGTTCGTGCGCGACGTTGGTCACGTGGTCGCGGTGGGCGTGCAGGCCTTGATGTTCCTCAGCCCGATTTTCTATCCGCTGGAAGCCCTGCCCGAGGAGGTGCGCCCGTATTATTACCTCAACCCGCTGACGTTCGTCGTGGTGCAGTTCCGGCGCATCTTGCTGCAAGGCGAGATGCCCGACTGGACGGGGCTGGGGCTTTACAGCCTGCTGGCGGTCGCGGTCGCCTGGCTGGGGCTGGCGTGGTTCTTGAAAACCCGCAAGGGGTTCGCCGATGTCATCTGACATGTTTTCCGAGGTCAGCTTGCGGGTCCGGGGCGTGACCAAGGACTATCTGATCTACGAGCGGCCCGAGGACCGCCTGAAGCAGATGTTCCGGCGCAAGCACCGGTACTACACCGCCTTCCCCGCGCTCAAGGGGGTGGATCTGGAGATTTACCGGGGCGAAACCGTGGGCGTGGTGGGCCGCAACGGCTCGGGCAAGACCACCTTGCTGGAAATCATCGCCGGCACGCTGAGGCCCTCGGCCGGCACCGTCGAGGTGTCGGGGCGGGTCGCGGCCCTGCTGGGCCTGGGCGCGGGCTTCAATCCCGAGTTCACGGGGCGCGACAACGTGGCCTTGAATGCCGCCGTCCTTGGCCTGGGCCCCGGGGCCCTGGCGGCGGTGTTCGACCGCATTGCCGCCTTCGCCGACATCGGGCCATTCCTGGACCGGCCCGTGAAGACCTATTCCAGCGGCATGTTCGCGCGTCTGGCCTTCGCGGTGGCCATTCACGTCGATCCCGACATTCTGATCGTCGATGAAACCCTGTCGGTGGGCGACGAGGCTTTTCAGCGCAAGTGCTTCCGCCGCATCGAGGAACTGAAGGCGGATGGCTGCACCATCTTGTTCGTGACCCACAGCGCCGAAACCGTCATCGACCTGTGCGACCGCGCCGTGCTGCTGGACCGGGGCGAGCGTCTGCTCATGGGCAGCCCGCGCACGGTGATCGCCCAGTACCAGCGCCTGATTCATGCCCCCGTGGCCAAGGCGGCGGCCATCCGCGAGGGGATCCGCGCCATGGATGGCCAGGCGGCGGCCCTGGCCCTGGCCCGGGTGCACGAGGCCCCGGCCCACGACGCCCCGGCCCACGACGCGCCCTCGCGTCCGGTGTCGGAGTCGGGGGGCAACACGGACGACGCCCCTGCCCAGGCCGAGGCCTCTCTTCCGGGCGAGGAAGAGGACGACGCCTTCCTGGTCGACGATTTCCAGTCGGAAAACGTGGTCGAGTTCCCGGCCGCCGGCGCGTTGATCGAGGATGTTCACGTTGAAACCCCGGGCGGCCGGCGCGTTAACCATTTGGTCGCTGGTCATGATTACGATCTTGTCTATCAGGTCACGTTCGCCGGCGCGGTGGAGCGGGTTCGCTTTGGAATGCAGATCCGCACCAGCACCGGGTTGGTGGTCGCGACCCAGAATTCGCAGACTGAAACCGAGGAAGGTCTTTCCATTCCCGAGGCGGGGATGGTGCGCGAGGTGAGGTTCCCGGTTCGGGTGTCCCTGGTTCCTGGCGTCTATTTCATGAACGCCGGGGTCGTGACCACCGATGCCGATGGGAACAATCGGTACTTGCACCGGTTGGTCGACGTGCTGGCCGTGCGGGTCCTGACACCACCGCGTCAGACGGCTTCGGGGGTGATTTTGATCGAAGGCAGCCGCCCCGTGCGGCTGCGGCGGTTTCCCCCCGGCGAGCCGCCGACCGGCTCGGGGACGGACGAAAGACTGTCGCCGACGCACGATTGACAACCGTCTTCGCTTGCCTGAAGGGTTGCTTTCGGCGGCGGTCGCCGGTTGACGGGCCGGTGGCGGCGCTTGGAGGGACTCCGGTTGAACGCGGAAAGGCGAGCTTTCCCAAGTGACAACCGGGCGAGGGCAGGGGGGAAAGGCAAGGGCATGGAGCAGGGACGGCAGACCTCGGGCAAGGCCCGCGTCATTGTCGTGGGCAACCAGAAAGGCGGCTCGGGCAAGTCCACGGTGGCCATGCATCTGATTGTCGGGCTCGCCCGCTCGGGCAAAACCGTGGGGTCGGTCGACCTCGACGCCGGGCAGGCCACCTTGACCCGCTATCTGGAAAACCGCCTGGCCTTCGCCGAGAAGCGGGGCATGGAGCTGCCATCCCCCGAACACGTGCCCCTGGCGCCGGGCCATAACCCCGAGGCCGACCAGCGCCGGCTGGAACACGTCATGCTGGCCTTCCACGAGCAGGTCGACGTGGTGGTCATCGATACCCCCGGCACCGACACGGCGCTCGCGCGCTGCGCCCACAGTCTGGCCGACATCCTGATCACGCCCCTCAACGACAGTTTCGTCGATCTGGATGTCCTCGCGCGCGTGGATGGCGATACCATGGCCGTTCTGGGGCCCAGCCCCTACGCGGCCGCCGTGTGGGAGGCCAAGCAGCTGCGCGCGCGGCGCGACGGGGGCGCCATTCGCTGGATCGTGCTGCGCAACCGCTTGTCCCACCTGGATGCCCGCAACAAGCGCGAAATGGAAGAGGCCCTTTCCGATTTGTCGCGCCGCATCGGCTTTACCGTGATCCCCGGCCTGGGAGAACGAGTAATCTATCGGGAATTGTTTCTTAATGGACTTACCCTTCTTGATTTGAAGGACCAGGGAACCGGCATTGACATGAAAATGTCGCATGTGGCCGCGCGCCAGGAATTGCGCGGCCTTCTTTCCGCGGTTGGCGTGGAATAGGGGCCGTCGCGGCCCCGGGACCGGGCGCACCGTGCGCGCTGGAGCCTGAAATACACGGCTTTTCTTGCCCGGACCGGCCCTCAAGGCACGGGTCGCCTCTTGCAGTCGGGACGGGGCCGTGGCATTAACGCGAGCACCGTGGACGGCCCGAAACAGGCCCAGCGCCGTTGTGGGTTCGTCCGACCCCACTCGCAATGAGGGATTCGCATGTCTCGACGTGTGCGTAAGGCCGTATTTCCGGTGGCCGGAATGGGCACCCGCTTTCTGCCGGCGACCAAGACCATGGCCAAGGAAATGCTGCCCGTCGTCGACAAGCCCCTGATTCAGTACGCGGTTGAAGAAGCATCGGCCGCCGGCATCGATCATTTCATTTTCGTGACCGGGCGCGGCAAGTCGGTTTTGCTTGACCACTTCGACCATATGCCGGAGCTGGAGGCCTTGCTGAAGGAGCGCGGCAACTTCACCGTGCTCGATAACCTGCTGGGCGCCAAGCCGCCGCCGGGCAAGGTGTTTTCCACCCGTCAGCAGCAGCCCCTGGGCCTGGGGCATGCGGTCTGG
This sequence comes from Pararhodospirillum oryzae, assembly GCF_007992075.1. Taxonomy (GTDB): domain Bacteria; phylum Pseudomonadota; class Alphaproteobacteria; order Rhodospirillales; family Rhodospirillaceae; genus Pararhodospirillum; species Pararhodospirillum oryzae. The sequence goes on from NZ_BJZO01000060.1 coordinate 5,243, forward strand.
TGCGCGCGCGCCTTCGTGGGCGATGAACCGTTCGCCGTGCTGCTGCCCGACGACCTGGTGCTGTCGGAAACGCCCTGCATCAAGCAGCTGCTTGACGTGCACGAGAAGGTTGGCGGCAACGTGGTCGCGGTCGAGGACGTGCCGCGCGAGCGCACCAACAAATACGGCATCCTCGACGTGGTCGAGGACGACGGCACCCTGGCCCGCGCCCGGGGCCTGGTCGAAAAGCCGGCCCCCAACGTGGCGCCCTCGACCATGGCCATCATCGGCCGCTACGTGCTGGAGCCCGGGATCTTCGCCCAGCTTGAAAGCGTTCCGCGCGGAGCCGGCGGCGAAATCCAGCTGACCGACGCCATGAACGCGATGATCGATTCCGTGTCGTTCCATGGCCTGCGCTACGAGGGCCGCCGCTACGACTGCGGCGACAAGGTTGGGTTCTTGCAAGCCAACATCGCCTTTGCCCTGGCGCGCGACGACATGCGCGATCCGGTGCGGGCCATGCTGTCGGAATACACCCAGCAGGGTTCCTGATCTTGCTTCCCCGGCGTCCCGGCCCCCGGAACGGGGGACCGGGCGCCGCCCTTGCCTCCTTGCCATAGGGATAGGACGATGCGTATCGCCATGATCGGCACCGGGTATGTTGGGCTGGTGTCCGGGGCCTGCTTTTCCGAGTTCGGCGTCAATGTCGTGTGCGTCGACAAGGACGTGACCAAGATCGAAGGCCTGCGCGATCGCGGCGAGATCCCCATCTACGAGCCTGGCCTGGACCAGCTGGTGGCGTCGAACGCCGCCGCCGGCCGCCTGTCGTTCACCACCGACCTGGCCGAGGCGGTCCGGAGCGCCGACGCGGTGTTCATCGCGGTGGGCACGCCCAGCCGGCGCGGCGATGGTCACGCCGACCTGTCGTATGTCTATGGCGCGGCGCGCGAGATCGCGGCCGCCATGGACGGCTACACGGTGGTGGTGACCAAATCGACGGTGCCGGTGGGCACCGGCCGCGAGGTCGAGCGCATCATCCGCGAGACGCGTCCCGACGCGGATTTCGATGTGGTCTCGAACCCCGAGTTCCTGCGCGAAGGCTCGGCGATCAACGACTTCATGCGCCCCGACCGGGTGGTGATCGGCACCGAGTCCGAACGCGCCCGCGCCGTCATGCGCCAGCTTTACCGGGTGCTGTACCTGATCGAAACGCCGATCCTGTTCACGGCGCTGGAAACCTCCGAGCTGATCAAGTACGCCGCCAACACCTTCCTGGCGGCCAAGATCACCTTCATCAACGAAATGGCCGACCTGTGCGAAAAGGTGGGCGCCGACGTCCACGACGTGGCGCGGGGCATTGGCCTGGACGGCCGCATCGGGCGCAAGTTCCTGCACCCGGGGCCGGGCTACGGCGGGTCGTGCTTCCCCAAGGACACCCTGGCCCTGGTCAAGACCGCCCAGGATGCCGGCTCGCCCCTGCGCATCATTGAAACCGTGGTCGACATCAACACCAGGCGCAAGCGGGCCATGGCCGACAAGATCATTGCCTTCATGGGCGGATCGGTCGAGGGCAAGACCGTGGCCGTGCTGGGCCTGACCTTCAAGCCCAACACCGACGACATGCGCGACAGCCCCAGCCTGGACATCGTGCCCGCCTTGCAGGCCGCCGGCGTGACGGTGCGGGCCTTCGACCCCGAGGGCATGGCCGAGGCGGCCAAGCATCTGTCGGGGGTCGAGTACGCCGAGAATGCCTATCAGTGCATGGACGGGGCCGACGCCCTGGTCATCCTGACCGAATGGAACGAATTCCGCGCCCTGGATCTGGCCCGGGCCCGCACCTTGCTGCGCGAGCCCGTGGTTGTCGACCTGCGCAACATCTATAATCCCGAAGACATGGAAGCCCAGGGCTTCCGCTACAGCTCGGTGGGGCGCCGTCAGATCGGCTGACCCGCCTTTCCTTAGTCCCGGGTCCCGCGCCTCGCGCGGGACCGTTCGTCACGCGAAGGAAGACGTCATGGCCGATCGGGTGATCGAGGTCGCCACCACGCCGTTTTTGTGCCAGAAACCGGGCACCTCGGGCCTGCGCAAGACCGTGAGCGTGTTCCGCCAGCCCCACTACGTGGAAAACTTCGTTCAATCGGTGTTCGATGTCCTGGACGGGCTGGCCGGCCAGACCCTGGTCGTGGGCGGCGATGGCCGCTTTTATAACCAGGAAGCCATCCAGGTTATTTTGCGCATGGCGGCGGCCAACGGCGTCGGCCGGGTGCTGGTCGGGCGCGACGGGCTGCTGTCGACGCCGGCCGCCAGCTGCGTCATCCGCCGTCACGGGGCCTATGGCGGCCTGATCTTGTCGGCCAGCCACAATCCGGGCGGCCCGGCCGGCGATTTTGGCATCAAGTACAACATTGGCAACGGCGGCCCCGCCCCCGAGCGCGTGACCGAGGCCATGTTCGCGCGCTCGCGCGAGCTGACCCAGTACCGAATCCTGGAAGACGAAACCCCGGTCGATCTGTCACGCGACGGCGATACCCAATTGGGCGCCATGCGGGTGAGCGTGATCGATCCGGTGGCCGATTACGCCGAGCTGATGGAAACCCTGTTCGACATGGAGGCGATCGCCGGGTTGTTCCGGGATGGTTTCACCATGCGCTTCGATGCCATGCATGCCATCACCGGCCCCTATGCCCACGCCATCTTGGAAAAGCGCCTGGGCGCGCCGGCCGGGACCGTGGTCAACGGCACGCCCTTGAAGGATTTCGGCGGCGGTCATCCCGACCCCAACCTGACCTACGCCCACGACCTGGCCGAGCTGATGTTCGGGCCCGATGCCCCGGACTTTGGCGCGGCCAGCGATGGCGATGGCGATCGCAACATGATCCTGGGGCGCGGCGTTTTCGTGACCCCCTCCGACAGCCTGGCCGTCCTGCTCGCCAACGCCGAGCTTCTGCCGGGCTATCGCGGCCGGGTGAAGGGGGTGGCGCGTTCCATGCCCACCAGCCGCGCCGCCGACCGGGTGGCCGAGGCCATGGGCCTGCCGTGCTACGAAACCCCCACCGGCTGGAAGTTCTTTGGCACCTTGCTTGATGCCGGCCGCGCCACCTTGTGCGGCGAGGAGAGCTTCGGCACCGGCTCCGATCACGTGCGCGAAAAGGATGGGCTGTGGGCGGTGCTGGCGTGGCTCAACATCCTGGCCCAGCGCGGCGAGACGGTGGCGGGCATCCTGACCGGTCACTGGCGCCAGTTCGGGCGCACCTATTACACCCGCCACGATTACGAGGGGCTGGACAAGGCGCCGGCCGACGCCTTGATGGCCGACCTGCGGGGGCGCTCGCTGGTGGGCGAGGTCTTCGCCGGACAGCGCGTTGTGCTGCATGACGATTTCGCTTATACCGATCCGGTGGACGGATCGACGAGCAGCGGGCAGGGCATCCGGGTGCAGACCGAGGATGGCTCGCGCCTGGTGGTGCGCCTGTCGGGCACGGGTACCCAGGGGGCGACCTTGCGCCTGTACATGGAACGCTTCGAGCCCAACCCCGAGCATCACCACCACGATGCCCAGGACGCCCTGGCCGACCTGATCGCCGCCACCCGTTCGTTGCTGGCCCTCAAGGCGCGTTTTGGCGCCGAAGATCCCACGGTGATCACCTGATGACTTCCTCCCACGTCTTCCATCCCACCATCCTGCGCGCCTACGACATTCGGGGCATCGTGGGGGAAACCCTGTTCGAGGCCGACGCCCGCGCCCTGGGGGCCGCCTTCGGCACCCTGGTGCGCCGCGACGGCGGCAAGGTGGTGTGCGTTGGCTACGATGGCCGGGTCAGCTCCCCCGCCCTGGAAGCGGCCCTGGTCGAGGGGCTGGTGTCCACGGGCGTGGGCGTGCGCCGGGTCGGGCGCGGGCCCACCCCGATGCTGTACTTCGCGGTCAAGACCACGGGGGCCGACGCCGGCATCATGGTGACCGGCTCGCACAATCCGCCCACCCACAACGGCTTCAAGATGCTGTTCCAAAGCCGGCCGGTGTTCGGGGACGATATCCGGACCCTGGGCACCCTGGCGGCCACGGGCGACCTGGAAACCGGGGACGGCACCGTCGAAACGGTGGACCTGCAAGACGCCTATGTCGAGCGCCTGCTGGCCGATTTCACCCACCCCGAGGCCAGCGGCCTGCGCGTGGCGTGGGACGCGGGCAATGGCGCGGCGGGCGAGATCATGAGCCGGCTGGCGGCACGGCTGCCCGGCCAGCACCGGCTGATGTTCGCCGAGATCGATGGCACGTTCCCCAACCACCATCCCGACCCGACCGAACCCGAGAACCTGGAGGATCTGCGCCGCGCGGTGGCCACCGACAAGGCGCACGTGGGCATTGCCTTCGACGGCGACGGCGACCGGATCGGCCTGATCGATGGCGACGGGCGCATCTTGTGGGGCGACCAGCTTTTGATGCTGCTGGCGCGTGATATCCTGGCCACCCGGCCCGGGGCCACGGTCATTGCCGACGTCAAGGCCAGCCAGACCCTGTTCGACGAGGTCGAGCGTCTGGGCGGCCAGCCCCTGATGTGGAAAACCGGCCACTCCTTGATCAAGGTCAAGATGCTGGAAACCGGGGCGCCCCTGGCCGGCGAAATGAGCGGGCACCTGTTCCTGGCCGACCGGTATTACGGATTCGACGATGCCTTGTACGCGGCGGTGCGGCTGCTTGATCTGATCGCGGCGTTGCCCGGTTTCGATCTGGCCGCCGTTCACCGCGCCTTGCCGTCGGCCATCAACACGCCCGAGCTGCGCTTCCCCTGTGCCGAGGAGCGCAAATTCGCGGTCATCGACGAGGTTGCCGCCCGCCTGAAGGCCGGGGGCGCCACGTTCTCGGACGTGGACGGGGTGCGGGTGCGCAATGCCCATGGCTGGTGGCTGCTGCGGGCGTCCAATACCCAGGCGGTGCTGGTGGCCCGCTGCGAGGGCGCGACCGGGGCGGATCTCGACGCCCTGAAGGCGGACCTGACCGCCCATCTGCGCGAGGCCGGGCTGGATCTTCCTTCCTAGGGTTTGTCCGGGAAAAGGGAACACCGCTTTTCCCGAAAAGACAAACTCAAACAAAAGGATCCAGAGTCCGTCCGCTTCGGCTTGAAACGGACTGTGGAAGGAGAGGAAGCCACCGGGCGGACTCCAGGCTCAAGGGTCGCACGGAACGAGAGGGCGAAAAACCGCCGAGGGGTGGGAGTGCCGAAGTCGGGGGAAGCCCCTGGCGCGGCGCTCCTGGCCGTTTTGGATGGTGGACGTTCTTCCCGATTGCGTTTTATTCTTTTTTAAAAACGTGAACGGCCGGCAAAAGCGGCGTTCTTTTGCGGCGCGTCTTGCCAGGGGAGGGGCGGTGTCATCACGGGACAAGCAAGGTCCGCAAGAGGCAACATGACCCGGATTGGCTGGCTGGCGCTGGCGCTTTTGGCCAGCGTGCCTTTCACGGCGGTTCACGCCCACAGTCAGGTCATCTTGCCGGTGGGGGTGCTGGCCCTCACCGGGCTGTGGCGTCTCGCGCGCGAGCCGGGCACGGGGGCGTTCCTGGCATCGTGGGTTCGCAGCCCCGTGTTCGTGTGCTGCGCCTTGTTCGCGGCGTGGGTCATGATCAGCGCGGCGTGGTCTCCCGCCAGCGGCACGGCGTTGTGGCGGCCGTTTGTCACCGTTCCCGGCATCCTGGGGGCGGGGCTGCTGCTCGGGCGGGCGCTGGCCCCCTTGCCGCCGGGGGATCCCCTGGGGCGCTGGGGCACGCGGGCCCTGGCGGCCGGACTGCTGGGCGGCGTGGGATCGTTCTACGCGGGCCTTGGGGTGCGCGTCGTCGATCCGGGGGTCTTGCCCTTCGCCTTGCCCGATCCCCTGCCGCCGTTATTCGTGTTCAATCCCGCCGTGTCGATCTGGACGCTGTTGCTGTGGCCGGCGGTTTTGCTGTTTCTGCGCGAGGGACGGGGAAAACTCGCGGCCGGTCTGGGGGTGGCGCTGGCCTCGGTCGTGCTGCTGTCGGAGTCCGAGGCGTCGAAGGTGGCGTTGCTGGCCGGAGGCGTGGCAAGCGCGATCGCCCTCGCCCTGCCCAGGATCACCTGCCGCGCCGTGGCCTGGGGCGCGGCGGCCGGGTTCCTGGCCTTGCCCCTGGCGGTGACCCGCCTGCTGAGCGATGGCACCCTCGCGGCGCTGGCCCCGGGGCTGGGCTTCTCGGTGCAGCACCGGCTGCTGATCTGGCGCTTCGTGACCGAGCGCATCTTGGAACACCCATGGGTGGGGTGGGGGATCGGCGCCAGCCGCGCCTTCAAGGGCGCGCCGGTCGAGGCCCGGATTTTCACTCCGGATCAGGGCTGGCAGACGCGCATGGTCGATGCCTTGCCCATTCATCCCCACAACATGCCCTTGCAGATCTGGTTCGAGACCGGGCTGGTCGGCCTGCTGCCGGTGATCGCGGGCCTGGCCTGGGCCGGCTGGCGCCTGGGCCGGCGAGACGGCCCCCCCCGGAGCGAGCGGGCCTTGCTGGCGGGGGTGTTGGCGACCGGGGTGGCCTTGTCGCTGGGCAGCTACGAAGCATGGCAGGCGTGGACTCTCACCAGCGGCCTGCTGGCCGCGAGTCTGACCAGTCTGGGGCACAAGGCCGGCCCGGGAAGGGGATGAGGTGGCCGGCGCGTTCCTGTTCTTTTGCCCACCCTCATGGTCCGCCTCGCGCGCGCAAGCGGGACTGGACAGGGGGCGGGGGGAATGCGATCCTCCCGCCGTTTTTTTGCCCCGTGTTGTCTCTTGTCACCAGGAATCGTTGCCATGACCGCCCCGCCTGATCCTTCTTCCGACCGTCCCCTGGTCGGGGTCATCATGGGCAGTCAGTCGGACTGGTCCACCTTGTGTCACGCCTGGGAAGTGCTGGGGACCCTGGGGGTTCCGGCCGAACGGCGCATCGTGTCGGCGCACCGCACGCCCCAGCGCCTGGTTGAATACGCCACCCAGGCCAAGGAACGGGGCCTGCGGGTGATCATCGCCGGGGCCGGGGGCGCCGCCCACCTGCCGGGCATGGTCGCGGCCATGACCACGGTGCCGGTTCTGGGCGTGCCGGTGGAAAGCCGGGCCCTGTCGGGGCTGGACAGCCTGCTGTCGATCGTGCAAATGCCGGGTGGCGTGCCGGTGGGCACCCTGGCGATCGGCAAGGCGGGGGCGATCAACGCGGCCTTGCTGGCCGCCGCCATCCTGGCCCCCGATCTCCCCGAGGTCGAGGCCGCCCTGGTGGCGTGGCGCGAGGCGCAGACCCGGGCGGTGGCCGAGATTCCCCTGGACGAGGCGTGAGGCGCGCCATGAGCCACGCAATCCACAAGCCGATCGGACCCGGGGGCTGGCTGGGCATCCTGGGGGGCGGACAACTGGGGCGCATGACCGCCCTGGCGGCGGCCCGCCTGGGCATTCGCTGCCATGTGTTCACGCCCGAAAGGGAAGGGCCGGCCGAGCAGGTGTGTGCGCGCGCGACCATCGCGCCCTATCAGGATCTGGTGGCCCTTGACCGCTTCGCCCAATCCGTTGACGCCCTGACCTTCGAGTTCGAGAACGTGCCCGCCGCCAGCCTGGCGGCCCTGGAGCACAACCGCCCCGGCGGGCGGGTCCTGCCCCTGCGGCCCGGGCCCCGCGCCCTGGAAATCGCCCAGGACCGGGTGCGCGAAAAAACCTTTTTTGGCGAACTGGGCATTCCCACCGCGCCCTGGCATCCCATCGACGGCCCCATCGCCTTGCAAGCCGCCCTGCTGGCCGTGGGCGGCCCCGCCATCTTGAAAACCAACCGGCTGGGGTACGATGGCAAGGGACAGGTGCGCCTGAAGCCCGGGGACGACGCCACCGCCGCCTGGAATGCCCTGGGCGGCGTGCCGGCGGTGCTGGAAGGCATGGTGCCGTTTACCGCCGAGGTCTCGGTGATCATCGCCCGTGGGGTCGATGGCGCCACCGCCTGCTTCGAGCCCACCGAGAACGTGCATCGGAACGGCATCTTGCACACCAGCACGGTGCCCGCGCGCCTGACGCCGGCGCAGATCGAACAGGCCAAGGCCATCGCGCTGACCGCCGCGCGGGCCCTGGACCTGGTGGGGCTGCTGGCGGTCGAGCTGTTCGTGGCGCCCGACGGCGCCTTGCTGGCCAACGAAATGGCGCCCCGGCCCCACAACAGCGGGCACTGGACCATGGACGCCTGCCATGCCGACCAGTTCGAGCAGCTGGTGCGCGCGGTGTGCGGCTTGCCGCTGGGCGATCCCGGCCGCTTTCGCCCCATGCGCATGACCAACCTGATCGGGGTGGACGCCGAAACCTGGCCGGCGATCCTGGCCCGGCCCGGGGCGCGTTTGCACTTGTATGGCAAGGCCGACTGTCGTCCGGGGCGCAAAATGGGCCACGTGAACGATCCTTTCGACCCGGCCGGCGACGCGCGGTAGCCGGGGAAGGCAAGAAGCCGAGTTTCCCTCTTCTTGATTGGCCCGTCCCTCGCTACACTCCCCGGAATCCTATGCCAATCCGGGAGACGGAAACATGGCGCGTGATGACTATAATGCTCTGATCGAGGCCGAGTTCCGGGAGGAGCTGCGCGATACCATTAGCGAGCTTGAAGTCACGATCAGCAACGTCAAGTCGAACAGTGTTCCTCCCCGCCAAGGAACGGCGCGCATCCGCACCATTGTCGCCAGAATCGACCGTCTGGCCGTGGCCATGGATTTCTCGCTTCTCGCCTTGACGTTGCGTCGCTTCACCGATTACCTCCATGACATGGAAGAGCCTTCGGAAGGCAACCTGGGCGATTTCAATATCTTCGCGGATATCCTGGGGGGGTTGCTGAGCGGGGAAATCGACGCCGGGGCCAACGAAGCGGAATTTTTCCGCAGTCTGCCCGCCCGACGCCCGGTCGATCTGGGGGACGTGGCCCATCTGAACGTCGAGGTTCTGCTGGTCGAACCGCAGCGCTCCAGCGCCAACATCATCGCCCGCGAGCTGCATCAGTGCGGCTACAAGGTCACCAATGCCCGCACGGCTCGGGAAGGGCTGGACCTGACGGCGCGAACCCGCCCCGATCTGGTGATCTCATCGGCGGTGCTTGATATCCTGTCGGGGGTTGACCTGGGATGCGCCCTGGCGGCCATGCCGGCCACCGAGAAAATTCCGTTTTGCATCCTGACCAGCTTCGAGCGCACCCACCCCTTTCTGACCCGTTTGCCGCAAAGCTGCGGGTATCTGCACAAGGGGTCCAACTTCGGGGTTGATCTGTCGAACGAGCTGCAACGGTTCGGCCTGATGTGAAAACGCGGACCGGGGGGAGCCGGTCCGCGCTCGACAAGGCGGCGGCCCTGGGCCGCCCCCGCTCCTTCCTCAGTCGTCGTGCCCTGCCTCGAAGGAGGGGGCCTCTTCCGTTCGGCCGGTGTCGAAGGCCGGCGGATCGACGCGCCGCGCCGGCGGCGACAGGATGATGGCCTTTTCCAGATCCGCCTCGGTGCACAGGCCCAAGGTCACGGGATTGCGCGGCTTGATGTTGGCCGCGTTCCAGTGGCTGCGATCGCGAATGGCCAGAATCGTCGGCTTGGTGGTGCCCAGCAGCTTGCAGATCTGCGCATCCGAGATTTCGGGGTGGTTCTTGAGAATCCAGGCAATGCCGTCGGGCCGGTCGTGACGCTTGGACACCGGGGTGTAGCGGGTGCCTTTGTTACGGGACTGGGGCAGGGAATCGTCGATCACCTTGAGGCGCAGTCTGGCGCCGGAATCTTTTTCGCAGCGCTGGATTTCCGCCGCCGTGACCTGGCCCTTGGCGACGGGATCAAGGCCAGTGATCCCAACCGCCACTTCGCCATCGGCGATGGCCTGCACCTCAAGCGCATGCATGCCGCAGAACTCGGCGATCTGTTCGAAAGTCAGGGTGGTGTTTTCCACCAGCCAGACGGCGGTCGCCTTGGGCATCAGGGGCAGGGCCATGGTGTCTCCTCGCACTCGGGGCAACGCCCATAGGGGCGCTTGGGTCGGCGTCTTGTCTATCCTGGGCAGGAGCGAGTCCGCTCTTGCCGCTGGCAACGCAATCAACAAAAGAGGTGGGCGTCCTCGAAACAAATCCCTGGGCCCCGGCGAGGCGCCCCGGGATCCTTCGAGCCCGGTTCGGTCCTCGGGGGCGGGCCCCAGGGCGCGGCACGACCGGCTCCTTGCCGCGTGATCCGGCAAAGGATCAGGCAGGGCCCTTCGGGGTCGGATTGAAGGGAGGGGCCACCCCGGAAGCCTGGGTCCGTGGAACCTGGAGCCCCGTCGCGCAAGGCCCCCCACGTCCGGAGCCAGGCCGCCGGCGCACTCCCTCCCATATAACCTTGCCCGCCCTCCGGGTCAAATCCCGGCCGGCTCGGAGGCGTCGGTTTTTTGCACGGCCAGAACGATTTTTCCGATATGGGTCGAGGCTTCCATCATCCGGTGGGCTTCCGGCGCCTCGTCAAGCCCGAAGACGGCATGCACCGGGGGCGCCAGCCGGCCCTGGGCCAGTTCGGGCCACACCCGGTCGCGCAGGGCGGCCGCGATGTGGGCCTTCACGGCAACGGGGCGGTTGCGCAGGGTCGAGCCGGTCAGCACCAGCCGCTTGAGCATGACCCGCATCATGTCGAAGCTGACCTTGGAGCCATTGAGAAAGGCGATCGAGACCCGGCGCCCGTCCTCGGCCATCAGGCCCACGTCGCGGCCCACGTAGTCGCGGCCCACCATGTCGAGGATCACGTCCACGCCCCGGCCGTCGGTCAGGGGGCGCAAGACCTCCTCGTAGACTTCCTCGCGGTAGTTGACGGCGCGTTCGGCGCCCAGGGCTTCACAGGCGCGGCATTTTTCGGCGCTGCCGGCGGTCACGAACACGCGCGCGCCAAAATGCCGGGCCATCTGGATGGCGGTGGTTCCGATCCCGCTGGAGCCGCCATGGATCAGCAGGGTTTCGCCCGCTTGCAGGCGTCCGCGCTCGAACACATTGTGCCAGACGGTGAACAGGGTTTCGGGCAGGGCGGCCGCCTGGACCAGGGTCAGGCCCGGGGGCACCGGCAGGCACAAGCCGGCCTCGGCCACGGCGTATTCGGCGTAGCCGCCGCCGCTCAAAAGCGCGCACACCGTTTCGCCCAGGGCCAGGGATCCGGTGTCGGGGCCCAGGGCGACGATCGTGCCCGCCACCTCCAGCCCCGGCAGGTCCGAGGCGCCGGGAGGGGGAGGGTAGCGGCCTTCGCGCTGCAACACGTCCGGACGGTTGACGCCGGCCGCCGCCACCCGGATCAGCACCTGGCCTTCGCCGGGGCGGGGGCACGGGCGCGAGACAAGGCGCAAGGTGTCGGGCCCCCCCTTGCCGGCGATCTCGACACAGTGCATGGTTTCGGGCAGGCCATCGGTCATGGGATGCTCCTGGAGACAACGGGAAAGGGAAAAACTTCGCCCCGGCCGGGTCTCGCCCAGGGGCACCCCGTGCAGTGTGGCGGCGGCGACGGAAGAGCGCAACCCGGCTCGTCCTTTCGCCGCCAGGAAGACGGACCCCAGCCCGGGAGACACGCATGGAGCCCGACGAACCCTTGTCCCGTCCCGCGGCCTGTCGCCAGATTCCGGCGGTGCTCGACGACATGAGCCAGAAGGATCTGGAAGATCATATCGCCGCCCTCGAAGCCGAAATCGTCCGCACCCGCGCCCATCTGGCGGCCCGGGGCGGGCAGCGTGCCCAGGCCGAACAGCTGTTCAGGTCCGGCCCCTTGTCCCGCCAGACGGAGAATGCCCCATGACGAAACGACGGGCCCTGATCACGGGATCGACCAGTGGCATCGGCCTGGGGGTCGCCCAGGCCCTGGCCGCCGCCGGTCACGACGTGGCCCTCAGCGGCTTTGGCGACCCCGAGGCGATCGAACGCCTGCGCCATGACATCGAAACGTCTCATGGCGTGCGCTGCACCTATCGCTTCGCCGACCTGAGCGATCCGGCCGCCTGCCGCGCCCTGGTGGCCGATACCGCCGCCGATCTGGGCGGCCTCGACATCCTGGTCAACAACGCGGGCATCCAGCACGTGGCCCCGATCCCCGAGTTCCCCGCCGAGAAATGGGATCAGGTGATCGCGGTCAACCTGTCGGCCGTGTTCCATTGCAGCGCGGCGGTGCTGCCCGGCATGATCGAACGCGACTGGGGGCGGATCATCAACATCGCGAGCGCGCACGGCCTCGTGGCCAGCGTGAACAAGTCGGCCTACGTCGCGGCCAAGCACGGGGTCGTGGGGCTCACCAAGGTCGCGGCCCTGGAAAACGCCAAACGCGCCATCACGGTCAACGCCATCTGCCCGGGATGGGTGCTCACCCCCCTGGTCCAGCGCCAGATCGAGGCCCGCGCCGAGGCCGAGGGCAAGAGCATCGAGGAGGCGAGCCAGGATCTGCTGGGCGAAAAGCAGCCCTCGGGCCGGTTCGTGACCCCGGAGCAGATCGGCGCCATGGCCGTGTTCTTGTGTTCGGATCCGGCCGCGTCGATCACCGGGACCACCTTGTCGGTGGATGGCGGCTGGACCGCGCAGTAACCCGACTGTCCCGTTGCCCGGGGGCCAGGCGCCGACTTTGGCGCGGGGCCCCCGGGTTTCTTCCCCTCGACCGACCCGCTTCCGGCCGTTCTCCCTGTCGGACGCGCCCATGGTCCGGGTGCGCTTACGGTCGGGTGTGCCCACGGTCGGGTTTGCCCACGGTCGGGTTTGCCCACGGTCGGGTTTGAAGGTGTTCCATGTCCGCCGCCTGCGACTCCATTCCTTGCGCTGATTCCCTGGCCCTGCCGGGGGAGGATCTGGCCTATCCCTATCGTCTGGCCATCCAAACCCGATGGGGGGACCTGGATCCGTTCGCCCATGTGAACAACGTCACCTATTACCGCTTTTTCGAGGCCACCCTGGTCACGTTCCTGGAGGAAAAGGCCGGCCTCGATCTCCTGAGTGCCCCGGTCATCCCCTTCGTGGCCGAAAACCGCTGCCGGTTCTTGCGTCCGCTTGCGCGAACGGGGGGTGGCACCTGGGTGGAGGGGGGCTTGCGCGTCGCGCGCCTGGGGACCACCAGCGTGACCTATGGCCTGGCCCTGTTCGCCTCGGGCACCGGCGAGGTGGCGGCGCTGGGCGCCTGGGTGCAGGTGTTCGTGGAACGGGCCAGCGGACGGCCGGCACCCGTGCCTCCTTCGGTGCGCACGGCGCTGGAAACCCTGGGACGGGAGACCACGGCGATCTGAACACTCCGCCGGCCTGGAGCCCCCGGGATTCCAAAGCAGGATTTCCGGGGGAAAACGGGCTTGAAGGGACCGTCTGGCCTGCCTGGCTTCCACTCCCGCCGGCCAGACGGTTCTCCGGGGGCCGGGCCTCCCCCTGCCAGGGGAGGCCCGCGCCGGACGGCTACACCACCATCGCCGAGCGGGTCGTGGCCTGGTTCGACTGGACGGTCTGGCTGTAGGCCATCAGCGTTTGCTGAATCAGGCTTTGCGCCCCGAAGGTGGCGCCGTCCGAGGTGGTGCCGCTGCTGTCATCCGTGGCCCCGTCGCTGCCGAGCGAGGAAAGCAGGCTTTCAATCCCGCTCGCCTGCCCGCCGCTGGTGGCGGCGGCCCGTTCGGACGCGCTGACGATCCCATCCTTGTTGGTATCGAGGGGGTCGTAGTCCTCCTCGCTGTCGGCGCTGCTCACCGCGCCCCCGCCCCCAGCCGGCGGGGCACCGCCTCCGGCCGGCGCGCCGCCGTCCCCGGCGGGCGGCGGTGGCGGCGGCGGCGCGGCGGCGGCCAGCTCGGAGGCGCTGACCACGCCATCCTCGTTGGTGTCGAGTTCATCGAACACTTCCTGGGCATCGGCGCTGCTCACCGAACCCGAGCCGCCCGCCGTCGAGGCGCCGGTGACGGCCGAGGTGAACTCTTCCTCGGTCAGGCTGCCGTCGCCATCGCTGTCCATGCTGGCGAACATGTCTTCCACCGACATCATGCCGGCGCCACCTTCTTGCGCCTGCAACAAGGCGCTCGCGGTGTCGCTGTCCATGGGAGGTGGCGGCGGCGGTTGGAAGGCTTCCATTTCCTCTTGGGAAACCTCGCCGTTGCCGTCCGTGTCCATCTGGGAAAACACGTCCTCGACCGAGGGACCGTTGTTGCCGCCCGGCATGTTTTGCCTGTCGGCCTTCATCTCCTCCAGGCTCAATCCCCCACTGCCATCCGTGTCGGCGGACTGGAAGCGTTGGGCCCGGGTGAGGCTGTTTGCGGCCATCGCCAGGCTGTAGCTTGAAGAGCTTGTGCCTTCGACGTTCATGATTGACCTCCTGAAACACGCGATCTCCCCTCCTCGCGGAGGCGAGCGGGCCGGGAACCCCGCCCGGCCTGTTGAGTGCATGCAATCAGGGTGGACAGTCGGGTTTCAAATATCCATTCGACGCGGCTGTCCTCCCGGGAAGGAGCGCAACCGGCTCCTTCGCATGGACCGCACACAAGGAGGCAGGACGACGCCATGACCACAAAAGAGCGCCTTTTAGAGGCGGCTGTCATAGAATTCTCGGAAAAAGGGTATCACGGGGCCACGATCCAGGCGATTGTCTATCGGGCCGGCGCCAATCAGGCCGCGGTGAACTATCACTTCGGCAACAAGGCGAAGCTCTACGAAGCCGTCATGCGCCACGCCATGGCGCGCCTGATCAGACTGCGCGACGATCCCTTGCCCGGCTGGCTGGAAACCCCGGATCCGGTCGAGGCCCTGGTCCGCGACCTGTTGAGCGAAACCGTGATGCCGGCAGGGGAGCGGGCCTTGCTGCACCGTTTGTTCGCCTGGGAACACCTGGCGTCCAGCGGTGTGCCCGGGGTTGACCCCCGCGCCTTGATGGACGGCCACTTTCACGCCGTGGCCGCGCTGCTCGCGCGCGAGACCGGGGCGCGTGCCGATGACCCCGAGGCGGAAAGGGACGCGGTCTGGGTCATCGGCCAGTGCGCCGCCTTCAGCCGGCATAGCATGTTGCGTCAACACGCCCGCGCCCTGGAAACCAGCGACGAGACGGCTTTTTTCGAGGAAAGCGTGGCCTGGTTGCTGACACGCGTGCGGGCCGGTCTGGCGCTGAGCCGGGCCGGCATCGAACAACAGGCCGGCTTATCCCGTTCTCCGAAGGTCGCCGCCTGCTCATAATAAAAACTGGTGTTTCCGATCCGGCGAAAGAGAAAAACTTCTGCTGGAAAGTTCAGTGTAATTTTATTGGGTTGTGTCACGCAGAAAGCGTGAGGCAGCCGTTTATTGATCTTATTTACTTTTCTATAGGGGTCTGTCGGGCAGGGTCAGGGTAAACGTGCTGCCTTCCCCGGGATGGCTGTTCAAGGTGAGCGTGCCGCCATGCAAGGCGGCCAGACTGCGGCACAGGGGCAACCCCAGGCCGGTTCCCTCGTGATGGCGGGATTTTTCCCGCTCGGCTTGCACAAAAGGCTCGAAAATCCGTTCCTGGTCCTCGGGATCGACGCCAATTCCGGTGTCTTGGACGCGCAGGCGCATTTCCCCCCCGGTCCATTCGGTCCGGACCGTGATGGTTCCGCCCGCCGGCGTGAACTTGACGGCGTTGGACAGCAGGTTGATCAGGATCTGCTTGAGCGCGCGGCGGTCGGCGACAACCAGGCAGCCCCCGCAGTCGGACGGAGGCACCACCAGGGCCAGGTTCTTTGCCTCGGCGCGGTCGCGGAGCAGGGCAACGCTTTCTTGCACCAGGGCATCGGCGTTGATCAGCTCGGGGGTCACGCTGACCGTGCCGGTTTCAATGCGGGCAATGTCGAGAATGTCGTTGATGATGTCGAGGAGGTGGTGGGCGCTGGAAACGATATCCGCCCCGTACTCCCGGTAACGCGCGCCGAGGTCGCCGAGAAGGGCGCCTGAAATCACCTCGCTAAAGCCGATGATGGCATTCAGCGGGGTGCGCAGTTCGTGGCTCATGGTCTGCAGGAACAGGGATTTGGCCTGGCTGGCCGCGACCGCCTGATCCTTGGCCTGTTTCAGGGCTTCTTCCTCGGCCCGCCGGCGGCCGATGTCCTCGATATGGAAAATGAACAAGCCCGGCTCGGCGCCGGTCATGCCCAGGGGGGAACAGGTGGTCTGAACCCAGGCCCGTTCGCCCGTGCCGGTCAACAAGGCGTGCTCGCGGGGCGGCAGCGGTTCCGGACAGGGAACAAGGCAGGCCCGCAACCACGCCATGTCCTCCTCGCGACGATCCCCGGGGAACAGATCCAGCACCAGCCGGCCCAGGAGGTCGTCGGCCCGCATGTCGAGAATCGTGGTCAGGGCGCCGTTGACCTGGACAAAGCGTCCGGCGGTGTCGACAAGCGCCATGCCCACCGGCGTCTGGTCGAAGACCAGCCGGAAGCGTTCCTCGCTGTCGCGCAGCAGCTGGTGGGTGCGCAGGGCCTGTTCTTCGAGGCAGGCCTGGGTGGTGATGTCGCGGGCCGTGGCGCTGAAGGCTTCCACCGCGCCGTCGGGTGAGAACACGGCGCGCCGGCGCCACAGCAGATGGACCCGTCGTCCGCTGGGGCGGACCAAGGTGGCGCGCAGGTCGTGCATCGGGCTGAAGCGGGTAAACAAGGCCAGATGGCCATCCAGGGCAGCCCGTTCGTCCACCGGCGTCAGATCACGCAGGCGCAGCCCCAGCATCTCGGGCGGCGTGCGGTCGAACAGCGAGGCAAACCCCTGGTTCACGAAGGTGATGGTGGTGTCGGCCAGGCATCGGCACAGCATTTCGGGCTGTTCATCGACCGCCTGCCGGAAGCGTTCGCGGCTGTCGCGAATGCGGCAGGGCAAACAGCGTTCGTCGCTGATGTCCGCCACGGTGACCAGGTATCGGATGCCGTCCGGGGTTTGCGTGCGCCCGGCGGTGAACGAAACATCCAGGGATCCGCCCCCAAGGCAGCGCATCGTGGCCGTTCCGCTGGTGGGCGCCATGCGCGGCAGATACTCGGGGAAACCGGTGATAAGCCCTCCCGGCTCCAGCACGTACAAGAAGCCATCCAGGCGGCCTTGAAGGTGCTCGCGCGGGAAGCCGGACAAACGGGCCAGGGCGGGGTTGACCCAGATCAAGGCGCCGTCCTCGGCATAGAGGGCCATCGCCATTTCCGCATCGTCAAGAAGATGCTGCCACGAGGTCATTCCACTCACCCGCTGTTTTCCTTTGTCGCCAGGTGTCAGGGAGTTCGTTCCTTCCCCGGTCCGGCGGACGGGGAAGAGGGGGCCAGGAAGCCCTCCGGTTCAAGGATCAGGCAAGCACCCTGGTCCGCGAGGGCAAGCGCGACCGCGCCGGGGACGCGCAGACAGGCGGCCAGCAACGAAGGCAACGGAAAAATCGACGTCAACGCCCAGTGTTCCAACCGCACCGGGGCGCCGACGGCCAGCCAGTGGGGGGTCTCGTCCGCCCCCCGGAAAGCCAGAAGCCGGGGGGTGTCCTCGTGGGTTTCCGGCAATCCCAGGCGGCCGGCAAGGGCGGGCACCGTGGGGTCGTCGCTGTCCCCCAGGGCCACGACATGCCGGGCCTCAACCGCGAGAAGATGTCCCCCGGCCCGGAAGCACACCAGGGGAAGGCTTTCCTGCCCAAGGTCGGGTGGGACCATCGTGCTCGCGCCCCCTATAAATGAGCACTGCAATAGTCACCCAGCAGGCGCTCGATATCCAACACCAAAACGCCCTGATTGCGAAACGGGAAGATCGACAGGGCCCAGTTTCGCAAGGGATCGGGAAGCGTCGGGGGAGGAGGTTGCAAGGCACTGTCGGGTACATCCATGACTTCTTCCACCCGGTCGACCCGCAGCCCGGCCTGAACGGATCCCCCTTTTCCGATCAGGATTCGCGAGGGCTCGTCGGGCGCGGGGGGAGGCAGGTGGAGCAGGGTTCTCAGGCACAGCACCGGTTCGATGTCGCCGCGCACGTTGATGACGCCCTCCAGCCCGGGAGGACAGCCGGGCAGGAAGAAGGCCGGCGTGCCGGGCAGGATCTCGCGGACCTGCCGTCCGGGAAAGGCCAGCCACTCGCGGGCAAGCCACGCCACCACCAGCTTGGTCCGGGGTTCGTCCACGTCGACCACCGTCGCGCGGCTGGCGTGGGCGCGCCGGGCCAGCACCTGGTCCAGGGAGGGCGGACGACCGGGGCTCATGGTGGCGTCTCCGGGGTTGACACGACAACGCGGTTACGGCCCGCGCGCTTGGCCGCGTACAAGGCCTGATCGGCCCGTTCCAGCAGGCGGTGCGCCGTCGCGCCGCCCACCAGACCGGTCAGTCCGGCGCTAAAGGTGCACGAAAAATCCTGCTCGGCGCCCTGGAAGCGGATGCGTCCGAAGTCCCGGCGCAGGTTGTCGATCAACACGGCGCCTTCCTCGGGCCCGATGTTGTGCAAGATCAGGGCGAATTCCTCGCCCCCATAGCGGCCCACGGTGTCGGAGGAGCGCAGGCGCTGTTGCAGCAGGCGGGCCAGCGCCACCAGAACCTGGTCTCCCACCGGGTGGCCGTGGGTATCGTTGACCATCTTGAAGCGGTCCACGTCGATCATCACCAGGCACAACTGAGTGGATTCGCGCCGGGCCGTGGCCAGGGCCGATTCCAGGAACTGCAGCATGAAGGTGTGATTGAACAGGCCGGTCAGGCTGTCGCGCACCATCAGCGATCGCAGCGTGCGCATGCGCTCGGCGCGCAGGGCCACGGCGCTGATCAGGTCCTCGGGCTGGATGGGCTTGGTCAGGAAGCCTTCCGCGCCCACGCGCAAGGCAGTCACCTGCTTGGCCTTGTTGGTCTCGCTTGACAGGAACACGATGGGCAGGCTGATGAATTCCGGCACCTGCCGGATCACGCGCGACAGATCGCGTCCGCTGCACGTGGGCATGTACATGTCCATCAAGATCAGGTCGGGCTTGAACTCCCCCAGGGTTTCCAGGACCAGGGCAGGGTCGTGGAGCAGGCGCGTGGTCATCCCCACCTGTTCCAGGATGAAGCTGTGGTAGGCCGCGACCTCGGGTTCGTCGTCCACCACCAGGACCCGGAACGGATCCGGCTCCTGGCCCAAGGTCAGGGCATCCAGGCATTCAACAAGATCAATCGCCTTGACCGGCTTGGGGAAATACGCCTCGCCCCCCGCCTGGACGGCGCGCAGGCGGGCATCGAAATCACGCCGGGCCGAAATGAAGACCACCGGCGGCGGGTTGCGCATGTCGCGGTGCAAGGTCGCGATCATGTCGGTTCCCTGCGAGTTTCCCGACGGGAAGATAATGTCCATGACCACCGCGTCGGGCCGCATGGCCAGCACGGCGGCGCGCAGGTTCTCGGGACTGGTGAACACGCTGATCGAGTAGCCGAAGCAAGCCAGCTGGGCGCCCAGTTGCTCCGCCATCAGTTCCTCGTCGTCGCAGACGTAAACACGCTTGCGATCCTGGCGGGGCAGGGGCGCGACGGCCTGGAAGTCGGGAACCTCGGGGGCGGCGGCCGCCTCGGCGTCGGCGCAGGCCCGCGCCAGGGCCAGAAGCTGGTCCAGGGCATGCTCAAGGGCCGGCAGCAGGGCCCGCACGCGCGCCGCCCGGCGCGGGAGATCGGTGTCCTCGCTGTCTCGTACCGTCAACACCAGGGCCTCGCCCGCCGCCGCCGCCGTGCTGAGGTCGGGCAGGTTGAACGAGGCGGCCGTGCCCTTGATGCCATGAAAGGTCCGGCACAGGTCTTCCAGGCTGGTTTCCAGGTCCTCGGGCGCGGTGGCGAGGCGTGCGCACAAGGCGCGCCCCTCGCCGAGGGTGTCGGGGAGCTTGGTCAGAAAGGTTCGGCGCAGCTGACGGACCTTCTCGCGCAGCGAGGGAGAACGTTGGCTCATGACGTCAAGTCCGCTTTCCCGAAGGAGGGGCGGACGCAAAGCCTCCCCGGGCGTTGAAAACCCCTGGTCCGGTCGAGTGTCCGGCCACGGCCCAAGACAAGATCCATGGAAAGTGTGATCCCGAAGCCGGTTTTCGCAAAGGAAGAACCGCTTTTGGCCAGGGCACTTCGATGCCGGTGGGCAGCGGTCGTCCACACCATCAATCGGGTGAACCGATTGCCCTGGCGTTTTTTCGAGGCACTCAAGCGCCGGGCGCGCACTCCGTGTGCTTGGCTCACGCGGCA